>CAYZOR010000009.1:0-26644 GCA_964479895.1 uncultured Candidatus Izemoplasmatales bacterium | reverse complement strand
ACTTCATGATATCTCCTTTTTTTCTCCCAGGGAAACCTGGGAGTTTTTTTGATTTTGAAAATTTGACATTTTAGTTTATACTATAGGTGAGTTGACTTGCGTCAATCGACCAATTGGTCGACACGATAAATTGGTGAGATGCTTAGCGCATCCACCAATTTTTTGGGGAAGATAAGATGATGAAAACTATTTTAAATCAATATGTAGATGATTTTAAAACCATTCCAGTAAAAACATACATTGCCTTTCGGGAAAAACACTTTAGCCATTTAAAAGAGGATTTCTCCTTTTTAAAAGGGTATGATACAATCGTGGTATTGGCTTTATCTTATCAAAAAGAACGTCCTAAATATAAAGGAAAAGGCTATGGATATATCTCTAGGTATGCCCACGGAAAAGATTATCATCTAGTATTTAATGAGCGCCTTAAACACATAGAAAATGCACTTAAAATGAAAAACATCAAAGCCAAAGGCAATGTCGATATCTCAAAGTTGGATGAAAGGTTCGCAGCGTTCTTATCCGGAATGGGGTTCATTGGGCACAATCAATTTTTAATTCACCCAACCTTTGGAACCCATCTATATTTAGCAACCCTCTTAATAGATGCCCCTTTAAGCGTTGAACCTTACTTACTCGACGATTGCGCAGATTGTACGAAGTGTATTGATGCTTGTCCAGTAAAGGCTTTAGACAAACATCATATGGATATTCATTTATGCATGTCCCATATTACACAAGAAAAAAAACCATTAAACACTTATGAACTATCGAAGATGAAGACCTATTTATTCGGATGTGATATTTGTCAAAATGTCTGTCCGAAAAATAAAGACATTTCCCCAATAAAAAAAGCAGTGTTTGAAAGTGACGAAGCCGCTCAAATCCACCTAAAAACTTTACTGAGCACATCAAACAAATCACTGATGAAACACTATAAAGATTACGCCTTTTCATGGCGTGGAATGAGTGTTTTAAAACGCAACGCTTTGGCATTACTCTATACGCAAAACGACCAAGAATTACCCAAGTACTTACAAATTGTTGAAAAAACATTAAATACGCCATGGTTAAATGAAACGTTAAATACCATCAAGAAAGGACAAAACAAATGAATCATATTGTCTTATATCAACCAGAAATTCCTCAAAACACAGGAAATATTATGCGCACTTGTGTAGGAAGCCATTTTAAATTACATCTTATTGAACCGCTTGGTTTTTCACTGGATGCGAAGTATGTCACCAGAAGCGCCGCAAATTATATGAAACACCTTGAATATGAAGTCTATCCAAATATTGAAACGTTTTTTGAAAAAACCAAAGGAACATATTTCTTTTTAACAAGATATGGTCAAAAACCCCCAAGTGAAATGAACTTTAAACAAACTAAAGAAGATATATATTTAATATTTGGAAGCGAATCAAGTGGGATTCCCAAGTCAATATTAAAACAGCATAAAGATCGCTTAATGCGAATTCCCATGAGTGAAAACGTTAGAAGTTTAAATTTAAGCAATACCGTCGCAATTTTATCTTATGAAGTCTTACGTCAACAAGACTATAATGATTTATTTACCCATGAACCAGATTCACTCAAAGGAAAAGATTATTTAGACCAATAAACTGGAAGTGTTAAAATGTATGATTTAGGCGATCAAATAGTCGTTCAAAGCTATAAACACGATGAATCACTGCACCGAATATGGACCAATGCAAGAGTTATTGAAAATACTGAAGATTATATCGTGATTGCGAATAAACGAACCAAAGTTATAGAAAATAATGGGAGATTTTGGTTTACGAAAGAACCTTCTGTCACCTTTTTTTACAAGAAACATTGGTTTAATTGTATAGGGATCTTAAGAAAAGAAGGGATTGCCTTTTACTGTAATATAGCCTCACCGTATGTCTTGGATGATGAGGCCATTAAATATATCGATTATGATCTTGATATTAAAGTGAAACCAGATTTTTCGTATCGCGTTTTAGACCGTAACGAATACAATCGACATAAAAAGCAAATGGAATATCCACCCAAACTTAGAAAAATTTTAGAGGTGGAACTTGATACGCTAAAATCATTGGTTAATGAAAAAAAAGGCCCATTTGAAGATGGATTGGTTGAAAAGTATTACAAACTGTATAAATCTCTTTAAAGATAAGCGTGTGCTTATCTTTTTTAGTGTGAAAGGGTGGGGTTTTTACAAATAATGGTATGCTAAAGGGGAGGTGGTTCGATGCACATAGTACTGATTGAAGACGAAAGAAAAATCAATGACATGTTGAGTCTTTATTTAAAACAAGAATCTCATAAAGTTAAATCGTTTTTAACCGCTGAGGCTGCTTTGTCTTATTTAAAAAATGAACCTGTCCAATTGGTAATAAGTGATTTAATGTTACCTAATATGCAAGGGGAGACCCTAATCAAAGCACTTAGAAAAAACAGTGATGTTTACATCATTGTTTTAACAGCAAAAAGTGGAGAGTCTGCGAAACTCGCTTTATTGAGTGAAGGGGTAGATGATTATATCAACAAACCTTTTTCAATAGATGAAGTATTGCTAAAGGTAAGAAATATTGAAGCACGATTAAACAAAAATAAACCGCTTCGATTTTCATTCAACGATGATTTGTATGTGTTTAACGAAAAATCAAAGGGACTCTATAAAAATAATGCCCCCATTAATCTAACATATAAAGAAAGTCTTATTCTATCGTTTTTTATTGATCATCCTTCTCAGGTATTATCAAGAGAACAAATCATTGAAGGCTGCTTATCTAAAAGTGAAGCCTACGATCGTATAGTGGATACTTACATCAAAAATATACGAAAAAAATTAAACGACCAATCGTTAATTCAAACCATTTATGGTGGTGGGTATAGGTTTAGAGGTGTGATATATGCGTAATTTAATCCCTTATTTAAACCGCTCCATTTCAAAAACGTTTAAGATTACTTTTACGATTTTATTTATATTGATCAATGTTGTTGTGATCGGTATCAATACCATCTATATCAATACCAGTATAGAAACGCAAAATGAAAATCTCGTAGAGATGGTAGAACATTTAATTGCCTATACCGATGATGAAACTGCGATCACATATTTAGAACATTATGGACATACTCATGCCGTTTACCTAACGTATGAAACAACTGATAGCACCCATCAATATACTACGCAAACGCCTCCGAGTGGAGGTGGCGAATATGATGTTTATCTAGATGAACAACGATACGCGAGCATTACCATAGATAATGCACAAAGCAATCTTTTTTTAACGAACTTGTTTTATTTATTCACCATTAACTTATTTTTAATTGTACTTTATATTAGTTTTATCATTTACTTTACCAAACAAATTAACCAATTTAAAACCCATATTGAAAATGATCTTATGTCGCTTAAGCATTCTATGCATGCTTTAGGGAAAACAAAGACTTATTACTTTGAAGACTTTAATTTTATCGCAATAACATTTGATGAAGCCTTACACAAAATTGATTCAATGCAACAATCCCACTACCAAGAAATCCAATCACTTGCCCACGATTTAAAAACCCCGTTAACGATTATTAGTGGATTAATGGATGGCGTAATACACGATAGAATCGCTTTAGATAAGTCTCTTATGGATTCAATCAATGAAGAAAGTGAAAAAATGTCCAATCTCATCAATGAAATTATTGAGGGAAGCGAAGAAAAAAATATTACATCAATCAACTTCTCGGCTTTATGTGAAGAAGTGATTGAATATCATAAGGTTTTATATACCGAAAAAACCATACGTTTAAAATATGACATACAATCAGAAGTATTTCTTAAAGGCAATCATAAAGATTTAAAACGTGTGTTAGACCATTTATTTCAAAACGCCTTAAAATATTCTCCCTCGTCGAGTGAAGTAACCGTTTATCTTGATGATGAACGCTTTTCAATCATGAATGAAGCCACTAGTAAAAATGATTCTTCAATTGAACAACCAAGCAATATATTTAGTCCTAAAAGTAGTGGAAAAGGCTTAAAAATCGTTGAAAAAATCCTATCGTATCATGGCTTTAGCTTAGCGATTGAAGATGCCTCAAACAAACAAAAGAAAACAATTATTCATTTTCGTTCATAATTCCTTCACATTGGTTTTATATCCTTTAGATGAGGTGATCATATGAAACAATTTTTAAAGGTTATATTAGGATTGAGTGTTATAAGTCTTATTATCTATTTTGCGATACTTATTACCCCATCATTAGGGGTTAGTGAATTTAGATACAGACATCATGGTGGGGGCCACGGATTTGGAATGGGAATCTTTTGGATTTTTGTGATTCTAGGGTTATACCTATTGATCGATCAAAACGACAAACCGTCGCGCACTTATCAAGATAGTGCGAAGGAATCTTTAAAAAACCGCTATGCACGTGGAGAAATTGATGAAGAAACGTATTTACAAACAAAAAGAATTTTGGAGGAAAGCTAAGTGAAAAAATTAACAATAACATTCATTATTTTAGGGGTTGTCTTTATAGGAACATTGTATTTTATAAATACCCAATCAAATCAAAGTGTCTATGAAAGATATGGGATCGAAGATTTAAGTGTTGAAGAAATGGTTTTAGCTTTAGACGAACAAACGTTAGATGGATCGATTATTAGTGCTGGAATTTTAGAAAGATCTTTAGTGATTAATACCGAAGAAGAAGAAAATATTTATCCTGTACCCGAAGATAAATTTTACCTTTCATTCGCGCCTTACTTGGATAATACGCATCCGTGTCATAATCATAACTTAGTAACTTGTCAATCAGAACTTGCTAATGAAACGATGGAAGTTACCATTACCGATGATGCAGGAGACGTTTATTTAGATGATGAAGTGACTTTGTTAGATAATGGATTTTATGGGCTATGGCTACCAAGCGATAAAGATTTCACGATCAACGTTCAATATAATGGATTCAGTGTTGAAACCCATTTTGGGACCTATGAAAATAGTGGAACTTGCTTAACAGAAGCACTAAAATTATCTTAAGGAGTGGTTCTATCAATATTTTAAATTTGAAAATACAAGGCATGCACTGTGGGTCATGTATCAATAGTATTACGAATATCTTAAATAGAATTGGGGTTCAAAAAAGTGAAATTTCCTTAGAAAGAAAGTTTGGAAGATTTCACTTTGATCAAGATGAATCTTTTGCTGAGGACATCATCGAAACGATTGAACATTTAGGGTATGATGTTGAAAAACTTTCTATTATTGATGGTGAAGACCCTACATTTCATTAATTTTCTTTATAAAAATGTAATGATAACAAAGTTGTATAAGGTTTAAAAAGGCGTATTTACGCCTTTTTTTATAATGTGAAGATAAAGCTGTATTACTATTTATAAAATATATTAATAGCTTTGACATTCATGGGCGTTAATCATATAATAACGCACGTAACAAACAAAATATAATATTTATAAATTAGAAAGGGATTTCTATATGAAAAAGCTATGGTTGTTTCTTTCTGTGAGTACTTTTGTTTTTATGCTCTCTGCTTGTACACTAGGGGTTTCTAGTGACTCAGAAAGCATAACAGTGTTCTCAGAAAGACACTACGATACCGATCAATTATTGTTTGATCAATTTGAAGAAGAAACAGGCATTCAAGTCAATGTCATTGATGGTGATGCTGATCCATTGATCAATCGCTTAGAAAACGAAGGCGAAGATACGAATGCTGATATATTAATGATTGCGGATGCTGGAAGATTGCATCGAGCAAAAGAACAAGGGGTTTTACGTTCGGTTTCAAGTGACGTATTATCCGAAAACATCCCTGCAAACTACCGTGATGCGGATGGTTATTGGTTTGGTTTAACAATGCGCGCTCGTGTATTGGTTTATGACCCTTCTAGAGTGGATGAAAGCGAACTATCGACCTATGAAGCATTAACAGAACCAAGATTTAACGGTGAAGTCGTCACGCGTACAAGTACCAATATTTATAACCAATCTTTAATGGCTTCATTTATAGAAATTTTGGGAGAAGAACAAGCACGTGATTTTGCGAGTGGACTTGTTAACAATTTTGCAAGAAGGCCTTCAGGCAATGATCGAGACCAAGCCAAATATGTTGTCCAAGGTGGCGCGAGTGTTGCGATTATGAATACATATTATATAGGTCGTATGATGTATTCTTCGGATGCATTTGAAAGAGAGGTTGCCAACACTGTAGAAGTCTTTTTTCCTAATCAAGACTCAACAGGTACGCATGTGAACGTTTCTGCTGCAGGCGTCACAAAATATTCAAATAACCCTGAAGCAGCGATTAAGTTTATTGAATTTCTATCTTCAAAAAACGCCCAATCGAGTTTTGCGAATGCAAATTATGAATACCCAATCAACCCTAATGTTGAAGCGCATGATTTATTGAAATCATGGGGAGAATTTAATGCACAAGACATTAACTTAAGTGCGTTAGGTGAAAACAGTTACCAAGCAACCATTATTATGGATGAAGTAGGTTGGGAATAAATTTTTAAAAGAAGGATTTCATATGCTGAAGCGATTAAAAAGAAATATTAATATATTCAGTGTAATCAGTGTCGCTGCGGCTTTACTTATTATCTTGCCGATGCTCAATATTTTAGTAGAGATATTGACACCGCCATCTGATGCCTGGATCCATATAAGAGAAAACCTATTAAATGCCTATATTGTTAACACGGTTATCATGATCGCTTTTGTGGCGGTCTTTTCCGCGTTAATTGGCTTATTTAGTGCCTATATTATTACCCGCTTTGAATTCAAAGGAAGAAAGCTTTTAAGTTGGTTTTTAATTTTGCCTTTGGCAATGCCTTCATATATTGCGGCCTACGTTTACGCAGATATGGTTTCATATACGGGGACATTGTCACGATTTTTTAGAATGATTAACTTGCCATTAAGGATAAATATGATGAATATAAATGGGGCGATTTTTATATTTGTATTAACCCTTTTTCCTTATGTTTATATGTTGGTAAGAAGCGCACTATCCAAACAAAGTGCTTCATTTAGTGAAAATGCAAGATTGCTTGGAGCCAATAAATTTGTTGTGTTTTTTCGCGTTGTTTTACCACTGTTAAGACCCGCTTTAGTCGCTGGAACGCTTTTAGTGGTTTTGGAGACGCTAAATGATTATGGGGTCGTTGCATACTTTAATGTCAGAGTCTTTAGTTTTGCGATTTTTAATGCTTGGTTTTCATTAGGTGATACCGTCGCAGCGATACGTTTGAGTGCGGTTTTAATGATTTTAGTGTTTGCGATTATTTTTATCGAACGTTTTATACGCGGGAAAAGAAGATATACCCTGCATGTAAAGGGACGTCCGATTGAAAGAATCCCATTAAAAGGATGGCAAAAACTATTCATACCGATGGTTTTATGGACGATTATGGCTTTCGCGTTTTTTATTCCGCTTTTTCAATTAATATATTACGCAACCCTCACCTTCAAAGATGTCTTTAGTCTAGAGTTCATCTTTTTAGTTATCAACTCATTAACCCTTGCCCTCAGCGCAACATTAATTACTGTATTTATCGCATTAATGCTTGCCAACTATAATCGCGGCGTTAAAAATCAATTCAAAAAAGGGTTATTAAAAGTCACGAACTTAGGGTATGCAATTCCAGGGGCCGTCATTGCGATTGCGGTGATGATATTCATTCAAGATATTGACCGTAGCCTTTATCCTTTATATAGACTCTTTAATCCTGATAGCGGGCGTTTAGTGATTTCTTCAACCTTAGCTATGTTAACGTTTGCGTTTGTATTAAGGTTTATGGCAATTGGGTATAACTCAATAGAAGCCTCTTACGATAAAATTGGTGAGAAATATACCGAAGCCTCTTACTCTTTAAAAGCAGGAAAAATAAGGACTTTATTATCCGTTGACCTTCCCTTAATAAAACACGGATTGATTAGCGCATCCATTATTGTGTTTATTGATGTCATTAAAGAATTACCATTAACACTTATCTTAAGACCAACGAATTATAATACCTTAGCCAGTGAAGTCTTTAGGTATGCGAGAGAAGAAATGTTACAAGAAAGCGCAGTCCCAGCCTTGGTATTAATAGCAGTCGGAACCCTTGCGATATATTTTTTAACCCATTATAAGAAAAAAGGAGTGCCTGTCAATGTACGTTAAAATTGAAAATGTAGATTTTGAATACACGAAAAAAGAATCCGTTTTAAAAAACATCTCTTTTTCTATGGAAGAAGGAGAGATTGTCGCAATTTTAGGCAGTAGTGGGAGCGGAAAATCTACGTTACTTAGAGTTTTAAGCGGTCTTGAGATGCCAGAAAAAGGAACCATTGAAATTAATGAAGAAACCTTATGCAGTGCCAATACGTTTGTTGAATGTGAAAAAAGACATGTTGGCATGGTTTTTCAAGACTATGCTTTATTTCCACATATGAATGTGTATAAAAACATTGCGTTTGGCATTAGAAAGTACGGAAAAGATATGAAAAGAACAAGAGTTTTAGACATGTTAAAATTGATCGATATGGAAGATAAAATCAATGCATACCCGCACGAACTCTCAGGCGGTCAACAACAACGCATTGCGCTCGCAAGAGCGCTTGCGCCGAGTCCAGACATTTTATTATTGGATGAACCGTTTTCCAATTTAGATGCGGATTTAAAGTTGAAGATTAGACATGAACTTCGCTCTATTATGAAACAAGCCGATATGACAAGTATCTTTGTGACACATGATTATGATGATGCGAAAGATATTGCTGACCGTATTGTCTATTTAGAAAACGGCCATATAGCCCATCAAGAAATTGTTCATAAGCATTAACGTCCAACACAATCGTGTTGGATTTTTTTATTGGTGCGTAAGCGTTTACAAATAAAAATATTTTTTATATAATTTGAATATCAAAATATAAAAAGGAGGTTGGACACGATGGGCAGACTTAATGGGAAAGTTGCACTTATAACTGGTGCTGCACGCGGTATGGGTGCTGCACATGCAGAGCGCTTCTTAGAAGAGGGCGCAAAAGTTGTTATCACCGATATTATTGATGGCGAAAAAACCGCTAAAAAACTCGGTGAGAATTGTGTATTTATGAAACATGATGTCACCAAAAGAGAGGACTGGGAGCGTGTTGTAAAAGACGCGGAAGAAACGTTCGGGCCAATTAACATTTTAGTGAACAACGCAGGAATTGCAAAAGTTAAACCGTGGGATCAGTTTACAGACGAAGAGTATGACATGCATTATAAGATTAACCAATTGGGCGTATATCTTGGCATGCAAATAACGGTTCCTTCCATGCAAAAAGCAGGGATTGGCTCAATTGTTAATATCTCTTCAATTGCTGGTATGTTAGGAAATCCTAATGGTTCAGCCTACACCGCTACGAAATTCGCGGTACGCGGAATGACAAAAACCGCCGCTTTAGATTGGGGCCAATTTAATATTAGAGCAAACTCTGTTCATCCAGGTGTTATTCGGACACCGATGACAATGGAAAACCCTAATGTTGATAAGTCATTGGTCGAACAAATGGGGGAATCAAACGCATTAGGCCGTATTGGCGATCCAATTGAAATTTCTAATTTAGTGCTTTTCTTAGCCAGTGATGAATCTAGCTTCTGTACAGGCGCTGAATTTGTTGCGGATGGTGGACAAATCGCTGGATTATAATCAACCACTAGTTAAAACAATCTCTTCAACGTCCGTTGGAGAGGTTGTTTTTTTAAACCTTAATTTAACATATGAAAAACGGTAATAATTCGTTATAATAAAGATACTAAATCATTTTAGGAGTTTACCCATGAAAATAAAACGAATGACAGATTTTGATTTTGACGCAATCAAAAACCTTTACCAAGACGCTGGGTGGAGTGTTTATCTAGACAACGAGGATGGCTTTAAACAAATGTTTGAGTCATCATATAAAGTATATGGTGCTTACATCGATGAATCGTTGGTTGGGATTGTTCGCTCAATTAGTGATCACGTCCATATTTTATATATTCAAGACATCATCGTTTTAAAAGCGTTTCAGAATAAAGGCATTGGCAAACAATTACTGAATAAAATGGTGAGTGAGAACCTATCAATCCGTCAAAAGGTTTTAATCACAGATGCGGATTCATTAAGTGCCAATGCTTTTTATGAGTCGTGTGGATTTAAAAAAAGTCATGAAAACAATATTAATTGTTATATTCGTTTTGACAATAGTGAGGGATAAAGATGAACCGTAAAACATTTTGGATATCTGTTATTTTAGGATTTGTTATTCTACTATTATTAATCTTAGCGTCCCACGTCATTAGTGTGGGTGAAAGGCTTTCTACTATTCATATTGGGCTTGAATATGGGTTTTATGTTTTAGCGTTTATTTTGGTTTGGTTGCTCGTCATTAACCCTATTCGTGTCATCTTGATGGCACCAACGTTTACCATAGAAGCTTTGGATGATGAACAAAATAAAAAGACCTATATTAAAGCGGCCAAAACGATGTTAAAGCTTGATTATTTGAGTGATCAAGAAAGAACTTTATTAGAAAAACACATTAAAGATTCAGACACATTAAAAGAAGCCATCGATACGGTTTTTAAAGGCTCAATCAAAGATGAAGTCGACAAAACGATTATTCATCACTCACAAACCGTATTAATGACGACTGCGGTTTCACAAAACGGAAGTTTGGATATGCTGGCGGTGATTTTTTCTAATATAAGAATGATACGCACCATTACTAAAAAATGTGGGTTTAGACCTTCTTATTTGCGACTTGCAAAACTAACCCTTAATGTAGCAGTAACCGCCATGATTGCGGAAGGGTTAGAAGATATTGATATAAATGAAGCCCTTCCTTCTAGAATTGGAGACACCATCCGTGACATTCCGGTTGTAAGAGGCATGACAAACAGTGTCTTTCAAGGCATATCCAATGGGATGTTAACGTGCCGAATTGGAATCGTGACACGCAAATATTTATTCCAAGAAAACAAAATGCATTCTACAAGAAAAGTACGTATTGAAGCCTATCGAGAAAGTTTTAGATTGATGCCGAAAGTTGTATCTGGGGGACTTGCAAACTTTCCCAAAGGTATTGTAAATTATATGGTCAAACCATTTTTCAAAAATCCATTCAACAAGAAAGGTTCAACTCATGAATGATAAATTATTAATAACATATGCACGATTAGTCTTATATAGAGGCCTTAATTTAAAAGAAGATGAAGACCTAGTTATCAACGCGCCTATTAGCGCTCAAGATTTTGTTAGAGCGTTGGTTCAAGAAGCGTATAAAACCTTTAAAAGTGGGACAGTTCACATTAATTGGCAAGATCCCATTTTACCCCGTATAACCTACGCTTATGCCAAAGATACTGTTTTAGAAGATGTCCCAGAATATGTATTAGACCGCTACCGTAATACCATTAACCGTAAAGCCGCATTTCTTAATATATCTTCACCCGTCCCTGGTATGAGCAATAAACTTGATCCTAAAAAGGTTCAAAAAGCACAAAATGCTTTGAACGCAAAAATGCGTCCTTACCAAGAAGAAATTGCGAAAACCTTAAAATGGAGCACTGCGGTTTACCCATCGTTAATTTGGGCTAAAAAAGTTTATCCCGAGTCCAACGACTCAGATGCCTTAATGAAACTTCATGAAGCCTTGATTACCATCATGATGTTAGATGATCAAAAACCAATAGAAACTTGGACGACCCATTTAAATGATTTAGAGAAAAAACGTCAAAAATTAAATCAATATAAGTTTAGAAGACTCCATTATAAATCAAAAGAAACCGATTTAACGGTTGAACTTCCTAGCGACCATATTTGGTTAAGCGGTGCCCAAAAACGAAATGAAGATGTTTTTTTACCCAATATGCCAGCGTATGAATTGTTCACCGCCCCGCTCAAAACTGGTGTGAATGGGAAAGTTAAAGTTACCAAACCCTTAAGTGTAAGAGGCAAACTCATCAAACCATTTGCGTTAACGTTAAAATATGGTGAAATCGTTGAGATTGATAGCGAAGATCAATCAACGTTAGAAAAAATCATAGCCTTAGATGATGGTGCAAGATTTTTAGGAGAAGTAGGATTGGTTCCTATAGAAAGTCCTGTTAATCAATTAAATACGGTATTTTACAATAACATTTTAGATGAAAATGCAAGTTGTCATTTTGCGATTGGTAACGCTTATCCAATGAGCGTTAAAACCAAAGGATTAAAACCAAAAGAAATAGCGGAAAAACATAATATAAACCGCTCCAAACTCCATATCGATTTCATGGTCGGAAGCAATGATTTAACTATTATTGGTCATCAAGAAAATGGCGAAACGGTAGAAATCTTTAAAAACGGAACATGGGCAAAACACTTTAAATAAAAAAAACACATTGGATCAAAAAATCCAATGTGTTTTCATCTTAAGTTAGATAGTGATACAGTAATTCGATTGTGCTTTTGATTGCGTCATAATGCGTTCTCTCCATGCCGTGTGATGCGTGCACACCAGGGCCGATTAATGCGCCTTTAAAATCGTTCCCACCGCGCAGTGCTGCAGAGACGTCTGATCCATAAAAAGGATAAATATCAACCGCGTGATTAATACTGTTTTGAATAGCGGTTTCTTTGAATTTCGTGACTAAATCGAAATCATAAGGCCCACTTGAATCTTTTGCGCAAATACTGACATCATACTCGCTGCATCCTAAATCATCGCCAATGCATCCCATATCTACTGCGATGAACTCATCCATTGGTGGGATAAACGCAGCCCCGTGGCCGACTTCTTCATAGGTTGAGATGAGTATTTTAAGGGTTGGGTGAGGGGGTTGATTATTTTCTTTAAATGCTTTGATTAACCCAAACATCGACGCAACATTGATTTTATCGTCTAAAAACCTAGATTTGATAAAGCCATTGTTCGTAAGGGTGGTTTTAGGATCAAAGAATATAAAATCCCCAGCTTCAATGCCTAACGCTTTTACATCGTCTTTAGAGTGCACTTTTTCATCCAAGCGAACGACCATATTCTCAGGATCTCGCTTTTTACTCCCCGCATCTTTAAAGACATGAACTGCAGGGGATGTTGAGAGAAATGTTCCACTATAGGTGTTGCCATCGCGTGCTCTTACGGTACAATATTCACCATCTAATGTGGGCCATGATGGGCCACCAATAGAGGTGAAGCGCAACTCGCCATCTTGTGTGACACTTCGAACCATCGCGCCTAAAGTATCGACATGCACACTCAACCCAACGGTTTTATCGGTCTTTCCTTCAATGGTTATAATAAGGTTTCCTTTTTTGGTTTGTTCATAAGGCAGGTTGAATGATTCAGCTTCTTGTTTAATGCGATTGGTTACTTCTTTAGTGTATCCGCTTGGAGAAGGAATTTTTAAAATTTCTTCTGCCAGTGTTAATACGTAATCTTTATTAATTTTCATATAATCACCTCACTCGCTAGTATAGCATAAAGCCTTTATTTTAAACATTCCAACTTTTAATTTTGCATGTTATAATGTAGGGGGTGATTGTATGCATATTGTTTATGGTGGGAGCTTTAATCCACCTACGAAAGCGCATTTAGAAGTGTATAAAACGTTAAAACGTAAACTTGCTATAGATCAGTTTACGTTTTTACCTGTAGGTAGAGCATACAAAAAAGAATCTTTAAAATATGCAAATCATCGCTTTAAAATGCTAAAACTAATGGTGAAGCCTTATGACGATGTGAAGGTTTCTGATATCGAATTAAATGATCAATCATTTAAAGGAAGTTATGTAAGCCTTAAACGCCTACAATCAAAAGATGAACCCTTAGGATTTATCATAGGCGCTGACAACTTAAGGCATGTGCATCGATGGAAAAACTTTCATAAGATGATTCAGGAATTTAAGTTTATTGTCATAAATCGTGACAATCAACCGCTTCAAAAAATGATTGAATGCCATCCAGACCTTGCTTATGTTAAAGACCGTTTCATCTTGATTGAAGCTTTTAATATCCATGCGTCTTCTACAGAATATAGACAAACGCGAAACGCAAATCTTTTATGCGATGACGTGGTAAAATATATCGAGCAACATAACTTATACCGAGGTGAATAAAATGTATTATAATGATTTTTTAAAAGTCGCCGCAATCACACCGAAATTAAAAGTCGCGAATCCTAAATATAACGTCGATGAAATGTTGAGACTATTAAAAGAAACCAACGCGTCAATGGCAGTATTTCCAGAATTAGGCATTACGGCCTATACGTGTAATGACTTATTTTTTCAAAACTCTCTTTTAAAAGACGCGAAACATGAAATTGGCAGGTTGTTAACCAACAATCCTTTTAAAGGCATTGTTATTTTTGGGGCCCCTTTAGAAATTGAAGGGATTTTATATAATGTTGCATTTGTGGTTAAAAACGACAAAATTTTAGGCATTGTGCCGAAGTTTTATTTACCAAACACCCAAGAATTTTATGAAAAACGCTGGTTCACGAGTGCGTATGATATCGTAAAAAGAACGAAAATGATTCGCTATTTAGACCAAGTGATTCCGTTTGGATCGATTATTTTTAAAGAAAGTGAAACCAATTTATCATTTGGAGTGGAAATATGTGAGGATATGTGGGCACCGATTAGTCCGGGAAACTTACTGGCTTTAAATGGTGCACAAATGATTGTGAATTTAAGTGCTTCCAATGAATATTTAGACAAACGAGTCGTAAGAAAGCGAACCGTTGTTGAGCACTCAAGAAGAAATGCTGGTGCCTATATTTACTGTAGTGCAGGGGTGAACGAATCTACCAGTGAAACGGTATTTTCTGGCCATAACTTAATTGCACAAAATGGCGAAACATTGGTAGAAACCGAACATTTCTCAAGAGAAAGTGAAATTATTTATGGCGATATTGATCTATCAAAGATTGCGTTTGTTCGTAAAAGTCATTCATCGTTTAGAGACACTTTAAATAAACATCCAATGGATACGATTGAAGTTGATTTTTCCATTGAAAAAACGCGTGACTTTAAGTTTGAACAATCATTCGATCAAACCCCTTTTGTGCCAAAGGGAGAACAAATCCATAAAGCATTTGAAAAAATCGCTGCGTTACAAGAAAATGCTTTGATAAAACGCATGAATCATATTGGGGCGAAGTCGATTATTGTCGGTGTTTCGGGGGGATTAGATTCTACCTTGGCATTATTGATTGCGGCGCGTGTTAGTGATGCTTTAAAGATGGATAGAACAAGCATTATAGGGGTTACGATGCCTGCGTTAGGGACATCTAAACAAACAAAAAACCAGGCCCATGCTTTAATGAAAGACTTAGGCGTTTCCATGAAAGAAATTGATTTAAAAGAGCATGTCAATGCGCATTTTAAATTAATTGGTCATGATGGTAAAACCCCTGATAAAGCATTTGAAAATGCACAAGCACGCGCAAGAACCATGGTGCTTATGAATCTAGCCAATATGCATGATGGGTTGGTTTTAGGAACCGGCGATATGAGCGAAATTGCGTTAGGGTTTACCACCTATAGTGGTGATCAGATGAGTATGTATAATATCAACGCAGGCATACCGAAAACATTGGTAAGATTTATGGTAAAAGAATATGCCAACTTAAAGTTTTCACAGACGATTGAACCGATTATAGAAGATGTCTTAAATACGCCAATCAGCCCTGAGTTATTATTAAACCAAGTAACAGAAGAAACCTTAGGGAAATATGATATTAATGATTTCATCATGCATCGCTTTTTAAGGTTTGGGGATGATGAGAACAGAATTAAATGGTTGATCATTAAAACATTTGATTTAACGAATGAAGAAGCAACGCATTATGTTAAAAACTTCTTCTCACGATTTTATTCACAACAATTTAAAAGACAAGCGTCGCCTGACGCACCTAAAATCTTGGACATTTCCTTAGCACCAAGAAGTGATTTTAGGATGCCTTCAGACGTCGATAAAAGAAATTAAGGATTGATTTATATGGCAAAACATGTCGTTATTGGAATGAGTGGTGGCGTAGATTCTTCCGTTGCTGCTTATTTATTGAAAAAACAAGGATATAACGTTACTGGATTATTTATGGTGAACTGGGATAGTGCCGCTAACTCAGATATTTTAGGGAACCCAGAATTAAACAGTGCCGTATGCCCTCAAGAAAGAGACTATCAAGATGCACTAAAAGTTGCTGAACATATTGGGATTCCTTTAAAAAAAGTGGATTTTATTGAAGAATATTGGGACGATGTATTCACTTATTTTTTGGATGAATATAAAAAAGGAAGAACGCCAAACCCCGATGTAATGTGTAATAAATATATTAAGTTTGAAACCTTTAAAGATCATGCCTTAAATTTAGGGGCTGATTATATTGCGATGGGCCATTACGCAAGAGTCAGACATAATGAAGATGGTACGGTTGAAATGCTAAGAGGCATAGATGGAAATAAAGACCAAACCTATTTTTTATCGCAATTGAACCAATCACAACTCAACAATGTTTTATTCCCAATTGGAGATTTGCCTAAAGATGAAGTAAGAAGAATTGCGAAAGAAGTCAATCTACCGACCGCAGAAAAAAAGGATTCAACTGGGATATGCTTTATAGGGGAAAGAGATTTTGATAAGTTCTTAAGAAATTACTTGCCGGCACAAAGTGGGGAAATTAAAACCTTAGAGGGTAAAAAAATTGGTGAACATGTAGGATTAATGCACTATACAATTGGTCAAAGAAAAGGGCTAGGTATTGGGGGTCATAAAGATTTTGATAATGCCCCATGGTTTGTCGTCGGTAAAGATTTGAAAAATAATATCTTATATGCAGCTCAAGGCTATCACCATGAAATGCTTTATGCAACCCATTGTGATATTGAAGATTTGAATCTAATCCATCCAGCTTATCACCTTAAGAATAAAAAGTTTACTGCGAAGTTCAGATACCGTCAAGCCGATCAATTGGTTACCATTCAAGAAGTGAATAACACTTTACGTATTGTTTTTGAACACCCCGTTCGAGCTGTTACCCCTGGACAAGCCGCTGTTATATATGATGGGGATGTGTGTTTAGGCGGTGGCATTATTAAAACGGTCTATAAAAACGACCAAATACTACCTTATTAAACCGGAGGTCTACTATGAAACGTGGCATTGCATTGGGTGGTGGAGGCGCTAGAGGCGCCTATGAAATGGGGGCCTTAAAAGCCCTTAAAGAAATGGGATACTTAGATAATGTTGACCTTATTAGCGGCGTGAGTGTAGGGTCTTTAAACGCGAGTATGGTCGCTATGGATAAATTTAAAGAAGGCGAAGAGATTTGGCTTTCAAATCGCAGTGAAACGTTGTTTTCCCACCCACCTTCTATCATTAAATCAGTGATGGATAAAAAACTTACCTTATTAGATAAGGGCATGTATGAAACTGAAGCATTAGAATCTTTGATGGATGAAATGTTTGATTATGATTTGTTAAGAAAAAGTAATGTTTTAGTGGGGATTGCTTATGTTGGGGATGAAAAAACAGGATTTTTTGAACTCATCAAAGCCAACATTAAATATTTGTTTGAACACAAAAACTGGATGCATTATGTGAACTTAAAAGATTTAAGCGATACTGAGATTAAAAATACCATTTTAGCAAGTTGTGCCATTCCTTTAATGTTTAAACCCATCATCATCGATGGGAAAAAATATTACGATGGTGGGATGTATGAAAGATTGCCAATTAGGCCATTAATAGAGGCTGGGTGTGATGAAATTATAGCCATTGATTTATTCAGATTAAGTTTGAAAAGAAAAAAATCAATTGATGGATCAAAACTTATTCATATCTACCCTTCAACCAATTTGGGTGGGATTATGGATTTTTCAAAAAATAAAAACTTAACACGTTTTGAAGCGGGCTATTTGGATGCTAAAAAAGCATTGAATTTATATGAAGTTAGCGATAACTAAAAAAAGGTGATTTTATGAAATGTAAACGCTGTGATCAACATCAAGTGTCTCAAAAGAAAATAATCGAGTGTATTTAAAGCTACCTACCTTTCATCATGAACCGCTATTAGAAACTTTTTTAAAGGCTAAATATACCTATCAAAAAGTCAAGGGTTATTACACTATTCATTTCACTGACTTTGAAGCCTTAATTTATGAACTAAGTGCTCAATTTAACGAAGTGGAAAGAAAAGATATAACGGTTTTTCCGTTTAATAGTGAAAACGGATTAACATTTGAAGCTTTAGACGCGGTTAAATCACTGAGTGAATGGATGATCTTTTTAGAAAGTAAAAGTTTGAGATATATTATAAAAAACCGCAGCTTAGTGATAAAATTTCAACCGATTTATCATGAAGATATGCATATTTTAGGGTATGAAGCTTTGATGCGCGGCATTGATGAAAATAACCAAATTATCTCACCAGATATCTTATTTGCTCAGGCCAAACAAGCTGATTTATTATTTAACTTAGATCAAATATGTAGACAAGAAGCGGTTAAATCGTTCGCTTTAAAAAAATTAGAGGGGAAATTATTTATTAACTTTTTACCGACCGCTATTTATGATCCTAAAAAGTGTTTGCAATCTACGGATGAATATGTGAATTTTTATAATATTGACCCAAGCACCATTGTGTTTGAAGTGGTTGAAACTGAACTCATAAAAGATTTTAAACACTTAAAATCAATTTTAGATCATTATAAAGCAAGTGGATATTTGATCGCATTAGATGATGTGGGCAGTGGATATTCAAATTTTGAGACGATAACTAACTTACAGCCAAACATTATTAAAATTGACGCGGCCATCACAAGAGATATTCATAAAAATAAAGTCAAACAATCACTCATGGAGTCTTATATAAAAATTGCCAAATCACAAAACATTAAAGTCTTGGTAGAAGATGTAGAAACAAAAGAAGCGCTCATGTTTTTAAAGGATTATCATATTGATTATCTACAAGGATATTATCTACATCGGCCATTTTAAATCTCTTTTTCAAAAAGAGATTTTTTTTTGAAGAAAAAACCATCCCTTGTTGGAATGATATAAACGAGGAGGCGATACAATGAAAAAAATTATGGGAACACTTTGTATTGTATTTATATTACTATTCAACACCCAATCTGTACGTGCAGGGGAATATTTGACGTATGAAGAAATAACCTTTAATCAACGAACTCATAAACTTTTAAGGGATTTTTCTGAATTTGATTATAATAGACTTTATAATCGATTAGATGGTCGCAGGTTTTTTGGATGGCGAAGCACAACACTGCATGAAAATGTAGAAATGAGTTTCAAAAAAGAAACACTTTACGTCATTGTGAATGAAGGGGATAGTTCAATTAGGCAAAATTTTTCTTTTAAACAAAGCGAACAAGCATCTAGACAATTATCTGTCAGTGGGTCTTTGGACATGGATGTGAGTGGTAAAATTAGAGCATTTGATTCCGGTTTAGAAGCACAAATTAGCGGATCATATACAACGGAGCGCTCAACCCTTATAGAAGAGACGGTTGATATTTATATTGAAGTCGATCCTTATACTGAATTAAGAGTAGAAATCTATGGTGAAGGGCTTATTTCAAATGGGGTAGGAAGACAATATCGTTTTTTTAGAAATGTTAAAGAAGGTGGATGGGAAGTGTTTACGTTAAGAAGTGAGCATTATTCTATTATTAAGGAGCGTATAGATGAAGATTCTAGGCGTTAGTGTATTAAGTTTACTTTTGATCTTAAGTATGGTTTTATATTTTAGATTACAACGCAATGAATTTGAGATATTTACGGTGAAAAGGGTTCACACTTATCAAAGCATGGATCGTGAAAAGACTTTTTCAACTGACTTTATCATCAATCAAACCAATCATTTAATTACTAAGGAAAACGCGGTAAAATCGCTTTACTTAAAAGGGGATGATACAAGGGCAATGCATTTGAATAGCATTCAACAACTTGGAAAAATCTTCATTGATGATGAAGTGTTTTACAAATATCAAATCACTTTTAGTTTGCCTTATTTTACAGAAGACATCTTTATAGAAGAAAGTGAAGCAGCTTTACATCTTACTTTAAATAACTCTGAAACATTCAACATTCCACTGGGGTCGTTTACGTATCAAACCAATATACACGAGGCTTCAAACTTGAAGGTGAATGCGATTCATAATCTGTTTGGTTCAAATGGCGGTGGCGTTACGTCCAAAGGGATGTATTTAACGCTGAAAAATAATTACGATGCACCATTGACCATTGACGAAATATCCTTAGGCACAAAAGCTGTTAGAATCAACCCATATTTGATCTATGAAACAAACAATCGATATGATGTTGAAAAACCATTGGATTATTATTTCAGTGAGAATACTCAGTTCAATCATACAATCAACGCACTTGAATCCTTAAATATTACCATGCCTTTTATAAATGATTCAAACCTTGAATTGATGTATCGGTATCCAATTATAATTACGTATCAAGTAAACGGAAATGAAACCTATAAAATAATTGATGATTTTATGTTTATTAATACTAGCCCCTATGTCATTGAAAACGTTGATCAATTTCAACCCGTGCGTTTATATGATAAAGATTAGTGGCTTTACGCATAGATATAAGGCTTTGGAATTGGTTTTCAAGACTTTAACTTTTGAAAAAGGAATTACCATCATTAAAGGAGATAACGGATGTGGGAAATCAACGTTATTTAAAAAAATGAGTGGGCTTTTGGATCAAAATCCCCTCATTGATGATTTTATATATTTACCAGAAAACCCTTCAATGCCTTTAAATATTACGGTACAAAAATACTTAACCGCACTGAATAATTTATCGAATACTTCACTTAACCACATTAATACACTATTAAAATTATTGGGTTTAGAAGAAAAACGCAATTATCCACTTATGAAACTTTCTAAAGGGATGCATCAAAAAGTAGCGCTTATTGGCATTTTAAACGAAAAACGAACCGTTTATTTACTCGATGAACCCTTCAACGGGTTAGATAAACAAACTTTAAAACGCGTTATTGCGTATATTGAATCATTAGAAGGCTATATTATCATTACGACCCATGAACATGTTTGTTTTAATGTTTCGGTTCAGGAGATTCACTTATGATTGCTATAACGGTTTTATTAATTCACCGAATCTTAACGTATAAAAGCCTTGTTTTAATGGCGGGAACGCTATTATTAACGGGTGCTATTGGTGTTTATTATTTAATGATTAGCCCCAATCTCATTAACAGTTTAATGAATCCTACCTTACACGCTAGATTGTTTTTATATGACACTTTGTTTTTTATTAAGATTAAAATCATTTTATTGGTTATGGTAGTTTATCAAAATTTGACCTTAAATCATCATATGGATATTGATATATTAATGCGTAAAAATCGATTGGTGTTATGTTTGATGAAAATTTTAGTTCCTTTAGTGTTGGTTATAAGTATCACGTTTTTCGCTTTACTAATTAATGGTCATATTTATGCTTTTAGTGATTTTAAAGATGGTTACACTATAAATCATATATTATTTATATACTTTTTTGTATTTTGTTGTTATTACACGGCATTATTTAGTGTTGTTTTAACCGCTTTTAAAAGCTTGTATGGTGGTATTGTTTTGTTTATAGGATTTATTTTTAGTGAAATCATTCATAGCTTTAGCGCTAATGAATCTCATATGCAAAGTATTCTAGGTGTATTTTTTCCAACGATTAGTGTTTATAAAGAAGGGTTTAGTTTTTCAATGAATTATTTCCCTTCTTTGGTGTTCATAGTGGCATTAACGATTATGAATATTGCTTTAAGTATTAACGAACGCTATTAAATTGATTACCTATTAAAAATGATTCTTCTTATCGAAGAATCATTTTTAATAGGCAAACCAACAAAATGGATTTTTAAAATTAAAAAAAAATGTTATAATAAACAAGTCAATTTTCAATATTACATTTGTTACTTAAAAGGTAAGGAGAAATCAATATGTGTGGTGTAGTAGGGTATTTTGGGAAAGAAAACGCATTAAAAACGGTACTAAACGGTTTAGAGAAATTAGAGTATAGAGGATACGATTCAGCTGGAATTTGTTTGTATGATGCAAACACTTCAGCTTTTAATTTATATAAGGTCAACGGGAAAATTAATGAGTTAAAACCAAAAATTCATCAAACCGTTTCGCCTTATGCAATTGGACATACACGGTGGGCAACGCATGGCAAAGTGACTGTTGATAATGCCCATCCCCATCAAAGCTTAGATGAACGATTTGTTTTGGTTCATAATGGCGTCATTGAAAATCAAAATGCTTTAAAAGCGCTTTATTTAGAAGGGTTTAGTTTTAAAAGTGAAACAGACAGTGAAGTGTTGCTTGAAATGATTGCTTTATATGCAAAAAAAATGCCACCCATCGATGCCATTCGGTTGGTATTAAAAGAAGTTCATGGATCATATGCTTTACTCATTATTGATAAGGAAGATAATAATACACTTTATGCGGCAAAAAATAAAAGCCCTTTATTGATTGGGAAAAATAATGACGGTATTACGTTTGGGTCTGATATTTCTGTGCTTGTTGATACCGCAGACGAATTTCTTTCTTTGGATGATGAAACGATCATAAGAGCGAGTGAAGATCATTTTAGTATTTATGATTTAGATGGCGAAGTATTGCCTTATGATATGGAACCATTAAATTATAAAGAAGAAGCACATGACAAAGGGAATTTTGAACATTATATGCTCAAAGAAATCCATGAACAACCCATTGTTATTCGAAAACTTATTAGCACATATTTTAATGAAGCTGATGAAATCACAATTGATGAGGAATTAATCAAAGACATTCGGTCTCACGATCGGATTCATATATTAGCGGCTGGGACAAGTATGCATGCAGGGTTGGTTGGCAAACAGTTATTAGAAAGTTTTGCGAATATTCCAACAGAAGTACATATCGCAAGTGAGTTTGCTTATCATCAACCTATTTTAGGCGATAATCCATTTTTTATATTGATTTCTCAAAGTGGAGAAACGGCAGACCTTAGAGCGTGTTTGGTTAATTTGAAACAAGATAATCATAAAGTTTTAACCATAACGAATGTTGCAAGCTCAACGCTTGCAAGAGAAGCGCGATATTCATTAAAAATCCATGCAGGCAAAGAAATATCTGTTGCGTCAACTAAAGCATATAGTGCTCAAATCGCTACGCTTGCGATTTTAGCAAGTTCTATGAGTCATCAAGCGTTTGATTTGAAGCGTGAATTATCAGAAATATCTTTGGCGATGGAAGAATTTTTAAATGATTATGAGTCCTTTAACACAATGATTCAAGACTTTTTATCCAAACCCAATTGTTTTTATATTGGCCGTGGGATCGATTATTTTGTAGGTTTGGAAGCGGCTTTAAAATTAAAAGAAATCTCATATATACAAACGGAAGGGTTTGCGGCTGGCGAATTGAAACATGGAACGATCGCTTTAATAGAAGAAGGGACCCCGGTTATCGCAATCATTTCGAATGATAAAACCGCACCCAATACAAAAAGTAATTTAGAAGAGGTCAAAAGTCGTGGAGCGAATACGTTAACGATCACGTTTGATAGTTTAAAAGAAGGCAAAGACCCAGAAATTGTCATGAAAAATGTTAACCCATTACTCTCACCACTCTTAACAGTCATTCCCACGCAACTTATTGCATACTACGCGGCGTTGCATCGAAATTTAGATATTGACAAACCGAGAAATCTTGCAAAAAGTGTAACCGTGGAATAAAAAGCATTAAAAATATGTTAAAATGTTTTAAATAATAGGAGGTAAATGTATGGGAAAATATTTTGGAACCGATGGAATACGGGGGATTGCAGGAAAAACTTTAACAGATAGTGTTGCTAAAAACATTGGAAATGCCCTTAAAAAAACGTTTAATCAACAAACAGTTATTATAGGGGAAGATACTAGAAAAAGCTCTAATTTACTTGCTTTAAGTGTCGCATTAGGTGCGATGCAAAGTGGTATGGATGTTTTATATGCTGGGGTTGTATCAACGCCGATGATTGCCCATTATGCTAAATCTAAAGAAATTATAGGAGTGATGGTGACCGCTTCGCATAATCCTTATCAGGATAATGGTATTAAGCTGTTTAATAAAGGCGTTAAAATGAATGAAACAGAAGAAGAAACTGTTGAAAAATATATTGATGGTGACCTTACTTTAGATGAAGTTTTGTTTGGAAGCTTTAAACCCGTTGATATTACATCTCATTATGAAACACTTTATGAGTCCTTTAAAGCAAACACTACGAACCAAAGTGTAACCATTGATACAGCAAATGGCGCAACATCGTTTGTCGCAGAAGCGATTTTGAAACAAGGGATTGATGAGTTGCATGTGATTCACAATCAACCCGATGGCTTTAACATCAATGTTGAATGTGGTTCTACACATATTGAAGCTTTAAAAGAAGCAATTGTCAAAAATAAAAGTGATTTAGGATTTGCCTTTGATGGAGATGGAGACCGCGTACTAGGGATTGACCATCAAGGAAAAATCTATGATGGCGATTTATTGGTTTATATTTTAGCTGTCCATTTAAAAAAACAAAATAAACTCAATAAAAATACCGTTGTTTTAACGAAAATGAGTAACCCTGGAATTGTCAAAGCATTAAAAGCTCAAAAAATCAAAACCATTCGTACAGATGTTGGCGATAAACATGTTGCCGCTGAAATCAAAAAAGGGAATTATTCATTAGGCGGAGAAAATTCTGGTCATATCATCATGAATGATTTATTAGCAACGGGTGATGGGATATTGGTTGCTTCACAAATTTTAAAAGTTTTACAAGATACCAAACAAACCCTATCATCATTAGTTGAAGGGGTGGTTTATTACCCGCAAAAATTAGTTAATATTAAAGATATTGATAAAAACTTATTGAATCATAAAACGATGAAAGATGCGATTAAAGAAGCGAAAAAAACATTAGGCAGTGATGGATTATTACTCGTTCGTCCAAGTGGAACTGAGCCGTTGGTGCGTTTAATGGCATCGCATCCAGATGAAGCATTGGTCGATAAAGTGCTGAATGATCTAAAAACCTTGTTACATGATCTAGGAAGTGAAAATAATGGCTAATTTTGCATTGGTACTGGCGGCAGGAAAAGGAACAAGAATGCGCACTAAGTTGCCAAAATGTGCGTTTCCAATATTAAAAAAACCTATGATTGAATATATTGTAGAAAATCTTGAGGCTTCCGAAATTGACGAATCGTTTTTAGTTGTAGGGCATGAGAAAGAAGTCATTATAGATTTAATAGGAGAGCGCGTTCAATACGCTTTTCAAGAAGAACAACTAGGTACTGGTCATGCAGCCTTAATGGCAAAATCCCTTCTAGGGGATAAAAAAGGGACAACGCTCATATTACTAGGTGATATGCCATTAATTGATAATGAAATCATTAATAAAATTCTTTCGACCCATGAAAAATCAAACAACGATTTAACGGTTGTTACTTCAACTTTTGATAATCCACAAGGATACGGTCGTATTTTAAGAGATCAGTACGGAAGAATTAAAGCCATAAAAGAAGAAAAGAACGCAACAGAACAAGAAAAACAAATTAATGAAATTAATACCGGAATTTATGCGGTCAATAATCGCTTGTTATTTGAAACGTTGAACAAAATTGAAAAAGACCCATTAAAACAAGAATATTACTTAACAGATATCGTCGAATTGCTGAGTGATACCTATAAAGTAGGAACGTATGCAATTAGAAATCAAGAACGTGTAATGGGGATCAATGACTTAGTTGCTGTTAGCGAAGCAGAAAAAATACTAAGAAATGATATCAATCGTGCTTTAATGCTAAAAGGGGTTTCAATGATTAACCCTGAAACCATAACCATTGGGCATAATGTTAAAATAGAAGGCAATGTGACCATCAACCCCAACACGACCATTACAGGAAGTTCTAAAATTTCTGAAGGCGCCATCATTGGACCAAACACTGAAATTCATAATGGGATTATCCATGAGAATGTAGAAGTAAAACATTCGTTAATATTTGACAGTGAAGTTCATACAAGAACGACAATCGGACCCTTTGCTCATTTAAGAAATAATGCCAATATTGGAAGAGATAATCGAGTTGGAAACTTTGTTGAGATAAAAAAATCGACAACAAAGGCCAATACGAAAATGTCTCATCTCGCATATATAGGTGATTCAGAAGTAGGCAGCAATGTAAACTTTGGTAGCGGATCAGTTACGGTTAATTATGATGGAATTAATAAACATAAAACGGTTATAGGCAATGATGTATTCATTGGATGCAATACAAATCTTATAGCCCCGATAAAAATAGAAGATAATGTCTTTATTGCGGCTGGTTCAACAGTGACCAAAGATATTCCTAAAGGGGCTTTAGCCATTGCAAGAGGGCATCAAATCAACAAAGAAGATTATGCCAAAAACTTAATTAAACCTAAACCAAAAAATAGTGATTAAGGTTGACAATGTATAATAGTGTGCTATAATACATTAGTTGAAAAGCAAATATTGGTGGAAAGAAGAGTACCCACTCTCACCTGATTGATATGGTCAATAGG
>CAYZOR010000008.1:0-28682 GCA_964479895.1 uncultured Candidatus Izemoplasmatales bacterium | reverse complement strand
CACACATTGAGTATGCGACAGATAACCGTCACTACGCTCACGTAGACTGCCCAGGGCACGCGGACTACGTTAAAAATATGATTACTGGTGCTGCACAAATGGATGGATCAATCCTTGTTGTGTCTGCTGCAGATGGACCAATGCCACAAACTCGTGAGCATATCCTTTTAAGCCGCCAAGTAGGTGTGCCTAAAATTGTTGTATTCATGAACAAAACTGACCAAGTGGATGATGAAGAATTATTAGAGCTTGTGGAAATGGAAATTCGCGAATTATTAAGCGAATATGACTTCCCAGGTGACGATGTTCCAGTTATCGCTGGTTCAGCACTTAAAGCATTAGAAGGCGACGAAGCACATGAAGATAAAATCATCGAATTAATGGCTGCTGTTGATGAGTACATCGACGATCCAGTTCGTGAAACTGACAAGCCTTTCTTAATGCCTGTAGAAGACGTTTTCAGTATTACTGGACGCGGTACCGTTGCGACCGGTCGTGTAGACCGCGGAACGGTTAAAGTACAAGACGAAGTTGAAATCGTTGGTATCAAAGCAACACGTAAAACAGTTGTTACTGGTGTTGAAATGTTCCGTAAGCTTCTTGATCGTGCAGAAGCTGGAGACAACATTGGTGCATTACTTCGTGGGGTTACTCGCGAGGATATCCAACGTGGACAAGTACTTGCTAAGCCAGGAAGTGTGACACCACACACGAACTTTAGAGGCGAAGTATATGTATTAAGTAAAGAAGAAGGTGGACGTCATACGCCATTCTTCACAAACTACCGTCCACAATTCTATTTCCGTACAACAGACGTTACTGGTGTTGTTGAATTACCAGAAGGTGTAGAAATGGTTATGCCTGGGGACAATGTTGAGATGAATGTAGAATTAATCTACCCAATCGCGCTTGAGCAAGGAACAAAGTTCTCAATCCGTGAAGGTGGACGCACTGTTGGTGCCGGTGTCGTTGCAGAAATCGTTAAATAATTTTAAACGCAAAAGCATCCTTCATGTAAGGGTGCTTTTTTTGTAACCTCTTTAAAATAGATTGTAATGTATTATTAGGATTGCTATAATAATGATAATCTTTAAAGGGGTGATGGATATGCCTTTTAATAAACAAACAATCGCAATTTTACTGACAACGTTTATTGCGTATTTGCTTATCGTAGAAATCGAAATTATTGCGATGAATATATTGTTCAATTTAATCATTCGCTTCCTTTATTATACTTGGCTTGTTCTCTATTTTTTATATAAGCTAAATCCGAATCGTATCTATAGTGTAGCAATTGTCGTTTTTGCATTATTTCTTATCTATACCATTGGTGGGGCAATGGTTGGAATGGATATAACGATGTTAGTGATTTATTCTAGTTTGAGCTTTGTTTGGTTTATCATCACTTTGCTGATGGCGCTGACGTTTCGAAGATTACATTTTCACAATCAATTAAAAAAATATAAAAACAAGGAATGACCCTCTTTTGAGGGTTTCATTTTTATTGGCGGAATTTGCCATGAACCCCGCTAAATTTGATACAATGTATATACTAGGAGAGTGATCTTATGTTGATTGATACACACGTTCATTTGAACAATGATGCATTATATGAAAATGTTGATTATTATATTCAAAAAGCGTTGGCTGAAAATGTGAAGAAGTTTATTGTGATTGGGTATAACCCTAAAATGAATGAAAAAGCCCTTGCGTTGGCTGAAAAATACGACTTTGTTTACGCCTCTGTAGGGATGCATCCTACGTATGTAAAAGCGCATAGTGATGAAGACATTGAGCTTTTTACCAAACAACTAGACCATCCAAAAGTTGTGGCGGTTGGGGAATGTGGACTTGATTATCATTGGGACGATGATAACAAAGAAGCCCAACAAGAGATTTTTGCCAAACAAATTGAACTGTCAAAAGCTTTAAATTTACCCTTAAGCATCCATATGAGAGATGCCACAGAAGATACGTATAATGTGTTAAAGCGTTATGCGCCTTTAAAAGGGGTCATGCATTGTTATAGTGGTTCAAAAGAATTTGCGTCTAAATTTTTAGATTTAGGCCTTCATATCTCACTAGGTGGGCCAGTTACCTTTAAAAATGCGAAAGTTCCTAAGGAAGTCGCGAAAATGGTGCCTTTAGATAAATTATTGGTAGAAACCGATGCGCCGTTTTTAGCGCCACATCCTTATAGAGGCAAACAAAACGATTCAAGTTATTTGCCGTTAATTGCCGAGTCAATTAGTGAGTTAAAAGCATTACCCGTACAAACAATCTATGACCATACCACAAAAAATGCCATAAAATTGTTTAATTTGGAGTGATCTGTATGAAAAAAATATTTCTTTTAGCGCTTTTAATGCTTATGAGCATAACGTTAAGTGCGTGTGATTTTTTGTTTATTGAAGAAGAAACGACAAGTGATGACCCACCGATTTATAATGTCAATGAATTCACCCGTCAAGAACTCTTAGATTTGGTCGAAGACTTAATGGATGAAAGCATTACCCGTGTTGAATATGACTTAGAATCTTTTGAAGCAGTGAAAACAGAAATGGTAAATTCAAGACGCGATAGTGTGGTTGGAGTATCGGCTTCTGGTGGCTTTTTAGGAGGGGGAACAGGATCGGGAGTTATTTTTGAAAAATCAGGCAATGATTATTATGTGATTACGAACCATCACGTTGTTGTGCCTGATGATTCTGCTTCCCCGGCATCAAGTATTGAAATTGTTTATGAGAAAAACGGGTTAAGATATACGGTACCTAATGGCGATACTGAAGTGATTGGATTTAACCAAGTGACTGACTTAGCAGTCATTAGATTTTCATCCAATGAAAATTTCCCTGTCGTTGATTTTGCGGATTCTTATGAGGTCAAAATGGGACAATACGCAATAGCGATTGGAAATCCTTTAGGCTATAGTTATTTTGGAAGCGTGACAACAGGGGTCGTTTCAGGGCTGGCACGGTTTGTGCCAGGGTCTCAATATGAAGTGCCTTTTATGCAACATGATGCGGCTATCTCACCTGGAAACAGTGGAGGCCCATTATTTGATATTAATGGAAAATTAATCGGCATCAACAATATGAAGATTGTCGATGATGCGACGACGAATATTGGATTTGCGATTCCTTCCAACACCGTAAAACGGGTGACGGAAGCATTATTAGAAGATGGTGAGTTTCTGCGTCCGTTCTTCGGGATTTCAGCTGCGGAAGGGGTAGCGGATTGTGGTCAAGCATTTGGGGTGTGCGTCTCAACTGTTAATCCAGATGGAACTGCGGTCCAAACGTCCTTGGAAACGGGTGACGTTATTATTGGCTTTAAAACAGAACAAGAAGATGATTACTTAGAGGTATTAAACTTTAATGAATTAAGAGAAGCAATTTTAAATGCTGAAGTGGGTCTTAATGTTTCGATTCAATATATTAGAAACGGTGAAACCTTTGAAACCGATTATGTAGAATTAGTGGTGCATCCAGATGATCGATAAATCCTTAGACACGTTAAAAGCTGCCATTAGAAAAAGGCGTTCGGTTAGAACGTATCAAAAAGTTAAGCTAAAACCAGAAGACAAACAGTTTATAGAGTCTATTTTAAGCGAAGCCCAAACCATAAAAGGCCCCTTTAATCACACCATAGAAGTATTGGATTTAATCGAACAACCTTCATCTTCTAAAGAAAAAATAGGAACCTATGGCTTCATTAAAAATGCGCCTGCCTTTATAGTAGGGGCGACTAAAAATAACATCGAACATTTAATAGATTTTGGCTATGTTTTTGAATGGATTATTTTAAACCTTACTGATCATAATTTAGGCAGTGTATGGTTGGGTGGAACGTTTAGAAGAATTCAGTTTGAAAAGTTTCTTGATAGTAAGGACGCTTTTATCCCTGCCATTACGCCAGTAGGATACCCAAAGGAGAAAATGTCTTTTAGAGAGCAGGCTTTAAGAGGGGTAGTTCAAGCAAAGTCAAGAAAACCTTTGAATGAGATAATCTTTGAAGTTCCTTCGATGCAGGGCTTTAAACGAACAAAAGACCCTAAGCTTGCTAAAATATTCGATATGGTTCGTTTTGGTCCAAGTGCTTCTAACAATCAACCATGGCGATTTTATATCGATAAAAATATCGTACATGTTTACTTAGCCTATGATGAATCTTACAATAATAAGCTACACTATGACATTCAATACCTTGATATAGGAGCTTCTTTGTGTCATTTAGAGATTGGGCTTAAAACGCATGACTTTACGTTTAAAACCGTGCACAGCCCTTTTAAAAATGCGCAACAAAACGAATACTACATCATCTCTTATAAGATTAAAGCGCATTAAATGAAAAACATTTGTATTTTTTCGCTGCTTATAATACAATGTAGAAAGTGAAACAAAGGAGATGATTATATGGCACTTACTGCAGGGATTGTAGGGTTGCCTAATGTTGGGAAATCAACATTATTTAACGCCATAACAAAAGCGGGTGCTCACGCCGCAAATTACCCATTTGCGACCATTGACCCAAATGTAGGGATAGTAAACGTACCCGATAAACGCTTAGAAGATATTTCGACCATTATTAACCCTAAAGAAATAATTCCAACGGGGTTTGAGTTTACAGATATTGCAGGCCTTGTTAAAGGCGCTTCTAAAGGAGAAGGCTTAGGCAATCAGTTCTTATCCCATATTCGCGAAGTCGATGCGATTGTTCATGTGGTGCGTTGTTTTGAAGACGGGGATGTCGTGCATGTGGATGGATCTATTGACCCGCTAAGAGATATGGAAACCATCAATACAGAACTCATTTTTGCGGATTTAGATGTCGTTGAAAAACGTCTACCTAAAATTGAGAAAAAAGCGAAACTTAAAGTGGATAAAGATATCGAAGAAGAGTATAAACTATTAAAATCAATTCACGATAAACTGCTCGATAATGAACCCGTGAGAAGTTTATCACTGAATAAAAATGAAAAAAACATGATCAAGCATTACGGGTTTTTAACCCAAAAACCATTGGTATATGTATGCAACGTCAGTGAAGATATGTTGCTTAGTGATGAAGTGAGTGTTTATGTGGACGCTGTTTTTAAACAAGCCACAAAAGAAAACGCCAAAGCAATCACGGTAAGTGCGCAAATTGAAGCGGAAATTTCTGAATTAGAAGACGATGAAAAACAAGAATTTTTAGAGTCTATGGGGCTTTATAAAAGTGGACTTGATGCGTTGATTAAAGAAAGTTATGACCTGTTAAATTTAAGAACCTTTTTCACAGCGGGTGAAAAAGAAGTTAGGGCTTGGACCTTTAAAGAAGGCATGAATGCAAAACAGTGTGCCGGTGTTATTCATTCAGATTTTGAACGTGGGTTTATTCGCGCTGAAACCATCCATTATGATGATTTAATGACGTATCAGTCCATGCAAAAGGCTAAAGAAGCGGGCAAAGTAAGATCAGAAGGAAAAGAGTATATCGCTAAAGATGGCGATATTATGTTATTTAGATTCAATGTTTAGGAGTGTTTATAGTGACTGAATTAGAAACGTTATTTCAATATTTATCATTCGCCGTCATGCTGTTTTTTGTGACATTTTTCTTAAGTATTTTTTATCAATATGTTAAATATAAATCGATTACCCCAAGAAAAATGTTGACCTTTGAAAAAGGGGGATTGTTTGAACATTACAAAGTTGTGGGCGCTATTACGCTTGGTTTATTTTTAGTTCATGGTCTATTTGATGTCTCTCCATTTAGAGATAGTTTACTCGCGTTTTTTATTGATCTAACCTTGAACTTTATGTTTATTTCTATTTTCTTAATCTTCTTGTTTGTGTTTATAAGTGTCTTGGTGGTTTATTTATACGCTAGATTTATTAAAAAAATCGAAGATAAAGCTACCTATATAAACCATAAAATGATTCCGATTATTAATAGTTCCATGATCGCAGGAATTATTGGGGCTGCGGCGTTAATTTTACTGTTGCTTTTGAACGTACCAGTAGACGTTTAAATCTTCTCTTTTGAGAAGATTTTTTTTTAGGTTCACGTCGCAAAAATTTGGATGAATGCTATAATGTGTGTAGGGTGATAAAATGAAATCGACTATTATTACAGTAGGCAATGAGATATTATTGGGCAAAACGATCAATACAAATTTAGCCTTTTTAGGCGCTTTTTTATTTTCTTTAGGGATTGAAGTGGAAAAATCAGTGGCTGTTAACGATAACGAAGACGCTATCCATAGTGCATTAGACCATGCGTTAGGGGATTTAATTATTTTAACGGGTGGACTTGGTCCGACGCATGATGATGCGACTAAGGAAAGTCTTACAACTTATTTAGGATTAGAGCTAGAAAAAAATGAAGACGCATACCAAAAAATTGCGTCGTATTTTGAGCGTTCAGGTAGAAAGATGGACGCTTCTAACGATAAACAAGCATTTTTTCCATTGAATGCGACCATTTTAGATAACTTAAGAGGAACAGCGCCTGGTGCGATTATTCCTCATAAGGGAAAACATTATGTATTGTTACCGGGGCCTCCAAGTGAATTAAAGCCTATGGTAGAGCCGTTAAAAGAATATCTTGACCCTTTTTTAAACCAAACCATTTATCAAAAAGGCTATTTAGTGGTTGGACAAGGAGAAAGCGAGTTTGAAGGGACAATGCGAACGATTTATGACAGGCATCCTTCTGTCAATATTGCGCCCTACGCATCAACTGGAGAAATCCGGTATATCTTTACATCCAAGGATGAAAAGGCCTTAGGCGATGCTTTAAAAGACTTTAAGAAGCATTTTAATAAGTTCATTATAGGGGCGCATGATGAAACGCTTGAAACCCATATTGTTAAAGCGTTAAAAGATCAAAATAAGACCATTACTTTAGTAGAATCGTGCACCGGTGGAATGCTTGCGAGTCGCTTGGTTAATGTAAGTGGTGTGAGTGATGTTTTTAAAGAATCGTATGTATTATATGATAATGAATCCAAAATGAAACAACTAGGGATTAACCAAGCGGTATTAGATAAATATGGTGCAGTGAGCGAACAATGTGTCTATGAACTTGCCTATCAACTGGCCCAAAAAACTGATTCTGATGTGAGTGTGAGTATTTCTGGGGTTGCTGGGCCTTTGGGTGGCACTAAAGATAAGCCTGTAGGAACCGTTTATTTTGGGATTACCCATGAAGGGAAAACCAAAACCTATAAACAAATTTTTGCAGGGGACCGTCAAATGATTCGCGAAAAAGCGACGGCTTACGCATTATACCTCGTGATGAAAGGACTTTTACATTATGAAGATTGATATGAACCGCTACAGTCATAAAGGCATCCCGGTTTTAGAATATAGTACCAAAGCATCTAAAACGTTGATTTTTATCAATCATGGGATTTATGGGAACAAAGATTCAGCCATGAAACTCGTAGGAACAACGTTGGTTAAACTAGGCTATAAAGTGGTTGCGATTGATGCGTTTAAACATGGGCAAAGAGGAGAAGCGCCTTACGCTACCAGATCAGATGATACGTTGAGTCTCCTTTATATTTTTGATATTGTAAAACAAACAGCGAACGATATTTTAACGGTAAAAAGTGATTGTTATAATCAGTATGAAACATACGATGTTTTAGGGATTTCGATGGGCGGATATGTCTCGTATTATTTAACCACTCAAACCGATGAAATTGATACCGTGATTCCTATTATTTCATCGCCAAAATTTTCACAAGAGCGTATCTTTGAGGTGCCTAAACCCTATCAAGACAAATATGAAAAAGAAATCAAGCGCCTTAAAAAAGATGTTATGGCGATGGATCCATCCAATGCAGTCGAAGATATGACCTTTAATAAAATGATTGCATTTAATGGAAAAAATGATGACGTTATCCCGTCTTATCATACCCAAAATTTTATCCAAGATAATCCAGAACTTAATATCATTTATGAAACATTTGATACGGGCCATCAAATGGTGCCTAAAATGCAAGAAAGGCTTAAAGACTTGCTTAAAACAAACACTTAAAGGTTTACAACATATAGTGCTTATGATATAATCATATATCGTGAGAAATCTCACATCCTTGCTGTAAATCTTTTTACAGCCATAAGACCAAAAGGAGGTAAAAACTATGACTAAATATGAAATTATGTACATCATTCGTCCAACACTTAGCGAAGAAAACCGCAAACAATTAATCGAAGATATAGAAGCGGTATTCACATCAAGAGATTCAGAAGTGTTGAAACGTGATGAATGGGGCATGCGCGAACTTGCTTATGAGATTGAGAAGCATACTAAAGGCTACTATGTAGTGTTTGAAGTAAATTCTACTCAAGACGCAAGAACAGAATTTGAGCGTGTCATTGGACTTAAAGAAGATGTTATTCGTCATTTGGTAATCAAAGACGTACGTTAAAAAGAGGTGAACTATGATTAACCGAGCGATATTAGTAGGACGTTTGACGAAAGACCCTGAACTTAGAAAAACACAAAACGATATAGCGGTCACTACATTCACGATTGCGGTAAACCGTACATTTAAAAATCAACAAGGAGAACAAGAAGCTGATTTTATTAATTGTGTGGTATGGCGCCGTCAAGCAGAGAATGTTTCACGCTATGTTAACAAAGGAAGTTTAGTGGGTGTAGAAGGACGTATCCAAAGCCGTTCTTATGATGATCAAAACGGTAATCGCAGGTTCGTTACTGAAATTGTAGCGGATTCTGTACAATTCTTAGAAACGAAATCCTCACAGCAAAATACCCAACAAAATCAGTCTTATTCGAATCAAAATAATAATTACAATCATTCAAACAATAATAATAACTCAAACAGCAACCAATATTCACAACCTAAAAATGAACCCGATGATTTAAGTGATATCGATATTGCTGAAGACGATTTACCATTTTAAAAAGGAGGCATATCCATGGCTAGACCAAATTTCCGTAGACGCCGTAAAAAAACGTGCTTTTTCACCGAAAACAACATTAAATATATTGACTATAAAGATGTAGACATGTTAAGACGCTTTATTTCTGATAGAGGAAAAATTCTTCCTAAACGTGTAACAGGAACCAAAGCAGGCTATCAAAAAGAGTTAAGTGTTGCGATCAAACGTGCACGTCATATGGCTTTATTACCATTCGTAAAAGAATAATACCTATTAAATGCGCAAATTTTTGCGCATTTTTTTGTATCATGAGTTTGAGGAGTGTTAATGGTGGAATATTTAAACAAAAATGAAGAAAAAATAAAACAGTTAAATGCGTTTATGAAGGATTTAAAAAAAGACATTTCCAAAGAAGAAAAACGCAAGGTTTATAATCACTATGAACCTTTTATAAAACAAATTACCCCAACGGATTTATTTTATTTAGAGTCTTACGCGCACAATACGAAAGCTTCCATTAAAACCATTAAAGAAACCGCAAATAAGTTTGTGAATGCTTTTTATGCCCCTTTAAAAACGTATGAAATCACTGATCATAATCACCCTTTTATGAAGGGGCTATTAGAAGAAAACCAGGCAATTATCACCCATTTAAAAGCTATTAAGGCTATTTTAAAAAAGGCCCTGTCATTGACCATATTCGCCCGCTAAAAAAGGCATTTGAAAAATGTTTAGAATTCGAAAAAAAATTCATCAAAAAAGAGAATATATTGTTCCCTAAAATTGAAGATAATGTCCCATCAACAAAACCCTTGGAAGTCATGTGGTCATTGCATGATGATGCACGCGCTTTAATTAAAAAGCTTCTTCACTTACTTGATGAAAAGCCGGATTCAAAAACTTTGAATCAATTGATCGGACAGTATTTTTATTTAGTGTATGGCATCATCGAAAAAGAACAACTTATCTTATTTCCTGTTGCTCTAAATGCATTAAATGATGAACAAATGGATGAAATGTACACTGAAGCGTTTGATTATGGCTTTACTTTTTTAAATAAAACACCGCCAGCCATTAAAAAAAGCACATCAACCACACAGTTAAGGGATGACTTGTTTGAATCCAAAACCGGGCATCTTACGTTTAAACAAATAACGCTCATTTTCAATCACTTACCGGTTGATATTACGTATGTGGATAAACATGACCGTGTAAAATTTTTCAATGAAACAAACGAAAGACATTTTCCTAGAAGTGCTTCCATTATTAATAGATTGGTCAAACATTGTCATCCACCCAAAAGTGTTGATATGGTCCAAAGAATTGTGGATGCATTTAAAAAAGGTGAAAAAAATCACGCTGATTTTTATATTCACTTTAAAGATTCGTATCTTTATATCCAATACTTTGCGGTGCGCGATGAAGATGGGGACTATGAAGGCGTATTAGAAGTTTCACAAAATATTAAGCCTCTTAAAGCCATTGAAGGGGAGAAAAGGTTACTAGATTGGCAATAAAAAACTCATGTCTTTTGCGACATGAGTTTTTATTAATCATTTGGGGTAATCCTTTTAATAAGGTAAACAAACGGTGTATCTAATAATGCAACAATGAGTTTGATGATGTAAGTCGTGATAAATATACTAACAACAACTTCAAACGGATAGAGTCCTAAAAACGCGATAGGCACAAAGATTAGGGTATCTAAAAATTGTGATGCAATGGTTGAGCCCATGTTTCGAATGTAAAGCTGTTTATCGGTATGATATAACGCTTTGATTTTTTGGAATAAATGGACATCAAACAACTGCGAAATTAAGTATGCAGTAATACTACCAAGCGCTATTCTTGGCATGACTTCAAAAATCGTACTAAGCGCACCATGTGCAAAGTCATCGCTGTGGGGTTCAAATAAAAGCGCAAGCTGCATAATGACTACCATCGAAATGAGTGTGAAAAAGCCAATATAAACTGCCTTTTTAGCGTCTTTCAACCCGTATTTTTCATTCAGTGAGTCGGTCACTAAAAATAATGTTCCATACATAATATTTCCAAGTGTTGCGGTGAGTCCAAATAACTCAACAGTCTTGGTAACTTGAATGTTCGCTAAGACACTCCCCATCGCAATCCAGGCAAACAACCCATTTTTACCAAATAACTTATAGACTACCAAAATCAAAGAGAAGTTGACAATCGCAAATAATAACCAAATTAATTCATTCATAAATAAAAAGCCTCCTAGTTTTGATATCGCAGGATGGTTTCGAACTGCGTTACAGAAATGTATTATAGAGTTCATTTTATAACTTGTCAAGCGATTTTTATGCTTAATAATGATGGTTATATATGGTATAATGTTTTCATAATAAGGATTGAGGTGTTGAACCATGAGAAGACGAGTTTTTATAGGATTGGCTGTAGGTTTTTTATTCGCCTTAGCAATGCTTATCTTGTTATATAATGAAAGTTCACTCATTCCTTTTTTAACGATTGTCTCCCTAATTTTAATTGGGAACATCGTTTTCTTTGTGTTTGTTTTAAAGCATTCGCGTCTTGAAAAAAATCGGTTAAAAAAAGAACTTCAAAATAAAACAAAGCTGATTCAACGCAAACAAACCTTAAAAGATAGAATGGTTAAAGAAATCCCCACAGGCATTATCATTTTTGATGATGAAATGAATGTTGAATTTGCCAATCAATATGCCAAAGATATTTTTAGTAACCCCCTTGATAAAAGACCATTAAAAGCACTGCACACCCCTTTATATAAAGCGCTGAATGAAGACGGGTTACCCCACCCAAAAGTGTTTAAAATTTATGAAGAATTTTATGAAGCGCATTATTATGAAAGCGATCAAACGCTTTATTTATATAAAGTTGGTCAAAGAGAACGTTTAAAACGGGCCTATAATGAACATACCGCTGTTATCGGGGTTTTACATTTTGATAACTTTGAAGATGCCTTAAGTGTTTTAGATATGCAAGAGCGTAATGAAATTCAAGGAAAATTCTTAGGCGCCCTTGATCAATGGGCTGAAAAATATAACTTTCATTTAGCACCGGTATCAAATTCTAAGATCTATGTATACATGCATAGAAGTACGTTAGAAACCATTATTCAAGATGAGTTTTCGGTATTAAATGATATTGTTTATGTATCTAAAGAAAATGATTTACTCATCACCTTATCAGGTGGTTTTGCGTGTGCCAACATCCCTGTTTCAAACTTAGCTTCCATTGCGGATGAAGCCTTAGATTTAGCATTATCTAGAGGTGGCGATCAAATTGTTATCAATATTCAAGGAGAAGAATTTAAATACTTTGGGGGCAATACCAACACCCAAGAAAAAAGAACAAGAATTTCTTCTAGAATTCATGCTAAAAAGTTAGACATCATGTTTGAGAGTGCGTCTAAAGTATTCATTATGCCCCATAATTATCCTGATAATGATGCACTCGCTAGTGCGATTGGGGTTTTAAATATGGCCCTTGCATCAAAAAAAGAAGCGTATATCATCTTGGATTTTGAAACGCTTGATAAGACCGTTAAGAAAATATTGAGACAGATGGAATACGAATACATTTTATTGCTTGATTATTTTATTTCACCCGATAAAGCGTTACAATACTTAGACAAAGATTCTTTAACGGTTTTAGTGGACCATCATTCTAAAGGTCAATTGATCAATGAAAAAATTGTAGAACGCTCAGAACACATTGCCATTATTGATCATCATAGAAAACTTAGTGATGCGATTGAAACTGCGCAATTATCTTATATAGAACCTTATGCTTCGAGTTCTTGTGAGTTGGTTGTGGAAATGATTAATGTCTATCCGCGCGAGATTGATTTAACCCCGTTTGAAGCAACAGTGATGTTATCTGGTATGATTGTTGATACCAATAATTTCATGTACCGCACAGGCGCTAGAACGTTTGAGGCCGCCGCAATTTTAAGAAAATACGGAGCCGATCCCTATAAAGTTAAAACGATTCTTAGAGAATCCTTAAAAGACATTCAAATAAAAGCCGATCTCCTTCAGCGTGCAGAAGTGGTTAATAAGCGCTATGCCCTTGTAGAAGTGCCAAGTGATTATAACCCTGATCGACCGATGCTGGCGAAGATTGCGGATGATTTATTGGATATCGATCATGTGGAAGCGGCGTTTGCTTTAGGCAATGTAGGCCATGATACTGTAGGGATATCAGCCCGTTCGCTTGAAGGGTATAATGTTCAAGTATTAATGGAAAAATTTGGCGGTGGCGGTCATTTAAATAATGCCGGGGCTCAACTTGAAAACGAGTCGATAGAAAGTGTTAAAAAAGCGTTAGTTAAAGTCTTAGAAGAATCAAAACAGGAGGGACGACCCATGAAAGTTATTTTACAAAAAGACATTAAGAAAAAAGGAAAAAAAGGTGAAGTCATTGAAGTTGCTGCAGGCTATGCAAATTACTTACTCACTAGTCAACAAGCCATTGAAGCGACCCCTGAGAATATGCAGCTCATTGAAGATGAAAAAGAAAAACGAAAAGAACAAGCCAAACAAGATTTTGAAGAAGCCAAACAATTAAAAAAACGCATTGATTATCGTGCGGTTAAGGTTTATGTTAAGCTTGGAAAAAACGGGAAATTATTTGGGAAAATCAATACCAAACAAATCGCTGATGCCTTTAAAGAACAACACGGCATTGATATTGATAAAAGAAAAATTCAACTTAACCAGCCAATCACAGCACTGGGCACGTATCAAGTTGATGTAAAACTGCATAAAGAAATTCAAGCAACGTTTGAATTATTAGTGTTGGAACAATAATGGCAGACCGTCAAATACCCCATTCGCTCGATGCGGAACAAAATGTTTTAGGTGCTGTGTTTATTGACCCTTCAACCATCCAAACCATCACAGACTCACTAGAAATGAATGACTTTTACAATAGAAGACATCGTTTGATTTTTTCATCAATCGTTGAGCTTTATCAAGATGAGATAGAAATCGATTATACAACGTTGATTGATAAACTTAAAACGCAAGAACTGTTGGATGATGCTGGAGGAACCGATTATATATTAGGGCTTTCTGATACGACCCCTTCGATTGTTAATTTAGAACATTACATAAATATTGTTAGAGATAAAGCCGTCGTTAGAAATATGATGGAAATTTCTAAATCCATTTATGAAGAAGGCTTTAAAACGCCTAACATGAATGATTTTATTGTTGAAGCTGAGAAAAAAATCTTTGATGTTGCCCGTTCTAGAAGAACTTCAGGATTTGTATCAATTGGAGATATCACTGAAGAAGTGATTCAAAAAACGGAAAATGCTAAAAATATGGAGGGTGAATTAACCGGGCTTGATACGAAATACGACCAACTCAACCATTACACCAATGGACTTCAACCTTCCGAACTCTATATAATCGCTGCACGTCCTTCGATGGGGAAAAGTGCGTTTGCTTTAAATATTGCGTCTAACATTGCTAAGTTAAAACGAAAACCACACATTGCATTTTTCTCTTTAGAGATGGGGGTTGATCAATTGGTGGGAAGAATTTTATCATCAGAAGCCCGCGTAGATTCAAACCGTCTTAGAACAGGGAATTTATCGCCTCAAGAATGGCAATATTTATCCCTAGCAAGCGATCGCTTACAAAAGTTAAATATTTTGTTTGATGATTCAGGAACGGTTAAAGTGACAGATTTAAGACAAAAGTGCCGTAAATTGGCTCAGGAAAATAGATTGGACATGGTCGTTATTGACTACCTTCAATTATTAAGTGGCTCAACGTCTTATACCAATAGAGTTCAAGAAGTTAGTGAAATATCAAGAACCTTAAAAGAGATGGCTCGGGAACTTAAAGTACCGGTCATTGCGCTTTCACAACTTTCAAGAAGTGTTGAGCAAAGACCGGATAAAATTCCTATAATGGCAGATTTAAGAGAATCAGGTTCAATCGAGCAAGACGCCGATGTTGTCCTTTTCTTATTTAGAGATGATTATTATACCAAAGACCAATCCGAAAGACCCAACATCGTTGATGTCATGGTTGCTAAAAACCGTAGTGGGGCAACCAACATGAAAGGATTTCCGTTGATGTTTAGAAAAAATTACTCACGATTTGAAAACCATACAGAAGGCGAAATTGAAAGTGATTCAGATTTAGTCGATGTTGATGATTAGATGTACCTTAGGTGCATCTTTTTTTATCTTCTTATAGTATTTTTATAGACTTGGTGCTATAATACTTTTTGAATTTTAAAAAGGAGGGATTGTAATGGCTTTCAAAAGACGAAATAAGCAACCGTTAAAAAAGAAAATAGACCTTAGCGAAGGGTCTATTTTACTGAAACTTTTGATGGTAGCAATTCCAACTTTATTAACCTCGCTGGCGCAGATGGCCTATAACTTAACCGATATGTTTTGGGTCGCAAGAGTCCATCAATTAGGGATTCAACCAACCGAAGCGGTTGCGGCGGTTGGAACGGCAGGGTTTTACCCTTGGTTTGGCATTGGTATGATTTTAATTGTAAAAGTCGGGACGTCTGTTTACACGTCGCATGCGGCGGGTAAAAATGACGCAGAACGTGTTAATAAGATTGTTTCTAATGGCCTTATTGCGATGATGGGCTTGGCATTCATTTATATGATCTATGGAAGATATTTTAATCAGCACTTTGTAGGATTATTTAATATCGATAATCCCTCCATTGTTTTAATGTCCCAAAACTATTTAAGAATTATTTCTACGTTTGGGTTTTTCTTGTTTGCGTTAAACTTGTTTAATGGAGTGTATGATGGCTTAGGAAAAACCATTAATACATTTTATATTATGGGCGCAGGATTGCTTTTTAATATGATTTTAGACCCTTTGTTTATTTTAGGATTTGGATGGGGTGTTGAAGGGGCTGCTTGGGCGACAGTAAGTGCTCAAGGCTTGGCATTTTTCATATATGTTTTCATCTACAGTTCTAAACACCGACCGGCCATTTTAAATCCTGTGCGTTATTTTGATTTTAAAGCGTTAAAATCTATTGTGTCTTTAGGGTTTCCAGCGGGTCTTCAAAGCATGTTTATGACGTCGATTTCTATCATTATAGGAATCATGGTCGCTTCTTATGGTGATATTGCGATGAGTGTTTCAAGGATAGGGAGTCAAATAGAAGCCTTAAGTTGGATGGTTGCGGCAGGGTTCCAAGTTGCTTTAAGTGCCTTTGTCGGTCAAAATTATGGCGCCAATCAATTTGGGCGTATTAAGCAAGGGTTTGAAACATCGCTTAGATTGTTAATGCCTTATGGTTTAATGATCAATGCGCTTTTATTTTTCTTTGCGGAGCCATTGTTTAGAGTTTTCATTAGTGAAGAAAACACATTACGTGCTGGGGTAGAATATTTAAGAATTTTATCCATCTCTCAAGTCTTTATGATTTTAGAAATGATGACTGCTGGCGCATTTAACGGGCTTGGCAAAACGATGATACCTTCAACCGTAAGTATTATTGGGAATGTGATTCGGATTCCGCTTGCTTATATGGCAGTGAGCACTGCAGGGATATGGTGGGCATTATCGATTAGTAGTATATTTAAAGGGGTAATTATGCTTTTACTTTTTATTGGGTACTTTTATTTTTACCGTTTAAAACGTAAAGAATCCTTTGTACTTGAAAACTAAGCAGCACTATAATATAATATGCCAAGTAACCATTGGAGATGATGATATGAAAGACCGTCTTGAAACGATGCGTAAGCGTTATAAAGAAATTAACGAAGCGCTTAGTGACCCTGATATAACCTCAGACATTGAAAAGTTAACTGCCCTTTCTAAAGAACAAAGAGATTTAGAAAAAACAGTGAACATCTATGAAGCGTATTTAGAAACCGAAAGCATGATCGAAGATTTAAAAGAAATGAGCAAAGATGACGACGAAGAGATTCGTGAGATGGCTCATATGGAGTTAGATGATGCTAAAGAGAAGTTGTTTGGTTTAGAAGAACAACTGCAAAAACTGCTTATTCCAAAAGATCCTAACGATAAGAAAAATGTTATTGTTGAGATCAGAGGCGCCGCAGGAGGCTCAGAAGCGAACTTATTTGCGGGCGATTTATATAGAATGTATCAAAAGTTCGCTGAAAAGCATGGGTGGAGCCTTTCAATCATTAATGCTGATGAAGGGGACGCTGGTGGGTTTTCTCAAATTGAGTTTACGATAAAAGGCGATCATGTGTATTCGTATTTAAAATATGAATCAGGTGCACACCGTGTTCAGCGGGTTCCACAAACCGAATCACAAGGCAGAGTTCACACATCCACCGCTACAGTCATTGTTTTACCCGAAGCTGAAGATGTTGAAGTGGAAATGCATAATAACGATTTAAGAATTGACACATTTAGAAGTTCTGGTGCTGGGGGACAAAGTGTGAACACCACAGACAGTGCGGTTAGAGTGACCCATGAACCTACAGGCTTAGTCGTATCGTGTCAAGATGGAAAATCTCAACACGAGAATAAAGCCACAGCGCTTAAAGTGATGCGCGCTAGACTGCATGATTTTTATGAGCGTCAAAAACGGGAAAAAGAAGGCGAAGAACGCCGTTCAAAAATTGGTTCAGGGGATCGCAGTGAAAAGATTAGAACGTATAATTATCCACAAAACCGTGTGACCGATCATCGCATTAATTTTACCATCCAACAACTGGACCGTATTATGGAAGGCAAGTTAGACCCAATAGTGGATGCCTTAATCAACGAAGAATATGAAAGAAAATTAAACGATACACAATAATGAGGATGTGCGATGCATATCCTTGTTTCAAATAAGGAGCGACTCTATGCCTACTTATAAAGAAGCATTAAGAATCAACGAACAATACGCTTTAGATAATGGGAAAGAACCAACCGCAGTAAAACTTTTACTGCTTCATTATGCCAATATGTCTAATACGGATTTAATCAATCACTTAGATAAAAAAATGACAGAAGAACGGTATAAAAGCTTTAGAAGCGCAGTGGATGATTATGTGATTAAAAATAAACCCGTTCAGCATATTACCAGCTATGAATATTTTTATGGCTACGCTTTTAACGTCAATGAAGATGTGATGATCCCAAGGTATGAAACGGAAGAATTGGTGTCTTATACCTTAGAAATGATTGATGAACACTTTGAATCGAAAGACCATCTTGATCTTTTAGATATAGGGACAGGCTCAGGATGTTTGGCGATTGCGTTTGCGAAAGAAGAACCTAAAATTCATTCGACAGGGACTGAAATCTCAAAAGCCGCGATTGATGTTGCGAACAAAAATAAAAGTACATTGAAGGCGAAAGATGTCGAATTTATCCAAGGGGATTTAATAGACCCTGTTAAACATCGAAAATTCGATGTGATTGTTTCTAATCCCCCCTACATTCCAAACGATGAAGCCTTAGAGCCAATCGTTAAAGATTACGAACCACATTTGGCTTTATTTGGTGGAAAAGACGGACTGGATTTTTATAGAAAAATCATTAATGCGATTAAACCGTTGCTTAAAGACGAATTCATCGTTGCGTTTGAACATGCTTGGAATCAATCGAAGGCTTTAAAAAAAATCATTAAAAAAGAATTTAAAGAGGTTACGATCATTCAAAAGAAAGATATGCAAGGTAAAGATCGTATGACATTTATTAAAAACAAGCGAAAATAATTTATATATATAATAATATATATAGGATTTATATCAATTGACACCCAATAAATCCCGTGTCATAATAAGCTGGCAATAAAAACTTAGTGGGAGTTGACAATATGAAAAACCTTGTCATCGTTGAGTCACCTTCTAAATCGAAAACCATAGAACAATATCTTGGAAAAGACTATGTAGTTTTATCATCTAAAGGTCATATTAGAGATTTGGCCATCAGCAAAGCTGGGGGACTAGGTTTAGATATAGAAAACGACTTTGCACCAGAATACCGAATATTAAAAGAGAAGAAAAAAACGGTTGAAAGCTTAAAAAAAGCCGCAAAAAAAGCCAGTGCCATTTACCTCGCCACCGACCCCGATAGAGAAGGAGAAGCCATCAGTTGGCATCTTAAAGAAGTATTGGAGTCAGTAAAAAGTGACGAGGCTTTTCATCGTGTGATTTTTAACGAGGTCACAAAAGACGCTGTATTGGATGCGTTTAAAGCGTACCGTGATATTGATTATAACTTGGTATCCTCCCAAGAAACGCGAAGAATTTTAGATCGCATCATTGGGTTTAAACTTTCTAAACTGCTTCAAAATAAAATCAAATCAAAATCCGCGGGACGTGTACAAAGTGCTGCGCTTAAAATCTTGGTGGATAAAGAAAGAGAAATTGATGCGTTTACCTCAGAAGAATATTGGAAAATCAAAGCCTTTTTTGAAGGGTTTGAAGCGGAGTTATCAAAACTTAATAACCGCAAACCAAAATTAAAAAACGAAACAGAAGCGCAAAACGTATTGGATCAATTAAGGGAAACGTATAGTGTTGATTCAATCAAGAAGAAATCACGTAAAAGAGCGCCTAAAGCGCCCTTTACAACAAGCACGCTTCAACAAGAAGCGTCTTACAAACTTAACTACACCTCACAACGTACAATGATTATTGCGCAAAAACTTTATGAAGGGATAGAACTTAAAGATGAAACGGTCGGACTGATCACTTATATGCGTACTGATTCGACACGTATGTCCAAATCGTTCATTAGCCCTGCACAGTCGTTCATTGAAAGTGAATACGGCAATGATTATTTAGGAAAGTATCGGTCGAGTCGGACGAAGAAAAATGCGCAAGATGCGCACGAAGCAATCCGTCCAACCAATGTGAAATATCATCCAGATGCGATCAGTAAGTATTTGTCTAAAGATGAATATAAGCTTTATAAATTGATCTATGCTCGAGCCATTGGATCACTCATGGCGCCTGCTATATTTGAAACCACGTCACTCAAGCTTGCGAATACAAACACCATCTTTAGCGCCAAAGCACAGTCTTTGCTTTTTGATGGGTATTTAAAAGTGTATGGTGCGTATGAATCAAATGAAGCATCGACACTTCCGGATTTAAAAGAAAATGCTGAACTGACACAAAAATCCATTGAAAAAACACAACACTTTACGCAACCCCCCGCAAGATACACAGAAGCAAAACTGATCAAAGAGATGGAAAAACTTGGGATTGGAAGACCATCAACCTATTCTCAAACCGTATCAACCCTTAAAAAACGAAACTATATAAAAATAGAAGAAAAGAAATTCATTCCAACCGATCAAGGAAAACTCACGATTGAAAAACTAGAGAAATTCTTTGACCGTATTATCAGTGTTGATTATACCGCTAAGATGGAAGGTATCTTAGACGATATAGCTAGCAACGATGCGGATCAAACGAAAGTGGTTAAAGAGTTTTATGACACGTTTATTCCTTTGGTTGAAAAAGCCAATGAAAAAATGGAAAAAATCGCGCCTAAAACGACAGGCGAACAATGTCCTAAGTGTGGGTCTCCCATGGTTTACCGAGAATCAAGATACGGAACATTTGAAGCATGTAGCGCCTATCCAGATTGTAAATATATTAAACCTCAAGAAGGCAAGAAAGAACCCGAAAACACCCATGTAAAATGCCCGAAATGTAAACAAGGCGACATTGTTAAAAGAGAAGCCAAGCGTGGTAAAAATAAAGGCAATAGTTTTTATGCATGTAATAATTTTCCGAAGTGTAAAAACATTCTTAAAGGCAGACCAACAGGCGAAAAATGCGATGATGTTGATGACTTAATGGTGGAATTAGATACCGGGGAAATCGTATGCAATTCTCAAGAAAAAAGTAAGTGAAAAACGCGTCATATAAGTTGACAAATTATTTAGTGCGTGGTATTATTTACTTGCAACTGAGAAGTTGCATTTATCCCTTACATAGCATGGTGAATATTTTATATTCACACATCCCCTTCCTTAATCCGCCGCGAGGCGGATTTTCCCTTTTTATAGGGAATTTTTATTTTGATAGGATGGTTTTATGTTATAATACCTATGATTAAAATAAGGATGTGTCGTCAATGGGATTCATTAAAAATTTGTTCAGTTCTAAAAAACGTAGAGAAAAAGCACAAAAATATAAAATTGGCATGGAAAAAACGCGTCAAAATGTCTTTAATCAACTTAATGATTTATTGGTAAGTGGCGAGACAATTGATGAAGATTTGTTTGAAGCAATAGAAGAACTTTTTATCATGGCAGATATGGGGGTTGATACAGTTATAAAACTGGTCAACCACTTAAGAGAAACGGTGGAAGTTAAAAATATTAAAGACGCTTCAGATTTAAAAGAGATAATTGTTGAAGAAATGTTTAAGCGCTATGTCCAAGAAGAAATCATTGATACAAATTTAGATGTTGATCATGATTTAAGTGTTTTATTGTTTGTGGGTGTAAACGGCGTTGGAAAGACTACAACGATAGGTAAAGTCGCGCATCAATTAAAAAATGAAGGCAAAAAAGTCATGATGGTAGCGGGCGATACGTATAGAGCCGGCGCGATTAATCAACTTAGAATTTGGTCACAGCGTGTCGCGTGTGAATTTTTTGAAAAACCCCAAGGCTCAGACCCATCAAGTGTTATGTTTGATGCGATTAAATATGCTAAAGACCAAGATATAGATGTTTTGTTATGTGATACAGCAGGGCGCCTTCAAAATAAGCAAAACTTAATGAATGAACTTCAAAAGATTCATCGAGTCATTGGTCGAGAAATTGAAAATGCGCCGCATGAAACACTTTTAGTTTTAGATGCGACAACGGGGCAAAACGGCTTGTCACAAGCGAAGGTTTTTAATGAAGTTACATCTTTAAGTGGGGTCGTTTTAACGAAGTTAGATGGAACGGCGAAAGGCGGTATTGCTTTAGCGATTAAAGAAACAATTGGGATTCCTGTTAAAATGATCGGCCTTGGAGAAAAAGTCGAAGACTTAGAATACTTTGACATCGAAGAGTATATATACGGTTTATTTTCGGATGTGATATAAATGGATTCTTTAGAAAAACATATTAGAGTGAATGATTTATATTTTGTTTATAAAAATTTACTCACAGAAAGACAACAATCGATCATACATGATTATTACGAAAACAATTATACGCTTTCTGAGATTGCGTCCAATGAAAATATCTCTAGAAATGCAGTTCACGATCAACTTCAAAAAACATTGAAAAAACTCGAGAGTTTTGAAGCGAAGTTAGGGCTTTTAAAAAAACAAGAGAAACGGTTAAGTATTATTCAAGCAATTCAAAGTAAAACGAACGATCAAACAATTTTAGATTTATTAGAATCATTAGAAAAGGTGGATTAACATGGCATTCGATCAATTATCAGACCGTCTACAAATGGCTTTAAGACGTGTGAAAGGGAAAGCGCGGTTAACCGAAAAAGATATCGATGAGATGATGCGAGAAATTAGACTTTCATTACTCGAAGCAGATGTTAACTTTAAAGTCGTTAAATCGTTCACAAAAGAAATCAAAGAAAAAGCGTTAGGCGATAAAATATTAAAAGGGTTAAATCCTTCTCAACAAGTCGTAAAAGTTGTCCATGAAGAACTCAAAGAACTCTTAGGCGGTGAAACTTCAGTTTTTACATTGGATAAAAGCCAACAAACGTCTATTATGCTGTGTGGACTTCAAGGGAGTGGTAAAACGACTACCGCTGCGAAATTAAGCAATTACTTACGTAAAAAAGAAAGCGTCAAACCATTGATGGTTGCGCTTGATGTATACCGTCCAGCGGCGGTTGATCAGTTGGTAACTTTGGGGGAACAACTCGATATTGAAGTTTTTGAAAAAGGGACAAAAGAAAAACCTGAGAAGATTGCGCTTGAAGCATTAAATTATGCAAAAGAACATGATTACGATGTGATTATTTTTGATACTGCAGGGAGACTGCATATTGATGATACACTGATGGATGAATTAAAAACCATTAAAGAAACCATTTCGCCAGATGAAATCTTTTTAGTATTAGACGCAATGACGGGTCAAGACGCCGTAAGCGTTGCTGATCACTTCCATCAATCCCTATCTATTAGCGGAAGCATTATCACAAAACTTGATGGTGATACACGTGGAGGGGCGGCCCTTTCACTTCGAAAAGTGACTGAAGTTCCGATTAAATTTATGGGGCTTGGTGAAAAGTTAGATGCCTTAGAAGTATTCCACCCAGAGCGTATGGCTTCAAGAATTCTTGGGATGGGTGATGTGTTAACCCTTATCGATAAAGTCAGTGAAAATGTTGATGAAGACGACATGATGAACATGATGGAAAAAATGATGTCTGGAAAATTCAACTATAATGACTATATCAAGCAACTTAAAATGATTAAGCGTATGGGGTCTTTAAAAAGCATTATGAAAATGATTCCTGGCGCAAATAAAATGATGAAAAATGCCAACGTTGATGATAAAAAACTCGTCTTCATTGAGACTCTAATAAATGGGATGACCCTTCAAGAGAGAAAAAACCCTAAACTTATTAAAGAAAGTTCTTCAAGAAGACGCCGTATCGCAAAGGGATCAGGGCGAAGTGTTGCGGAAGTCAATCGTTTAATCCAAACCCTAGAGCAACAACAACAGGCGGTAAAACGTATGGGTTCGATGGACCCAAGCAAACTCGATAGTAAAAATCCCCTAAGCAGCATGCAAAATATGCAACAACCCAATCAAAAAGCAAAAAAAGGTAAAGGCAAAGGAAAAGGAGGATTCAGGTTTTAAACCGAATCCTCCTTTTTTTCTAAAGAATCTTTTTCAAATATTTTTCAATCCCATTTTCTTGGTTGGTTTCTTCTAAATGAACATCCGCGACTTTTAATAATTCAGGATGCGCGTTGTTCATCGCAATGCCTTTTCCGGCGTACTCTAACATTTCAATATCATTGTGTCCATCACCAAACGCAATAACGTCTTCTTGTTTAAACCCTAAGGTATCCGCAACGTGTTTAAGGGCTATGCCTTTGTTGGTTTTAGGGGTATACAGTTCAATAATAAACTCATATTCATTGCCCCAATTTCTCGTCATAAACTTATTTGGGTAATGGTCTTTAACATAATCTTCAATGTGTTTTCCTTGGTGTTTGTTTGCGATAATGATAAATCCATTTGCGCCTTTATCTTTCGGTAAAGTTGTTTCAAAATCGCCGCTAAATAATTTAGCGCCATTAAAAAAATGAAGCAGTGGTTGTATTTCTTCTGTATTTTCCATCACGTAAATATCGTCTTTTATTTCACAAAAGGCATTTCTTATGTAGGCTTCGTTTTTATTAAATATGTCGATGACTGCTTCTCTGTCAACAGTCACGTTGACTTCTTCAAAATCAGGATTATTTTTCCATGTGATTAACCCACCATTATAATTGATTAATGGTGTATCTAATGCTAAACGTTTATAGTATTCTATGCTACTTCGGTACGGTCTTCCTGTTGCGATGACTAATTGGTGACCCTTTGTTTTAAGGTCCAGTAAAAAGTCTTTGGTTTCATCTTTTAACGTTTCCCAATCATACAGTAATGTTCCGTCTAAATCTAGTGCTATTAAATATTTTTTCATAAATTATCACCAAAAAATATTATCGCACAATTGCGGGTTAAAGGCAAATGATAAAGGCAAATCTTCTTATGATATGATATAATGTAGTATAATAAGCTACAATGAAAACTACATAAAAAAGGGCTGGTGGATTTACATGCTAGAAATATCTTTTGGTGGATTGATAAACTTCGCATTGGGGATTTTATCAGGGTTCATTCTCTTTACTGTGACTTATATATATTTTATAATTAGGGGGAAGAATTTAGACGAACAAAGCATAGTTCAATCGGTTGAAAATGTTGACCAAGAAGAGTTGAAAACGTTGATTTTAGACAAACAAGAAGTGTTTAAAAAAACGCACAAGAAAAAACAAAAAGGATTAGGGAAATTGGTCTTTGAATTATCTTATGAACTGGTAGAAGAGATTTCAGGGTATTATTTTCCAAAATCTAAATATCCAATGTTAGAACTCTCAGTCGATGAAATGATTGAGTTAAATCATTATATTACAAAGCGATTGGATGGCATATTAGACCAACCACTCTTAAAAAATACACGAAATATTAGAATCACGAGAATCGTTCAATTGTTTGAAAAGAAAAAACAGCTGGAAGAGAAAAAAGTGGTTAAAGCAATGCGAAATAAAACACTGAATAAAGCGTTTAAAGTGACCATGGGTGCGATCAATGTTTTCAACCCTGCTTATTGGTTTAGAAAGCTTGTGGTAAATACCAGTGTTGACTTTATCACCAAACGGGTATCATTGATGGTAATTGGAGTCGTCGGCGAAGAAACATCAAAGATTTATTCTAAAAAATTATTTGATAAAGACATTGAATTTGATTTAGTCGAAAAAGAGTTGGAAGCCCTTGAAAAAGGGAGCGATGATGATGGAGACGATTAAATCGCTTGAAACCTTTGAACAAATGTTAAAACACCACGACACCATCGCGATTATTTTTTCATCGGACCAATGCGTTGACTGTCTTTACTTAGATGGCTTTATCGATGAAATCATTGAGGCTTATAAAGCCATTAAATTTTTCAAAATAAAACGCCACGAATTGCCTGAAGTGTTTACCCACTATAATATTTATGGCGTCCCATCGGTTTTTATTTACCATAAAGAAAACATCATAGGCACCTATATTGATAAACAAAGAAAAACCAAAGCACAAATTGAAGCTTTTTTGAATCAAACGCTTAAGAAAGGGGATAGTGACCATGTTTTTTAAGAAACAAAAAAAGATCGTTCCACCGACAACAAGAACGCCTGATGAGTTGCCTTTCCAAGTGTATGAAATACAACCAAAAGAAAAAAAGCAAGCGCCGGTTAAAAGAAATAACCGGTTTGTTTCACCGATTTTTGGTCATAATGTAAAAGATGAAGTCGTTATCCCTATTCGCACAAAAAATGAAAGAAATATGGATTCACTCGACCCTTTTAGAACCAAACCAACCTTAACCAAAGAAGATCGCATAAGAAAATATGGGACCGCGTATCCTGAGTTTGATTTAATCAAAGGGAAAAATTTAGATGAAGTCCTCAACCAATCATCAAGCAAGTTAAAAAGTGTCGATAAAAAAGTGTCTGCTAAAATCATTCATAAAGAAGCCGACCCTACACCCTCCTTCAATGAAGACCTCGCCTACCCCAATCATCCATTTAAAGAAGATCTTAATCAAAATACACAAGATAAAGTGCCATCCACCGATGATGAAAAAGATCAGTTTAACAGAAGCGAAGTAGAAACGCCTTCACAGGATTTAACGGATCAACAAGGCGTTAAAGACGAAGAAAATAGTGGGAAAGAAACCATGAATCATGCAGTTAATCAGGAATCTAATACCCATGAAGAGCCTAAAACTGAACCAACTCCAAATGAGGCTTCTCACCATTCAATTAAACAAACCGTCAAAGCGGGTCAAAACTTATATACAAACTATCAAGTCCCACCAGTGAGTCTATTAAAAGAACCTGAAGAAAGCAAACCAGATTTAACTGAATTTATAGAAAAGCAGACCAATCGATTAAATGAAACGTTTAATGAGTTTAATATTGGTGCGCGTGTATTTAACCATACCGAAGGCCCTACCGTTACGCGGTTTGAGATTGCTTTAGAAAAAGGGGTAAAGGTAAGCAAAGTCACGACACTAACCGATAATATTAAAATGGCTTTAGAAGCGAAAGATATCCGTATTGAAGCGCCTATTCCTGGAAAGAAAACGGTGGGCATAGAAGTTCCAAACGAAGAAGCGCAAACTGTGCATTTTTCTAACATTGTAAGACGTTCTATGTTTAAAAATGCCGCAATGCCTTTGACGGTTGCCTTAGGGTTAGATATCGATGGAAACCCTATTTATGCGCCTATAAAATCAATGCCTCATGGTTTAATTGCAGGGGCAACGGGTAGCGGGAAAAGTGTTTGTATTAACACTTTACTGATGAGTTTATTGCTTAAATATAAACCCTCAGAATTAAGGTTGATGTTGATTGATCCTAAAATGGTAGAATTAAATGCCTATGATGATCTGCCACATTTAATTACCCCTGTAATCACGGATGCCAAAGCCGCAACTGCTGCTTTAAACTGGGTTGTTGAAGAGATGGAAAGACGGTTCCAAGCATTTAAAGAACAAACCGCTAGAGATATTGACAGTTACAATAAAAAGATTGATAACGAAAGCGAAAAACTTCCATATATAGTGATTGTGGTTGATGAACTCGCTGATTTAATGATGGTATCAAGTCAAAGTGTTGAAGCCTCAATTATGCGTATTACGCAAAAAGCAAGAGCGTGTGGTATTCATTTAATTGTTGCGACGCAGCGTCCTTCAACCGATGTGGTTAAAGGGACCATCAAATCCAATATTCCGACCCGTATTGCGTTTAGTGTTTCTAGTCACGTTGATTCACAAACCATTATTGATACCGCGGGGGCTGAGACGCTTTTAGGACGCGGTGATATGCTTTATGTTCCCTCAGGTCAAGGCAAACAAAGATTACAAGGGGCTTTCGTTTCAGATGACGATATCCTCACAGTGACTACATTCATAAAAAATCAAGCCAAGCCTAATTATCTATTTACAGAAGACGCACTTGTTAAAAGCGCAACCAAATCAATTGAAGAAGATGATCTTTTAGATGAGGTTGCTTATTATGTTGTTAAGATGCAAGAAGCGTCAATCAATAAGATATCAAAACAATTCCAAATTGGCTTTAACCGTGCACAACGCATTGTTGAATCGCTTGAAGCTGCAGGGGTCGTTTCAAAGAATATGGGGTCAAAAGCCCGTGAAGTCTTGGTGGAAGAAGAAGATTTGTCCGCTATTTTAAATCAGTAAGGTTGATTGTATGAACGATGAAATGGAAAAACTGAATCAAACCGTAAAAAGCATTGAGCGCAAAGCTACCATGGTTTTGCTTGCGCTTTTTTTCATCGTTGCTTTACCGTATTTTCAAGACAGTTATGTAACGTTTGATTTAATTTATAGCACATCGCTAAATGATCTAAGTCTTCGATTGAATTTAGGGACAATTGGGTTTATTCCTATCATTTATTGGTTTGCTTTTTTAGTGTTGGGGTATTTATTATATACCGTGTATACCGTTAAAAAACATAAACAATCTGCTACAACCATTAAAACCACATACAAGCAATTTGATATAGTGAGTTTTATCGTGTATTTATCAACCATTTATATCGTAATCAATGCGTTTTTCTTTTCGTTTGCGAATGTTGAAGGCTCAAGTATGGAACCAACCTTTTATGATGGAGACAATGTTATCATGCAACATAGGCAAGATGAGTATGAACGGTTTGATTTAGTGGTAGTAAAAATGGACGCGATTACAGAACAGTATTTAATTAAGCGAGTCATTGGATTACCTGGGGATCAAGTGGTGATTGATGAGGGGGAAGTTTATATCAACGATACTAAGTTGGATGAAACGCTATATATAGCTACAGATATGGAAACCAAATGTGAACTAAATGGAACATTTTGTGAATTTCAATTGAGCGATGAGATGTTTTTTGTGTTGGGGGATAATCGCGATGACTCTTATGATTCGAGACATTTTGGTCCAATATTTAAAGAAAATATTTATGGGACAGTGCAATTTCGCATTCGACCATTCAGCGAATTTGGGAGTGTAGAGTAATGAGTAAAATTAATTATTATCCAGGCCATATGGCCAA
>CAYZOR010000007.1:0-34200 GCA_964479895.1 uncultured Candidatus Izemoplasmatales bacterium | reverse complement strand
TAAATATTTTATGATTAAGTTTTAAATCATCGACAATGTTATAAATTTTATCGACATCTTCTTTAAACCCATCAACCAATTTTTTATCAATTTTTTTAAATGGAGCGATATAAAAGAACCCTCTTCCATCATTGATCGCAAAATGCATTTTAGGCCCCATAAATGAAAAGCCTATCTTACCTGGATGATTCTGTTCTATTTTCATTAATGATTCCATAAAGTGTGGCGTAATCACATAAAATACGGTATGCGCATCTGTAGAATATGTATTGAACTTTTTATTAAAATCAATACTTTCTAACTCAACCTTTTTATAACGCCCCCCATCTTGTGGAGTGTAACGTTCAAGCACCTGAATAGGATGCTCTATATTTTTATTAAAATCAAAATTAAAAACGCGTCCTTTAAAATATGTCACATATTCAACTTTGCGACGGCGTTTTCCATTTCTAGTCACATACCTAACTTGTTTTTCCTGAAGATGGCAATCACTCGAACGAAAATTGACACCATCAATGGTCCCACTTAAATAGTCATAACTTTTAAAACGATCGGCGCGTTTTAAAAAGCCGCATTCATAGACCTCTTGAGGCTGCAATCCTTTTTTAGGAAAATATTCCCCATTTTCTATGGTTTCACTAAAATAGTCTTTAAGAAACTCTGTTTTAAACTTATTCACGGCTTGAGAATAAAAAACCCCGCCAACAATCATTGTAATAACAGCGATTCCAAGCACAATTAAGCCGAGTGTTTCTAAAAAATTCCCTTCATTAAAGACCAACAATAAGATCCCTAAAATTAAAACACCAATTCCTGCGGCAAACACTATTTCACCGCGTCTTTTTTTATCTTGATAAACCGCTAAATCTTTAACCATTAAACTACCCCCTTTTGAATTCTAAATTTATTATATCATTATTAAAATAAACAGCAAAGCTTTTTCAGCTTTGCTGTTAGCGAATGAATATTTTTACAATATCTCCATTTGAACTTTCAATATCTATTAAATCACCAATTTCTTGAGTCTCAATAATATTTAACACTTCTTCTAAATCAATTTGATGCTTATTTTGGATAGTTTGTGTAATCTTTGAATCTTTTTTCAAGAAAAACTTTGATAATGATAAAGGAATTTTAATATTAACTTTATCCTTATCTTCACTCAACACTTGAATATGTAATGTTTTGCCTTTTAATTGATTGCTTTTTTCTACTTGATGGTTAAACGCTTCACTGTTTTCATTAATAAATTTCATATGCTCACCTCATTATATTTAGATTCTATTAATTCTTTTCGTTTTATGACAATGCATGAATAATTTGTTTAAATGATCGTCCTTTGTGTTAAACCATTTTTGTTTGATAAACCTCTCCATAATCAACTTCCTTTCCTATAAAGCAAGCCATTATTTTTTAAGTGCGTTTTTAAGTTTTTCTAATTCTGTATGATTATACTCATTCATATACTTTTTTTGTTCTGCTCTTTTTAATTCAGCAATTAAGTAATCTTGCATCATAACAATCATCTCCTTTTAATAGTTTTATTTGATCGATGATTTTAAGATAGTAATTTCACATTTTGAAAGTTCTTTGTCTAATTGTTTTTTCATATCGCGATTCATTTCTTCTACAAAGATTGAATTAAACATTTTTGTTCACTCCTTTAATTTAATAGTTTAAATAATTGAATATGTTAATAAGTTAGTTAATATTATTAATCTCAACTTCATAATATACTACTTTGAAAACGTTGTCAACAAAAATATATTAATTTTTTTAATTATTTTTTAAACATATAAAAAAGAGTGCTTAATTTATTTAAACACTCTTTGGGTATTTATTAATTATTTAACTTCTTCTCAAATATTCTATAAATGATAACACTTAATGTGATGGAGTAAACCATACCAATAACCATATAAAGCCAAACCGCAATATTATGGTTGTGGGTGAGTAAATCACTTGATACCATCAATCCTTTAGTAGGCCAAAATGTTGGAAAGATACCTAAGAAATATTGTTTGAAATCTTGCATGGTCTCTAATACGATAATGACGGGAAGCAGTGCAATCGTTCCAGAAACTTTCATAAACGCAAAGCCTTCAATCTTGTTTCTAGAAAACGCTGATAAGATGAGTCCAAATACCGGGGTAAATAAAGCCGCCACCAATGCGTATATTATTATATAGGATAGCTCAAAGCGTTCCCATAAATTAACGCCACCAAATGAATAACTATCGCCACTTAATAATTTAGTGCCTTGCAAAGACCAAAACGAAGCGTTAAAGCTAATCAAATACGCATACACTGACTTGAATAAAACATAACCTCTTAGGGAAAGGGGTGTCACTCTAATCGAATCTAAGGTGTTTTCATCTTTATGATCAAGTAAATTAAACCCAAGCATTGCCGCAGTCACAAACGGGGCTAAGTTCGCAAAAACTACAATCACTACCAATGATGCCATTTCCATCCCGTCTTGGGTTTGAGCATAATTATCAATGAGTACAGGGATAACAAATGCGCCTACCCCAATCATCATTATCGGATAGACTAGCATAATCATCGTCATCGGTTCACGGATAATATTTTTTATTTCAAAACTAAATAACTTTAAATATTTCATCATCTTTAGTCTTTCACCGCCTTATCTATATATCTAGGAAAGACTATAAAACGGGCTAAAACAAACGTCGCTACCATTAAATATACGATCCCAACTATAATCATCCATCCCTCAATGTCACCGTTGAAAGAATAATTGATCATCAACATTGAAGCATGCGAGGGTGACAAAAGCAAAATATATTCAATGGCACCTTCTAACATACCAATCGCATAAAAGATAGACGGAAACGCAAAGATTAACATATAAGACATTGTTAATGCTAAAAGCGAAGGAAAATCTTTTACAAACACCGTAAATGTATAGCCAATCATGGTATGAAAGAGTGATATCAATATACTAAAAGGGATCAAATAAAAGAAATTAATTTCTGCTTCAAAGAAAAAATATGCAATAAGCCCTAAGAACAACGTTGATTGTAACCCGATATAAACAGCGCTTATAATTTTAGCTGTGATAATCTTGAACATCGAAGCAGGTGAAGTCAACATACTTTTTAACGTGTTTTCCTGTCTTTCATAAAATAAGGAAGCCCCGATTAACATAATCGTCATTAGCGCAACATCCATAAAAATAAATAAAGGCACAAATTCATTTGCATTGTCTCTTCCAATTAAAAACATAACCAAAAGCCAAAGCACACTCACTAAAAACCCAACTTGTAACAACTTATAACGAATCAACCGTTTAAACTCCCCTTGTAATAATACACTAAGGTGTTTCATCGATTTTTTCCCCAGTCACTTTAATAAAAATATCATCTAAGCTGGTTTCCCCTGAATGCATGGTTTCTATTTCGTGGGTTTTTAACATCTCGATAAATGTTTCATTCTTCCCAATTCCATTCAAATCAAATGTTTTTTGAACAGTTTTACCGTTTTTTCTAAACTCAACATTTAATACGCGTTTGCCATATTTAATCTTAAGTTCTCTAGGCGTTGAAATTTCACGGATTGCGCCGCCGCTAATAAACGCAATACGATCACACAATTCTTCAACATCATTCATCAAATGAGTGCTTAATATCACCGTACCTCCTGAAGCTTTAAACGCACGAATTAAATCTTTTATAATTCTCGCATTTTTAGGATCTAACCCATTGGTTGCTTCATCTAAAAATAACACTTTAGGATTATTAAGCATTGCCCTTACAAAATTGAGGCGCATTTTCATACCTTTAGAATACTCTCCTACTAGTTGATCTTTCGCATCTATTAAACCAACTTTTTCTAAAAGGGCTTCTACATCCGCACTGGATTTATAAAGGTTTTTAAAAAAATTCATATTCTCCATCGCGCTTAACTTAGAAAAGTGAACTGGCAACTCAAAGCCCACGCCTAAATCTTCAAAAAAAGAATGATCATAGCTAGTCAGTGCTTTTCCTAAATATTCGATCGACCCTTTATAATCTTTTAGCAGTTTAATCATAATCTTTTGTGTCGTACTCTTCCCTGCGCCTGATGGTCCTAAAATACCAAAAATCTCTCCTTCATAAACTTCAAAACTTATTGCTTTAACCGCTTGAACCCCATTTTGTTTATACGTATAGCTTAAATCTTCGACTTTAAATATTGTATTCACCATTATCCTCCAATGCACCATATAATATAATATCGAGTGTTTTTTTCGTCACCGACAAAATTTCTTCATCACTTTTATCACTGTAAAGCATTTCTAAAATATCGCGTGCATTTAACCTATAAAGCATCAAAGCCAGCGTATGAATATCTGCCGATGGTTTAATAAACCCATTCTCTTGGTCTATCTTTAAATAGTCTTCAATCATTTTCACACCATTTTTTTGAAAATGTTTCAACACATTTTCTAAAGAAATATCATTAGACTTAAATAACTGCAGGCCTATAAGTTGTGCTTTAGGATATCTCCTAGAAAACTTTAATCCATACTCCACCAAAGGCAAATAAAGATCTAAAAATGGTTTTTTTCCAATTTGAGATAAAACCGGTTCAAACATTGCAATTTTTTTCTCTTGATATATTTCCATACAATATAAAAACAGATCTTGTTTCCCTTCAAAATACTGATAAAAACTCCCTCTTGGTATGCCGGCTTTTTTTACGATTTGAGCGACCGAAGCATTGTCATATCCCTCACTTACGAACACCTCTACCGCATTTGAAGTAATCATGCGTTGTTTTTTTTCAGCGATATTAAAAAATGTTTTTTTAGGCAATTGAACCCCTCCTTTCACTCTTATTGTGACAGTACTGTCATAATAAGTCAAGTAATTTATGACAGTACTGTCACTTCAGTTTCAAAAAAATAAAACACCCTTACTATAAGGATGCTTTAATTTCTAATATAATATCTCTAATCTCAGCAGCTTTTTCAAAGTCTAAATCTTTCGCTGCTTTTTTCATATCTTTTTCCAAATCATCGATCATCGTTCTTTTTTCAGCTTTGCCCATTTCAGAAAGTTTTTTAGCATCTTGACCTTCTTCTAAACTTTCGGCTTTGATTCTTATAGAATCTCTAATGTCTTTTTTAATGGTCATTGGGGTAATATCGTATTTATCATTATGCGCTTTTTGAATGGCTCTACGTCTATCGGTCTCACCAATCGCTTCTTCCATCGCATCACTCATTTTATCAGCATACAGTTTCACAAAGCCATCTTTATTTCTAGCGGCTCTACCAATCGTTTGGATTAAACTTCTCGCACTTCTTAAGAACCCTTGTTTATCCGCATCTAAAATCGCAATAAAACTTACTTCTGGTAAGTCCAAACCTTCTCTTAAAAGGTTAATACCTACCAATACATCATAAACCCCTAATCGTAAATCTCGGATGATTTCTATACGTTCTAATGAATCGATCTCCGAATGTAAGTAAGCCACCTTAATGCCCATTTCTTTTAAATAAGACGTTAAATCTTCACTCATTTTAATCGTTAAAGTCGTAATCAATGTCCTTTCATTTTTCTTTATTCTTCTTTCTATTTCTGAGACAATATCATCAATTTGACCGTTTTTAGGGTGCACTTCAATCCGTGGGTCTAATAACCCAGTCGGTCTAATAATTTGTTCAATGACCGCCTCAGAGCGGTTCATCTCATAATCTCCTGGCGTCGCAGACACATAAACCACTTGTGATATTTTCCCATAAAACTCAGCGAAATCTAAGGGTCTATTATCCATTGCGGAGGGGAGTCTAAATCCATAATCTACAAGGGTTTGTTTTCGCGCTTGGTCCCCATTATACATCCCTCTTACTTGCGGTAAGGTAACATGAGATTCATCCACAATAAGTAAATAATCATCCCCAAAAAAATCCATTAATGTTGAAGGCGTTCCACCCGCTTCCCTTAATGAAAGATGCCTTGAATAATTCTCAACACCTTTACAAGAGCCGATTTCTCTTAACATTTCTATATCGTAATTTGTGCGTTGTTTTAAACGTTCTGCTTCAACCACTTTGCCTTCTTTTTCAAAAAACTTAAGTCTTTCATCCAGCTCTTTTTCAATGCGTCTGATGCCTTCTTCAAGCTTATCCTTATTGGTAACGAACTGGGTGGCTGGAAAAATCGTTACAACACTATAATCTTCTAATATTTCGCCACTCACGACATCAAAAGAACGTATTCTTTCAATTTCATCATCAAAAAATTCAATTCGAATCCCTTGAGACTTTTGATACGTTGGAAGAATTTCTAAAACATCACCTTTGACTCTATACGTTCCTCTTTTAAAATCCATATCGTTGCGTTCAAACAACATATCCACAAGCTTTGTTAATACTTCGTCTCTTTCAATGATATCGCCTTGTCTTAAGGTTAGGGTTGCGTTTTTATAATCTTCAGGATCCCCAATTCCATAGATACAACTCACCGATGCGACCACAATCACATCATCTCTTTCGAGTAAAGAAGCGGTTGCGGAATGTCTCAGTTCATCGATTTCATCATTGGTTTGAGCATCTTTTTCGATATATAAATCCCTAGAAGGCACGTATGCTTCTGGTTGATAATAGTCATAATAAGAAATAAAATACTCGACTCTATTTTCAGGAAAAAACTCTTTGAATTCAGAATAAAGCTGCCCCGCCAATGTTTTATTATGCGCAAGCACAAGTACAGGTTTATTAATGTTATTAATCACATTACTCATCGTAAATGTTTTTCCTGTCCCCGTCGCACCAAGTAAAACTTGTTCTTTGCTTCCGTTTTTAATATTTAAAGCCAAATCTTCAATCGCCTTAATTTGATCGCCTTTTGGTTCATATTTCGTATGCAGTTTATACATCAAAACACCTCATTACTTTACAATAGTTTATCACAATAAAACCCTTTATGGTACAATGACTTTGGAAGTGATAATATGAAGCCATTGCTCATTGCATTCAACGCAAAATACATTCATACAAATAACGCGGTAAGGCTCTTAAAAGCCAATAGTACCCATGATTTAACCATTAAAGAATTCACCATAAAAGATCAAATCGAAACAATCTTACACTACATTATAAACCAACGTCCATTATTTGTGGGCTTTTCTACTTATATATGGAATGTAGAAATGATTAAAACACTCATAAAAAAGCTTAAAGCCATGACTGATATTCCGATTATTTTAGGGGGACCAGAAGTCTCTTATGACGCTGAATATTTTTTAACCCATACAAAAGCGGATATCATCGTTAAAGGCGAAGGTGAACATGTCATTGATGATATCATCGCTTATTATAAAGATAATAAACCACTTTACAATACCCCTTCTATTCAAACAAAGACACTAAACACACCAATCAAAGAAAACCATGCCCTTAATACGTTAAAATCCCCCCATCGTTTTAAAGAAGACCAAGATGATTTAAAAAATAGAATCATGTATATCGAAAGTTCTAGAGGCTGTCCTTTTAAATGTAGTTACTGCCTTTCTTCTTTAGAAAAAACCGTACGCTTTTTCGATATTGAAGCTGTCAAAAGTGACATTTTATATTTATTAAAACGCGGGGCTAAAACCTTTAAGTTTTTAGATCGAACGTTTAACGCCAATAAAAAAGCATTTGACATCATTGATTTTATTATTGAGAACCATACACAAGAAAGTGTATTTCAATTCGAAATAACTGGTGATACACTCGACAATGATTTGGTTGACTATATTCATGCCCACGCAAAAAAAGGCTTATTTCGTTTTGAAATCGGCATCCAATCAACCCATCCCATCACCAATGAACTCGTTGGACGCATTCAAGATAACGAAAAACTGTTTTCAATGATCAAAAAGATTATCCACCATGACGTGATTGACCTTCACTTAGATTTAATCGCTGGATTACCTAAAGAAAACTTAAACCGTTTTAAACAAACCTTTGATGACGTTTTTGACCTAGGCGCTAAAGAACTTCAACTCGGTTTTTTAAAAATGTTAAGAGGAACCCTCTTAAGACGACAAGCCCCACTTTATAACTACCAATTCGCAGATAAAGCGCCTTATGAAATATTGCAAAATGACCATTTGAGTCATTGCGACATTCAAACCATTCAAAAGGTTGAAACGATGTTAGAAATTTTCCATAATAAAAACTATTTTGATACCTACTTATTTTCTATTATCAAATCGCATACTGATCAATATTTTGATTTCTTCTTAAATCTATATGAAGCGTATAAGGACAACAACCTTCCATTGATTGGCTACCAACTAGAACCATTATACCGTTTTATAACCAATTATTTAAAAGCCTTAAACATTGAGGAAGAAAAACTCGAAACGTTAAAATACTTATATTTAGCCAAAGCCAAAACCAAACCAAAACTTTATTTTGAAAAAATTAGCGATAAAAAACTTAGACAATCCATCATCCAACAAGTCCAAAGTGACTATCAAATTCCTCAAAACAAACTCTATAAAAACTCAATCACTGCCTATTATAAAGAAGGATATCTCCTTGCACTTTATCAACATCATCAATCAAAACTTTATTTTATCAATCAAAAAATCTCTTACAGCGAAAAACTGTAAGAGATTTATTTATTGATGAAGCAACACGACACTATCATAGACATCTTTAATCATGTCGACTTCATCCCATTGATTTAAAGGATCCGTTATTGCTAAGAGGGCTCCAAAAATGGTTGCTTCTATGGTTTGCTTACGCGATTGCGTAATATTGCTTTTTAATAAACCTTCTTGAATGCCTTTATCCAAAATCTCATCCAAGCGTTTTTTGATTTTTTCAAAGGTTTCATGCATTTTTTGCATTAAATCACGTTTTTTATCGCTTGCGAGCATACTGATATCTGGATGATAAATATAATTTTGCATCATTTCGTTACTTTTAGAGACTTCTAAAAGTTTTTTAAAATGTGTCGTAAACGATGCTTTAAAATTCATTGAAGCAAACCCATCTATTTCTAAAATATGTTTGATATTTCGCTTAATCATGAGTTCAACAGCGCCAATAATCAAGTCGTCTTTTTTATCAAAATACTCATAAATGGTACTTTTTCCAATCCCTACCTCTTTTGCGACAAACGCAATGCTTAAAGGTTTATTATCCGGATTCGACAAAAGGGAAATCACCACATTTAAAATATCATTTTTTTTATTCATTGGACTTCATCACTTTGTTGATAAATTCATCATCGGATGATTGATCCGCTGTTTTTAATGTTTGTTTTGGGATAAAAAGCACTGCCAACACTAATAAGATTAAAGGAATAATCATTGAAGCACTGAGTAAATACTGTCCTTCACTAAATAAGTAAGATGCGACAAAACCAATAATCAATCCAGCGATTGACCCTATAATATAACGTCCATAAAGCGTCATTCCATAATACATAATGGGAACAACAAATATGGTTAAAAACGTAGCATACACCAATCCACCAATAGCCGTATACGCAATCGGTTGAACCAACTCAGCACCATCGCCTGTAGCAAAGGCCATACCCGTTAAAGCAAGGACCGTCGTTAACGCCGTCATAAAGATTGGTCTTAATCTGACTTGTCCAGCTTCTAAAATCGCAGCTTTTAAATCACGCCCTCTGGAACGCATTTGGTTAATGTAATCCACAAGAACGATTCCGTTATTAACAACAACCCCACTTAATATAATAAGCCCAATCAACGCAACAATACTTACCGCATCCCCTGAAAGATAAAGCGCTCCAAAACCACCCGTAAAGGCTAAGGGAATCGTAATCATAATAATAAATGGATATGTCAATGATTGAAACTGTGAAGCCATAATCATATACACTAAGGTAATCCCTAAAACCGCAACTAAAATCATGGTTTCAATCGCTGCTTGAATCTCTTCATTTTCTCCTAACAATGTATAATCATATCCTGAGGGCATCTCATAGTCTTCTAAGACACGCTCTACATCCTCACTAACAAGCGTTGCGTTCGCATCGGAATCTAGTTGGGCATCTACCGTTAATGTTCTAACGCCGTTCACACGCGTTATAGACGCAAAACCTGGTGCGTAAGATACATCCGCAATATCATTCAACATAACTGGATTGCCATCCATATCTTCCCCAACGATTAAAGACTCAATTTCTACTAGATCGTCAACGACGCGGCGGCTATCTTCATCTTCATCATAGACATAAAGTTCATAATTTCTACCTTCCATACGTACATTGGTCACTACCGAAGGTTCACTTAAAAATTCACTGACCGCTCCAAGTACTTGAGCATTGGTAAGCCCAACCGCAATGGCTTCATCTTTATCCACAGTGATTCTTACTTCTTCTGTTTCTTCCCCTAAACCTGAATCGACTTCACGTACGCCATCAATGCCTTCTAACAAAGTCGTCATTCTTAATGCTTCATCTCTAAGGGTATCCAAATTATCGCCACTTACCCTAACTTGTATACCACTTCCAATAATCGCATCCGTGTCGCCTTCGGTTCCACTAACATCCGCAATAAACTCTGAATAATTCTCTTCAATAAACGCTTCAATTAAATCAGCATTTTCTATCGTTGAATTTTCACGATCAGACCTTAATACAATGTTTAAACTCACACTATCTCCTGAGCCGCCAAAGCCTTGCATTAAAGGCATCATATCAGAAGCATCCCCAAAAGAAATACCCACGGTTTCAACATCTTCAAACGCTAGTAAATCACTGCCTAAACTATCAAGCGTTTCATTTAAACTGTCAAAATCAATCGGTTCATCACTAGAAAATTCAAGCGTTGCTTGTAAGCTTCCTTCATCCGTTTCAGGGAAAAACTCAAATCCTCTTGAAACCGCTAAAGAAAACACCGTAAAGAATAATCCAAACACAACAATCATAACCAATGCTTTAACTTTAAAGAAAACGTTGAAAATCACCGCATAAACATCTTTAATTTTTTCAAAAAACGGAGTTTTATTGTTTTGCTTTGTTTTAGTAACACCTGAGCCTTTATCATTTAAGATTTGATTTGCAATCGTAGGTACAAACGAAACCGCAATAACCAGTGACGCAATCAAAGAGAATGTAATCGTCAAAGCAAGCTGAATAAAAATCTCACGAATAAAGTCTTCAATAAACATAATTGGTAAAAATACCCCAATCGTCGTCAAAGTAGAAGCGGTGATTGCCCCAGCTACTTGATGCGTCCCTCTAACCGCTGCTTCTTTAGTAGACCTTCCTTCTTTTTTCATTCGATATATATTTTCAATAACAACAATACTATTATCAACAAGCATACCGATTCCTAATGCCAAGCCCCCTAAAGAGACAACATTCAATGTAATGCCCGAAATATAAATTAAAATGATCGCAAACATTAAACTAACCGGAATGGCAACCCCAATAATGAGCGTTGTTCTCACATTTCTTAAGAATAAGAAAAGCACCGCAATGGCTAAGACAGCGCCTAACAATAAATTGTCAATTACAGAGCCTGTGGCAAGATTAATAAATTCCCCTTGATCTAAAAGCATCGTATAAGAAAACCCTTCTTCTTCAGAAGCGATTTCTTCTAACACCACATTCAGCTCATCTGTAACATCCGTCGTCGCAAACTCGCTACCCTTTTGTACCGATAAAGTCAGTGCGTTCTCACCATTAACTTTAGAATACGTTTGTTCATTGGCATCCACAAAATCTACACTCGCCACATCATCTAGCGTAATACTTAAAGGACCTGCATTCATAATCTTTAAGTCTCTAATCTCATCTAACGATGAAAAACTATCGCCAACACGAACTAAATAATCACTCCCATCAAGCCGCACAAACCCAGCAGGAAACGCAAAGTTTTGTGCTTCTAAGAGCCCATTAATTAATGCTTTATCAAACGTAAACTCATCCGCATCAAAATCAGGGTCCACAGCACCAAATGCTTCAATTTGATCATTGATCTCATCAATAGCTTCTTGGTCTAAACGAACCTGTATTTCTGATTGATATCCACCAGAAACATTCAACTGAGCGACACCGCTCACACGTTCTAACCTAGGATTTAGTTCATCATTGACCCAATTCGTTAATTCCTCAATATCTTTCCCTTCATGAGAAACAGAAAAAGTCATCACTGGTAACATATCAGGATTCAATCTTAAAATCGCAGGATTAGAAGCGTCATCAGGTAATTGATCTAACATATTGTTTAACTGTTCACGCATCTCCACGGTCGCAGTATCCATATCAGTGTTTTGAGAAAACTCTAATATAACAATCGAAAAATTTTCATTCGAAGTCGTTTGAACTTCTTGAACATTACTCGTTGTTTGAAAAGTCCTTTCAAGTGGAATTGAGACTTCTTGTTCCACCTCCTCAGGCGTTGCACCTGGATACGTCGTTGTCACAACCGCAAACGGAATATTGATATCTGGAAACAAATCTGTTGTTAAGCGGGTAAAAGAAACTACGCCAAAAATAATGACTGCTAAAACCACCATAAATATGGTGATTGATTTTTCTACCGCAAATGTTATAAAACTTTTCATTATGTCACGTCCTTTTAATAAAAAAATAACCCGACCGAATGGTCGGTCGGATTATATTATAGCATAATTTATTAACCCATCATTAAATAAACACTATTTTTCTACAACATTTTTATTTATCGATCCATTTGACGTATTGGTAACAAGGCGACTTGGTGAAAAACTTAAGTCCGTATTAAAGTAATCAATATTCCCGTTGGATGTTCTTAACTCAATATCAACCGCATAGACATCACTTATATCAATACTACCGTTAGAAGTTCTAAAAAATAATGTGTCACTTCCATCATTTGCGGTATTTATAGTGTCTCCATTAATACGACCATTCGACGTCACAAAACTTCCATTATTAACCGTTAAATCATTTAAGTTTATACGACCATTCGACGTTCTTAAATCTATTGATGGCGAAATAGTATTATGGATTTCAATGCTTCCATTAGAGGTGGTGCCTTCTAAAGACTCTTTAATAACCATATCTCTAAATAAGAAACTTCCGTTTTTACTATTAAGATCAATAGTATCCACATTTAACCCTTCTAAATCAACCGACCCATTAGACGTTGTAATGTCTACATGCTCTAAATAAATCGCTTCCGGTAAATAAATAATTACTTCATCTGATTCCCCAAATAAATCCCACAAAAACGTAAAAGAGAACCTAGGCATTTCATTTTGCACTTCAATGGTTTGATTGGATTCATCAATCACCAATGTTCCTTCTCCCCTATCAGAGTGCGTCATTGACGAAAAAATATGAGTGTCTTCATGCGTTTTAATGTAAACATCCCCAGCATCTAAATTTGTAATAATACGCCACGAATCTTGAGGGTCTGGTGATTCATAGGTTTCTTCATAATAGACTTTTTCTGTGTCTCCTTGAAATAAGTTTTGACCTTCCACCATAAAGATTCCAACGCCACCAAAGACCACCATTAAAAGCGCAACCGTTTTTACCAATGGATTGACAAAAGAAAGCTTTTTTAATCCTCTAAATAAAGCCTTTAGCCTTAGATGTTTAATGCCATTTATTAAACGGGTGCCTTTTTGAATGTCAAACACATCAATGTGCCAACTGACAAGCCATATGATAAATCCAATAAATACATCATAGACCCATAATAAGAAATAAAAGAGAAGAATCCAAACACCCAAAGCAAACGCAAAATTAACGAAGAAATTTAATGCGATATTGATGCTTATTAAACTCAGGGTAAATGATACAAGCAAGCCTAACCATGCACTTAAAAGGCCAAATAATACACCGAAGAACCCAGAAAAAATAAACGGCAATAAAAAGACATCAAAAAGCAAAATCCATATGATCGCCCAAGGGGTTTTAGGGGATGATTGACGTTCCTCGTTGGAAAGGTCTTGACGATAGGCTTTTAAAACGTTTGTCGCTATAACCTTAGGACTTTCAAGTTCGTCAATTATATCGGTTTCCGTTTTCCCTTCTATACGCATGCCAACATTAAATCGTTCTTCATAAAACGCTATGATTTCACGACGTTCTTGTTCTTCTAGATCCTTTAACAATCGTTTTAATTCATTTAAAAATTTTTCTTTCATGATTTTCCTCCAATCAAGTGTTCAACCTGGCCATTTAACACGCGCCATGATTTTTTTTGAGATTGATAATATCCAAGTCCTTTTGCGCTTAGGGTATAGTATTTTCTAGGGGGTCCACTGGTAGAAGGCTTCTTTAATGTTTCAATATAGCCTTGTTTAACAAGCTTTCTTAAAATAGGGTAAATCGTTGATTCCGATATTTCCATTGCGCTTGAGATTTTTTTATAGATCTCATACCCATAAGACATTTCTTGAAACAACACCCCTAATACGCAAAGTTCTAAAACGCCTTTTTTAAATTGTGAATCCACCAAACCACCTCCTACTACTATACATTGTATAATACTATATAATGTATAGTACCATCGTTTCTAAGCTTTGTAAATAAAAAAATGACAACTTTTTGAAAGTTGTCATTAAAATTAAATATCTAATATTCTTAAAGAGTTTGTCAATGTTCCTAGTGGGAAGCCACCCGTTATAATAACCCGTGAGCCATCTTGGGCTAAGTTTTCTTTTTTCACATATTCAATTGAACGCTTAACAAGATCTTCAGTATCCGTACCCAGTTCAAATACAACGGTTCTAACCCCGTGATATAACGCAAGAGAACGTGCTTTTTGTTTGCTTGGAACAAATGCCAAAATCATCGTATCTGGTCGGTTTTTAGAAAGCAATCTAGCGGTTGTCCCACTCACTGAAGGCGCGATAATAATATCAGCATGCCCCTTCATCACCGAGTGCGCTGCGCTTAAGGCAATATTCGAAGGAATGTCTTTTTGATTAATTTCATTGGCTCGGTTGGTCCAATCAATGCGATGAACTTCTTTTTCCATTCGCTTTGCGATATTGCGCATAATCCTCACGCTTTCAACAGGATATTTTCCAATTGCACTCTCTCCACTTAACATGGTCGCATCGGCCCCGTCTAAGATGGCGTTCGCAACATCTGAAACTTCTGCGCGTGTAGGTTTAGGATTTTCTTGCATGCTTTCAAGCATTTGGGTCGCTGTGATAGAAATTTTTCCTGCTCGATGACATCTTGCGATAATATCTTTTTGAATGACTGGGACTTCTTCAGGCGGAACTTCTACCCCTAAATCTCCTCTAGCAATCATGACACCATCAGAAACACTGATGATTTCATCGATATTATTGACACCTTCTTGGTTTTCGATTTTCGCAATAATTTGAATATCATGATCTTTGCATTGCTTGTTCACGATATCTCTCACAGCTAAAACATCTTCTTTGCGACGTACAAAAGAAGCCGCGATATAATCGACTTTATTTACGCAACCCCATTCTATATCTGCTTGGTCTTTTTGCGAAATAAATTCTAACCCGAGTTTAATCCCTGGGACATTGATGCCGCGTCTATCTTTAATTTTATGCGTATTAAAGGCCTCAGTATGAATCACTTTTTGTTCATAATCAATATCTAAAATTTTAAGCGTTAAATATCCATCATCAACAACAATCATACCACCGACTTTTACATCTTTATAAAGTTGTGCGTAATTCACAGAAAACCGTTGATTATTGCCTAAGATTTCTTCCATATGAATCTCAACTTTATCGCCAACATTAATATACGCTTGGCCACCTTCAAATTTATTCGTTCTAATTTCAGGCCCTTTGGTGTCGAGTAAACTCGCCACATTCGTGTTCAACTCATCATTTAAGGCTTCTAAATGATCAAGTCTTTGACGGTGTTCATCATAATCTGAATGCGAAAAATTTAAGCGCATCGTATCCATGCCTTCTAAAATAAGTTTTCGCATCATATCTTTAGAATCGGTAGCAGGACCAATGGTACAAACAATCTTTGTTTGATTAAATGGTATCATGATATCCTCCTTAGTTTTTAAGCTGGCCAACTAAGCCATAACGTTTATTCGGTATCTCTTTTTTCATATTAAGTGCATCTTGCATATCAATTTCTGAGATTTCTTTACCATTCAGAACAATCACTTTGCTTGATTGATTTTGCGACAATAAATCTACCGCTCTTTCTGCCATTTCAGTCGCTAAAACTCGGTCAAATGCTTGAGGTGTCCCACCTCTTTGAACATGCCCTAAAACAGTCGCTCTTGTTTCGTGTGACGTTGCGGCTTCGATATCTTTAGAAAGTTGAAACACATCCGTCATTTTCTCCGTCACAACTACAATCGCGTGACGCTTATTACGGTTAAACGATTCTTTTACTTTCGCAATGGTGAGCGATTTATCAAACCCTGTTTCAGGCGTTACAATAAACTCACTCCCAACAGCAATCCCAGCATAAAGTGCTAAATCTCCACAGTGCCTCCCCATCACTTCAACAACACTACAGCGTTGATGAGAAAATGAGGTATCGCGTAATTTGTCAATAGATTCTACCGCCGTATCTAAAGCGGTATAAAAACCAACTGTATAATCTGTGGATGCGATATCATTATCAATGGTTGCAGGAATCCCCATGGTATAAACCCCTAATTCATTGAGTGCAAGGGCGCCATTAAAAGACCCATCGCCACCAATCACAATCAATCCCTCAATCCCATGTCTTTTTAAATTCTCTACTGCTTTTTTTTGATACGATAACGCTTTAAACTCTAAGTATCTTGCACTGCCTAAAATCGTTCCCCCACGATTGATTATACGGGAGACATCCTTACGGTCTAAGGGTTTTATAGTGTCTTCACATAACCCTTTAAATCCATCATATACACCGTATGGTTCAATCCCATAATGCAAGCAACTTCTTACAACTGCTCTTATGGCAGCATTCATCCCAGGCGCATCGCCTCCGGATGTTAATACAGCAATCTTATTCATAAGATCCACTCCGTTTCTTTTCTAATTATAACACCACTCTACACAACATTAAACATTTAAATCTTTGATTGAATCGATTATAAACTGACGTTTATCAGATTTTAATGCAACTTTACCCTTCAACAAATAGACTTTATTTTCAATTAATTCGTTTGAGAGGTGTTTATACGTTTGTGGAAAACAAACGCTATCTAGGGTAGTCGTTTTATCTTCAATTGACAAAAACGCCATAGGATCCCCTTTTTTTGTCGTAATGACTTTAACCTTACTTAAAAGTCCAACCAACGATACTTTTTGGTTCAAAGGAAGCATTTCAACATCGCTTGGCATCTTCAATCCGTTTTGTTGAATCCAATGTAAATAAGGGGTTAGATTGTCATAATGAATATTAAATCCTAATGCATCTTTTTCCATCGCTTTTAAGGTTTTTGAGTCATACTCCTGATAATGATTCATCACAAACTCTTCTAAAGGCAAGGCTTGGTCAAAATCAATGAAACTCAGTAAACTTTCTAAATTTTCAACCATCGTTTTTTTCGTTACATTAAACAAATCAAATGCACCACTATAGATTAAATATTCATAGTTTCTTTTTGTGAATATTCCTCTTGAATGAAGAATAAATGCTTCAAAACCACCAAACATTGCTTTAGTCTTAATTTCTAAAAAGGCTTTTATGGTGCGTTTTCCCAGTGTTTTAATGCCTGTTAAAGGATAAAACAAAGTTTTGTCCTCCATTGTAAAATCAAACCCGCTTTTTTCAATATTAGGCCCCTTTAACGCTAAACCATAATCATGAATTTCTTGGGTGTATATTTTCATTTGTGATTCATTATTAAGCGCATTATTCATTAAAACCGATAAAAAATGGTGTGGGTAGTTTGCTTTAAGGTAAGCCATCCAATACGCTATTAAACCATAAGCAACAGAATGGGATTTATTAAATCCATAATTGGCAAATTTAACAATATAATCATAAATTTTATTCCCAAGTGATTCCTTATGACCCCGTTTTAACGCATTGGAAACAAAACGCTTCCGCTCACTTTCTAAAATAACACTATCCTTCTTAGAAACAGCGCGCCTTAAAATATCCGCATCATTTAAACTATATCCAGCAAAGTCTGTCGCAATTTTCATAATTTGTTCTTGATAAAGCAAAATTCCATGCGTCCTTTCTAATATAGGATCAACCCTTTTTTCTAACTTCTCTATTTTAGCTTTTTTAAAGCGTCTTTCTAAAAAAACAGGAATACTTTCCATGGGGCCAGGCCTATATAAAGCTAGCGCAATCGCAATATCACTAAAAGAACCAATTTTAAGTTGTTTAATCAATCGACGCATCCCCATTGATTCTAGTTGAAAAATCCCGGTAGTACTATTATGTCTTAACATTTTAAATGTTGTTTCATCGTTTAAAGGGATTTTTTGTAAATCGATGGTTTGCTCTTCATTTTCTTTTATGCGTTTTAAAACTGCCTCAATCATCGTTAAATTCTTAAGGCCTAAAACATCAATTTTTAAAAGCCCCATCGCTTCTAGATCGCTTTGTTCATACTGGGTTTGATATAAGGTATTGAGCCCCTCTTGTAAGGCTGTGTATTCAAACAACGGAACCTCTGAAATCATAACACCCGCTGCATGGGTCGAAACATGGCGGGGTAGCCCTTCAATCTTTTGCGCTATATTAAGCCATTTCCCAGTATCTTTGTAAGTTTTTATACGATTTTGAACATCTTCGTCTTCTTTAATCATTTGGGCGATAGAATCATAGGTGACTACCTTTTTAGCCATTTCATCCACAAACTTCGTCTCTATATTCAATGCTCTAGCACTATCTCTTAGGGCACTTTTCTTTAAAAATGTCCCAAAGGTACAAATTAACGCAACATATTCACTTCCATATCGTTGTTTTAAATATTTTACTATATCTTCTCTTTTATCATCTGGAAAATCGATATCAATATCAGGCATTGTTTTTCTTGCTTTGTTCAAAAACCGTTCAAACAATAAATCGTGATGAATTGGATCAATACTTGTAATTCCAAGCGCATAAGATACTAAAGATCCAGGCGCGCTCCCTCTTCCGGGACCAACCAATATATTTTCTTTTTTAGCGTATTTTATTAAATCCCAAATAATTAAAAAATAATCATCAAAGCCCATGTCATGAATGACCGTTAATTCTTTTTCTAATCGTTTTTTATAAACATTTAAATGTGCGTAAGATTTATTTAAGCGCTTTTCTAATCCTTTGATTGATAAAGCTCTTAAGTAACGGTCTGATGAAATATTTTCTTTCGTTTTATATTTTGGCAAGCTTGCCAAGGGAAGTTCAAAGGTTAAACTATGATTATTAATAAATTCTTTTGTTTTAGAATCTAAAGTTAATTCAGTCCCTACTAAAGGATTAATTTCTTCTTCCTTTAAAGCGGTTTTATGCATCAAATTAGCAAGTAATTCGTACGTATCATAATCATGTTTGCTGTGATACATGACGTAGTTCAATTCAATATATGGGAGGTTAAACGAATTTTTCGAATCCAAATATAGGAAAGTCACTTTTGTTTTTAACGTATCGATTAAACTCAACAACTCATTGTCTTGATCAAGAACGTTTTTTAACTCGCCAACTTTAGAGTTTAAAACGACACTCACTCCCTCATTATGTGTAGACAAGGCATCATATGTTATATAATCATAAACACTTTGGATTGAGGCAAGTTTTAATAAATTTTTATACCCTTTTAAATTTCTAGCGTAAAAGGTTGCGTGTAAATATTCGTTAGAATAATGATTTTCTATGAAGGATTTCAATCCTAATATAGGAATCAAACCAGATTTTTTAGCCCTTGATAAAAACTTATAGGCACCATGCATCGTATAATCACTCAGTGCAACGTAAGTGTGCTTTTTTTCTTTTGCATAAGAAAAAATGGCGTCTAAAGTTATATTAGAGCCGTTGAAACTATATACACTTTCTAAAGATAAGGAAGCAATCACTTAAAACACCTCACGTTCATACACTCAAAATTATAACATAATTCAAACAAAAAACTCATGCCATTTGGCATGAGTTAACGTTTTTTGTATACTGCAAACACAGCAATTAATCCTACAAACAAAGCACTAAAAATAATCCCCATCTCCATCGTCACAAAACTTTCTTTCGCTTCATCAATTGCAACTTCAAAATTGATTATCCGTTCATAATCACCCTCACCTTCAATAACTAATGAATGCTCGCCATTTTCATGAATAACCGTATCTGAATTAATTAAATGACCATTTAAATACCCATCTCCATTAAAAGAAATTGTAGGTGCTTCTTTATAAAGCGCCCCATCTTTAATGCCTTCAACGCCTGAGTCAATTGTGAAATTCACTATTTCTTCATAACCATTAATCCCTTTGACTACCAACTTATAATGGCCGATTTCATTAATGGTTCCACCGTTTAAAAAGGCTTTATCATTTAAAAACAGTTGTCCTTTTGATACATCAATGGTTAAAGCATTGTTATAGACTTGCCCATCTTCTACGCCTTCTATGATAGAAGCGATGGTAAAATGTTTGGTGGCTTCATCGGTTTTCACCTCATAATGTCCAGGATAATCAACCGTTTTATAATCTTGATACTTTTCTCCATTTATTTCAAACGTGCCTAATGTATTAATTTCCACGGCTTCATAATAAGTATCCTTTGTTAAATGCGATAACTCTCCATCACTCATAAACCCACTGGAATCTTGAATTCCATAATAGGTCCTTTCGTTATGTTGATTGACATGCAAGATATAAAAAGTATTCTCTCTAAAAATATAACTTTTTCGAAAATTGATGGTCGATTTGAATTCATTGAGCAAAGTGTCACCATCATAAAAATGAAACTTACGATGCGTAAATTCTCTGCTCCCTCCTTCTTGAGAGCCTACAAACGCATTATAATGTTTAACAACCAAAAAGCTATCTTCCACTTTGTGGACAACAGCTACAAAATAGTCCCCTGATTCACCAGTATAATGTTCATTTAGATGAACGCTTCCCGTTTCATCAAACAACAAAACAAAGCCTTGGCGTACGCGATGATTTTGTTCTGTAACGGTTACAAAGTGGCCATAAACCCCAAAATATTCATCGCATTCAACCATTTTTATAGCCCCCTTTTTTAAATCTATCACGTTTTGTGATGCTAAATACGTAAAGGGTTCATCCAATGAAGGATGCGATACGTTTAACTCATACGTTCCTTGTGACTCAATAATTTCAATTTCAGTTAATGGTTCTTTGGACTGAGCATTTAGAGTCCCAGCCGTAAATAATAGTGCAACCATGCCTAAAGAAAAAACAATTTTTAGCATAATCATACCTCCTTTTCACTAGTATGATACGCACCAAATTGTTTTTTTCTTTTTTATATTTTATTTTTTTTATTCATTCATTAATCGAACAGTATCTCTTGCGATCATGACTTCTTCGTTGGTAGGAACCACCAACAATGATACTTTAGAATCATCGGTAGAAATCACCTTTTCTTCGCCACGAACTTCGTTGGCTTTTTCATCGAGTTTTACGCCTAATGCTCCTTCTAATCTTTCGACAATCAATTCGCGTGTATTGGGCGCATTTTCACCAACACCCGCAGTAAACACAATCGCATCAACACCACCCATTTGGATCACATAAGCCCCAATATAATCCGCAATCATCTTGGCTTGTTTATTGATTGCTAACATGGCTTTGTCGTCGCCTTTATAAGCGGCTTCCCATAAATCTCTAGAATCTGATGACACGCGTGAGATGCCTAAATATCCACTCGCTTTATTTAAATCATTCATCACTTCTTGAATGGTTTTAGATTCTTTTGTGGAAATAAATTCAATGATCGCTGGGTCAATATCCCCACTTCTTGTGCCCATCGCAATTCCTGCTAAAGGGGTGAACCCCATTGAGGTATCAACGCTTATGCCGTTTTTAACCGCACATAAAGATGCGCCGTTTCCAATATGTAAAACAATCGTCTTTAAATCTTTGACATCGCGTTTTAAAACCTCAGCAACACGTTGTGACACATATTTATGACTTGTTCCATGGAAACCGTATTTTCTTACACCATATTTTTCATACCAATGATAAGGCGTTGAATACATAAACGCATCATCTTCCATTGTTTGATGGAACGCTGTGTCAAAAACCGCACTCATTGGTTTATCGGGCAACGCTTTTTGGAAGGCTTTGATCCCTGTTAAATTGGCAGGATTATGAAGCGGTGCTAAATCACTCACTTCTTCTATGGCTTGAATAACTTCATCATCAATCAAGACCGAATCGCTAAACTTCTCTCCACCATGAACCACACGGTGGCCGACACCGGCGATATCGTCATATGATTTAACGATATTTTTATCGACCAATGTTTTTAATAATAATTCAACCGCAACACTGTGGTTAGGAATATCTAATGTTTGACTGTCTTTATCTCCATTATATTTTAAGGTAAATCCACTATTAGGTAATCCGATTCTTTCTACTACACCACTTGCGATGACCGTTTCTTTCGGCATTTCTAGCAATTGGAATTTCAACGATGAACTGCCTGCGTTTACTGCGATAATTTTCATATTAATCAACCTTTCTGTTTTGAAAACCATTGTTCTATTTTAGATAACGCTTCATTAAAACGTTTTTCTTCTGTAAAAGGGGGAAGATCTGCCAATAAAAAGTCTGATAATTGGTCGTCTTCTTTTGCTTTTTTCTGCATGATAAGTAAACTTTGTGGATGATTTTTAAATAATCCTTCATCAAATTTTATCAAACCATATAAATGCATGGTTTTCATGAGTTTTTCTTTAAATTCAGACGCTTCCTTTTGGTCAAAGAAATCATTTTCTATCACGGCGATAAAAAAGCCACCCACTTTAACATGATGCATATGTTTTAAAATCACTTGGTAGGGAAAGTACATCATTTTACGGTCAATACTCTCAACGGGAAAATCGGTTAAAACCAAATCATAATCGCCCTTATCAAATGTTAAGGTATCTTGATGGTATATTTGATGGTCTATCTCAAGCGCGTCTAAGAAATTTCTACTTAATTCTGAGAGTAAAGGATCCGCTTCACTCCCTTCAAAGTGACAATAGCCAGAAAAATGATTGTTGATTGTGGCGGCCAAATTCCCTGTCCCTATTAAAGGATCATAAATGTTTAGCGCTGCGTCATCTTTATAAAGTTTTTTTAATAAATATGCGATAAACATGCCTATTGAATCAGGGGTCATCATGGAGTTTGTGACGCCCATGGTTTTAAACCCATTTAATAAAGCGAGTTGTACCGCTTTCCTTACAGTTTCTTTATCAAAGGCAACTTCTCTTATTGTATCTTTATATCGCTTTAAATCTTCATACACAACATCGACCAAACCTTTTCTCACTTCATCGTCGAGCAAATAATCAAGGCCGTGAATAATCCCTTTTAAATAAGGGGTTTCATCCATTTCATATAAGCGATTTGCGACTTGATCTAAGTATGTGTAAAACTTCTCTAAAGCCTCAGAATTTTCCATTGTTATCACCAAAGGTATTGTATCAAAATGCACTCTTTTTGTCTATTCATTCAAGGCACATTCGACAAAACTGAATACCTATTCAGTTTTGTAGTTCCATTATACAACAATCGCTTAAAAAATCAAAGACACTTAGCCAGTATATATATTGTTTATAAAGGGTACATTTGGTATGATTAGATTGGAAGTGATGTTATGAAACGTTTAATCATTAAATTGATCAAAAAATATCAATCGTATTCGAAAAATACAGCGCCTAAATGCCGGTATAAGCCCACGTGTTCACAATATGCCATAGATGCCTATCAAAAGCGTAATTTTTTTTATGCGACGCTATTAAGCATATGGAGAATTTTAAGATGCAACCCTTTTTCTAAGGGCGGATACGACCCTGTGCCTGAAAAAAAGAACCAACCCATTCCCCCACTAGATATCCATAATCATCATGACGATGATTCTAAGTCTTGATTTTTTTAGTGTTCAAGTCTATTATAGGAGTATTGTAAAAATTAGGATGTGATTAATGTGATTAATAACCGTAAGTTATTTACCTCAGAATCTGTTACCGAAGGGCATCCAGATAAAATATGCGATCAGATTTCAGATGCCATTTTAGATGCCATTTTAAAAAAAGACCCTGACGCAAGAGTAGCGTGTGAAACCGCCGTGACTACAGGGTTGATTTTAGTCATGGGTGAAATTACGACTACCACTTATGTTGATATACAAAGAGTTGTTAGAAAAACCGTTAAAGATATCGGTTATGATCGCGGAAAATATGGTTTTGACGCTGAAACGATGGGTGTTTTAGTCGCCATCGATGAACAATCTCCTGATATTGCGCAAGGGGTAAACCGTTCCAGTGAAGAAATTGGAGCCGGAGACCAAGGCATTATGTTTGGGTATGCGACCAATGAAACCGATGCCTATATGCCAATTACTGCCTTGCTTGCACAAACCTTAGCTAGAAAGCTTACAGAAGTGCGTCGTGATGGAACCATGTCTTATTTAAGACCCGATGGTAAAACCCAAGTCACGATGGAGTTTGACGAGCATGACAATCCTTTAAGAATTGATAGTGTCGTACTTTCAACGCAACACGCTCCAAACATTTCACAAGACCGTTTAAAAGCTGCGATTAAAAAATATGTTTTTGAACCAATATTACCTGCATCACTGATCGATGAATTCACTAAATACTATATCAATCCAACCGGTAAGTTTGTTATAGGCGGACCACATGGAGACGCCGGATTAACCGGTAGAAAAATCATCGTCGATACCTATGGTGGGGTATCTCGGCATGGCGGGGGAGCCTTTTCTGGCAAAGATCCATCAAAAGTCGATAGAAGCGCAGCCTACGCTGCAAGATGGGTCGCCAAGAACTTAGTAGCAGCTGGCATTGCAAATAAGCTTGAAATCCAACTCTCATATGCAATAGGGATTACCGAGCCAACCAGTATTAGAATAGATACCTTTGGCACAAGCAATATTACTGAAGGAGAGATTTTAAACATTGTGAATCAAACGTTTGATTTAAGACCAATCGCTATTATCAATGCCTTAGATTTAAAACGACCGATTTATAAGCAAACTGCCGCGTATGGGCATTTTGGTAGAAATGATTTAGACTTACCTTGGGAACGGTTAAATAAAGTCGATGACATTAAAGCATTATTAAAATAAATAAAAAAACAGGGCATGAAATCAAAATTTCATGCCCTGTTTTTTAATATTGAATATCTTTACTTAAAATATACCATTTGGGCTTAAGGCGTTTAAAATCATCATAATCATTGCGAATACGTTTTAATCGTTTCTTTTCTCTTTTTAATGCCTGATCGCTTTTATAATCCGAAGCCCATCTAATTCCATATAAAGCGGCTAAAGCAGTGTATAAACGATGGTAATGCCAAAATGCTTCGGGTGGTTCTCCTTGAAAGTATCCATGGATTTGACCTAAACAATATGGTTTACTTTGCGGTAAAACAAATAATTCTAACTTATAAAATTCTTCATACGCATCGCCTTGATGTGACCCATTAAAATCAATAATTGCCAAACTTCCATCATCTCTTAAAATTAAATTTCCAGGATGATAATCACTATGTTCAATCACATTGGGCCCTTGGCCAATTAAATCAATATTTTCTTTGATGTATTTGACAATAAGCTCATCGTTTTCAGCGCGTAAATGAGAATTGATGTAATGATTAAATTCATTATTTTTTTTGGTTTTTAAATTTCTGTGCGCAAAGGGTTCTTTTATATCTAAAGGAGTGTGATGTAATTTATAAAGATGTTTGCCAGCTTTTAAACCAATTTCATATTGCTTTTTTTCACTTTGGGTTGGCAATACGGTATCTAAGGTATTCCCATTCAGCCAATGAAGCAGCAAAAAACATTGTTTATCGTTTTCACAATAATCAACCGATTCAACTTTTGCGACAGGCAATCCTTTTTGCCTAAACGCATCAATAAGCTTCGCTTCTTCTAACAAATCAGGATAACGGTTGATATCACTAATACGTAAAAAGAAAGCTTGGCCTTCATTGTTCCAAACTTTATATTTTTGATCATCAGTCATCCCACTTTTGATGGGAATGACTTTAGCCCAATATTTAAGATTCCCTTTATCTAAAGCATCTTTTCCCATGATGTCCTCCAACAATAGTGTAACTTCATTATACCTTAGAAAAACACCATTTTAAACCATCAAAATAGAATATCTAAGTCCTTTAATCATTGTTTTTAATATATAAAACACCAATGGTCCCTGCCCCGCAATGCGACGATATCACGCAACCAGCCTCTGTTTCATAAATGTTTTCAATGTCTATATCTTCTAATTCCTCTTTAATCATATCCACATACTGATCCGCCTTAGAATGGGTCACCATTAAAAAATCAGGATCAATATGCTTCGAATCTTTTAAAACATCTTTTAACATATGTTTAATGGCATTTGACATTTTCCCACGCGGTTTTTTACCGATTGTCATTTCACCATCCACGACCTTAATAATAGGGTGAAGTTTAAGCATTGTACCAACAAACGCACTGATTGCCTTTAAACGTCCACCTTTATGGAGATACTCAAGTGTATCAATAACAAATGCTGTTTTAACATTTAAGCGGTCCTTATTTAAAAGCTCCACAATTTCTAAAGGAGATTTTCCTTGCGCTTTATATTTAGCCGCTTTTAATAAAAGTAACCCTGATCCACTTGAAAGATTTCGAGAATCAACAATGTGGATTTTATCACTATCATCAAGCAATTTTTTAGCAAGCATAGCATTTTGATAGGTCGCAGAAAATTTAGCGCCAATGCCTAAATATATGATCTCATAATCATTTTCAATATATTTTTTGAATGTTTCTTCAAACATTCCAGGTGAGGCCGCGGCTGTTTTAGGAACCATGCCTAACTCACTGACTTTTTCATACATCTCCTCAGTCGTTAATTCAACCCCATCTTTATAAGATGTTTCTGAAAAATTCACAAACAGTGGAATGACATCGATATCGTGCTCTTCAATTAACGTTTTACTTAAGTCACATGTTGAATCCGTAATTAGTTTAATTTTCATTATTTCAACCCCTTCACAGTAATCATAATTATAGCAACTAACCATTGTTTTTACAATATCATAAAACGATATAATTAAGCCTTAAATGTATACGTTTACCCAAGCATTGCGTTTTTATAGTGAGTATGGTGTGATACAATTAATATGAAAGTAGGGATAATATGAGACGGTTTATACACACGACCATTAAAATGTTTTTGGCATTAATAATCACAACATTAATAGCGTTTTCCCTAAATTTAGAAAACGCCATTACTGCAGGAATTTTAGCGGTTTTATTTGTGCAATTAACAAGGGTTGATTCATACATAAACGCAACCAAAAGAATTATCGATGGATTATTGGCGCTTGGTTTATCTACCGTATTTTTTTTGATTTTTGGGTATAGTGTTTGGGTATTTATGTTTTTTTCAATACTTTTTATCGGACTGTCATTCGCTTTGAAAATTTCTGTAGGAATTGTGCCTTCACTTGTGTTAGTCAGCCATTTATTGTTAGAAGAAAGCTTTTCATCTTCGATGCTTATTAATGCATCGCTTTTACTCATTATCTCCGCTGCGATTGCGATGATTTTAAATCTTATTTATCCTTTAAATACCTATAAATATTTAAGCGATTCAATCAAACTAATTGATCAATATATTAGACAAGAGCTTTCTTATTTAAGTGATGCACTAAATCATTTAGATAAACGCAGTAAGTCATATGAAAAACATAAAGAGATTTATCAGTCTTTAAAAGAAGCATTGAATGATGCGGAACTAATGGATAAAGATTTATTGTTTGACACAGACCACAGACACATCGCATACATTAGAATGCGCCATGCTCAAATGGAACGCATCAATCGAATGTATGACCTTTTAATCGCGATAGAAAAACCGCATGCAAACACCAAGAAAATCTCAAAATATATTTATAATCTCGTCGATGACATTGGTGAAGTAGATAAAGCCACAACGCAACTAGACACCCTTAAGCAATTAAAGGAGCACTTCAAAAAAAGCGCGCTCCCAGACACGAGAGATGCTTTTGAAACACGTGCAATTTTATTTCAAATGACATTTGAGCTTGAGAGTTTCTTAAAAGAAAAAATTAAGTTTCATGAAAAATATAAACCAATCAATGAAAAAGAAGCGGTGCATTAATCGCTTCTTTTTTCTACAAATATCATCTTCGCAATGCGTTTGGCAATCGGTTTAATTTGATCATCCTTAGCAATATAAATAATATCGCCTAAAGATTCTTTTTTAACAACTTTTATCGGTTCGTTCAAGCCAATATTAATATCATTTAGATGTTTTAATAAAGGCTTATGATCTAAAACCCTTTTGATAAGGAATTGATCGCCCTCCTTTAAACCATATAAAGGACTATGGGCAGGTCGCTCGACTTTTCCATACTCGTCTGGAATAGGGTTCCCGTGATTACAATATTTAGGATACCCTAAGAACGCGTGAAGTTTTTCTAAAACCTTTTTACTCGTCGCATGTTCTAAATTTTCAGCCTCTTCGTGCAAAGATTCCCAACTTAGCCCTAACTTTTCTGATAAAAAGACTTCCCATATCCTGTGCGCTCTTGTCATTCTGATGGCTTCTTTGTTGCCTTTATCTGTAAGTTTAATGCCTTTATAAGGCTCATATATTAATAATTTTTTCTTATCCAATCGTTTAACCATTTCATTGACACTTTGAACCGTGTACCCAAATTTTTCTGCTAAGTCGCTGGTTTTAATATAGTGTGTATTGGTTTCAATCGATAACTCATATATTAATTTTAAATAATCTTCTTCAGCTTGATGCATCATGACTCACCTCCATTAATAAACTCTAAAGAATCATAGTAAGCTTTTCCTTTATGGCTTAAATTTAATATACCATTTTCGATATAGAGTAGTTTATGTTTTTTTGCTTTTTGAATCAGTTTTTTGGTTTGGTGCTCTTTCCAGTGCATATGCTCATGAAGCGTTTTAGGATTGAGTTCATCGGTCGCATTTTTAGTGTTTCGATGATTAATAATATGAACGATCAACGTTGCGATTTTAACGACTTCTTTTTGTTGTTTCAACTTAAAAATTTTGCCTACAACACCTTTTTTAGGCGCAAAAACTAAAGATACTAAAAAGCTAAGTAAAATTAACGACGCAATCGTTCCTGATATGGTAACGTCAAACACAAAAGAAATAAAGTATCCAAATGTCGCGTTCATTATCGCTATAATCATTGTAAGTAATAAAGTCTTAAAAAGTGTTTTTGTATAAAATAAAGCAGTGATAGGGGGCCCAATCATAAACGCAATCACTAAAATCGCACCAACCGCATTAAATGCCGCAACCGCCGTTAAAGAAACTGCACTCATCATGACATAGTGAATTAAAATAGGCATAAACCCTAACGCTGAAGAAAGTGCATAATCAAAACTTACCAATTTAATTTCTTTATAAAACACAGTGATTAATATGCCATTGATAATTAGCACAATTGTCATAATAACTAGCGAGGTTGGAAGGTTAATAACCCCAACACTCAAGCGATCAAAAACAATAAATTCTAAACTTCCAAGTAGGACCATATCAACATCAAGATGCACATTTCTAAATTGAGTGTTAATAATGATGATTGCGATTGCGAATAATAAAGTAAACACAACGCCAATCGACGCATCTTCTTTAATGTGTTTGGTTTTAATTAAGATTTCAATAAAATACACCGTCAAAATTCCCATTAAAGTAGCCCCTAAAAGCAATAAAGGACTCGTAAGATTGCCAACTACCATAAACGCTAGTACAATCCCTAATAAAACCGTATGACTAATCGCATCTGTTAACATGCTTAGCCTTCTTAATACCAAGAATACCCCTACCAGTGAAGTTGCCATTGCGGTGATAACAGCGGTCATCAAAATTTCAATATTCATATTAATCCACCGCCTTTATACTGCGGATTTTTTTTAATGCTTTTTCGGTTAATATGATTTGCCCATAATCTAATTTAAGGTAATCATTCGTAAGAAAATAACTATATTCCGTTGGATTGAGTTCTGTTTCATCAGGATTTTCATATAAATGAATCAACTTGCGATATTTTTTAATACGATATTTATAGACATTCACTTGAATATGTCTTTTTAAAAGCCCGTGTTTTGGCGAAAACATGAGCACAAATAAAACGAGTGTTCCTAACACAACCGTAATCATTGGACCGGTTGGTAAATTTGCGCGTGTCGCGCTTAAATAAGTTCCTACCGCTCCACTCAAAGCCCCTATGATTCCAGAGAGAATAACATTGATAAAAAAACGATCCGATAGTTGCCTAGAGGCAACAGATGGCGCAATGATTAAAGCACTCATTAAAATAACTCCCACCATACGAATCCCAATCACTATAACGATGACAACCAACATAGTCAGTAATGTAGACGCTAATTTTTCATTTAATCCAAGTGCTTTATAAAAGGCTTCATCAAAAATATAGAGTTTTAATTCTTTATAAAATAAAAAGATTAAAACTAAAACAGCAAACGCAACACCAATGATTATGAAAACATCGCCTCTTAACATCGTTGCGGCCTGACCAAAAATAAATCTAGAAAGACCGGCTTGTGAAGCCGCTCCAGATTTTTGAATATGAGAAAGCAACACTTGCCCAACACCAAAAAAACCAGAAAGGATCAAGGCCATCGACGCATCAAACTTAATGGTTGTATATTTTTTAATCACGTTTAATAAAAGCATCGCAATACTCGCTGAGATGAAGGCCCCTATTAACAAGACTTCTAAACTCCTTACCCCAATTAATAAATAAGCAATCATGATGCCTGGTAAAGCGGCATGCGAAAGGGCATCACCGATAAGTGCTTGACGTCTTAAAACAACAAAAACACCAAGCATACCACTGATCATTCCCAGTACCATTGTTCCTATTAAAACAATGGTTAATGTATATGATAAATCAAACATTAAAATCACTTTCTAAAGCCATTAATGAGTCGGCTTGATACGTTTTTTTGATATTTTCAGGGGTATAAACGTCATCAACCTTGCCGTGCGCGACCACTTTTATATTCAACAAAGTTAGCCAATCAAAATATGCTTTTACAGTATGCAAATCATGATGCACAACAATAACCGTTTTTCCTAAAGCTTTAAGTTCTTTTAACAACTTAACAATCGCTTTTTCTGTTTTAACATCCACCCCTTGAAACGGTTCATCCATAAAATAGATTTCCGCATCTTGGACCAAAGCACGTGCTAAAAAAACACGTTGTTGTTGTCCGCCTGAAAGTTCAGAGATTTGATGATTTTTATAAGCAATCATCCCCACTTTATCTAATGCTTGTAGCGTTGTTTCTTTATCTTTTTTAGAAGGCCTTTTAATCCAACCAATATGACCATACCTTCCCATCAAAACAACATCGTAGACCGTGGTAGGAAAATCCCAATCAACACTCCCTTTTTGGGGCACATACCCAATATTTTTAACCATTTTTTTATAGGGTTTGTTTGAAAATACAATGGATCCACTAAGCGGTTTGATTAAATTTAAGGCTGCTTTAATTAATGTCGATTTCCCTGCACCATTAGGACCAACGATACCTAAAAGAATGCCTTTGGGAATCTCTAAGTCAATGTCCCATAAAACAGGTTTTTTATCATAAGCCACACTTAAGTCTTCTACTTTAAAAGCAGCGTTCATACCAATCACTCCTTAAGGGCATCAATAATAGTATCTACATTTGCTCTAAACGTTCGAATATATGTTTCATGACCATGCAGTTTATCCCCGGTTGAATCTGAATAAAGTTCTCCACCAACAGAAACATTATGGCCTAGATCTAATGTTGCTTCAACCAAAGCATCAACGGTCCCTTGTGGAACTGAACTTTCCCAAAATACACGTTGAACGTCAAGTTCGACCAACAGATCTGCTAAATTTTCTATATCTGAAATACTTGCTTCTGAAGCGGTTGAGATGCCTTGGACTGCATGGACTTCAAAACCATAGGCTTTCCCGAAATAAGCAAACGCATCATGGGCCGTAACTAAAATTCTTTTTGATTCATCAAGTTCTTCTACTCGTGATTTCACATAAGTTTCTAATACCGTTAAATCTTTCATATAAGACTCAGCTCGATTCGCATAATACAAAGCATTCTCTGGGTCCATAGTTTGCAATTTTTCCCCTGCAACCTCACTTAAAGCTTGCCAAATACCAATATCAAACCATATATGAGGGTCAATAACATTTTCTGTTTCATAAAGTAACTTATCACTTGGAACATAATCGCCTAATACAAGTAGTTTGTCTTCATTCATCTGAGATAAAACCTCACCCATACGCTCTTCTAAATTCAGCCCATTTACAACAACCAAATCAGCATTTTGAATTCGCCCTGTATCACTTTGGCGAGGTTGAAAATCATGGGGATCAACACCGGCCTCCATTAAAGCCACGATTTCAATATGCTCACCACCAATCGTTTTGATCATATCATAAATATAGGTTGTTGTTGCGACTACTCTCAGTTTATCATTTTCTTCTGTTTCATCACATGCACTCAACATAAATAATAACCCAAACATCAACCCTAAGCTCAATATTTTTTTCATGGTTTCACTCCGTCATTTTTCTTATTATAAGGTTTACCTTAACTTTAATTTAAAGTTAACATTATTATGACGTTTTGTCAATTGTTTTCCCCCTAAAAAAAACACCCGCAGGTGTTTTATTCTGGTTTCAATTTAGATAAAGCTTCTAGGTTAACTTCTTCATCATAATTGACTTCATCAAATTTGAATCCATTCATTTGATAAAATTCTTTTAAAAAGGTTTGGGTCCCTTTTAATTTGAATAAAGCTGACTCATCCAATTCGTGCATCATTTGAGAAGTTCTCTTTTGAATGGATGGTTCCATCTCAGCATGATCTAAACGTATTCTTTCACTGCCATCAATGATTCTTTTAGACCCATAAATCATATCTTTAAACAAACGATATTTATGCTCTAAAATACTTTCATGAACTTCTTCATCCATCATCACATCAAATAAGCACGATACATAAATAGGCATCTGTGGGATGAAGACACTTGCTTTAGTCACAACCGCTTTAGAAGAAGAAATCAATGCCTCACCGTGGTACTTGGTTTTTAACAATGCATGCAGTCTTCTCGCTGTACTTTCTAAATCCTCTTTAGCCTTTCCTAAGGTCCCACCACGATATATTTTTTCCGTTGTTTCGCCACCAACATACGTATATGAAATAGTTTTTGCCTTTTCACTTAGTAACGCTTTTTCATCTAAAGTGTATAACCACGTTTCCCAATCAGACCCTCCCATAACAAAGATTGTATCTTGAATTTCTTGTGCATTGGCAGGTTCAACCGTTAAATCTTTTACTTTTTGTTTAGCGATATCAATGGTTTTTCCATTCGCTGTCTCTTTAACGGTTTTAATGGATGAGCGAATCAGTTCACCTTCTTCATTTTTTCTACCCCCAGCCGCTAAAGAATAAATCACTAAATCAACACTGCCAAATGTTTCTTTAATATAATTAGAAACATCTTCTTTCATCGATTTTGAAAAAGCATCCCCCACAAAATCTTTATGGATGTTTTTCGTTTCTTTGGCTTGCTGTTGGAAAAATATATTGTTCCACCAACCAGCCGTTCCTGTTCTTTTACCTTTTGGTGGAGATTCATAAGACACGTTAATGGTATTGGCGTTGGCTCCAAAAGCAAGCGCTATACGACTAGCAAGCCCATAGCCTGAAGAGCCACCAATAATCAATACATTTTTAGGGCCATTAAACGTTTCTTTTTGTTTTGCCTCATCGATTTGTTTTTTAATAAACCATTCTGATCCATGAGGATGGGCGTTTGTAAATACATTGGATCGAATAGACGGTTTAATAATCATCATAAAACTCCCTTCAAATTTATATTCATTTTTATTGTAACATTTTTAGATTAATAAAATGTTAAAATTTGTTTGATATTCAAATTAAAATACATGTAAAATAAAAACACAACCTAGTTGTGCTTATTTACATTATGGTGCGGGTGACAGGAATCGAACCTGCACTCCGAAGAACTAGATCCTAAGTC
>CAYZOR010000006.1:0-34977 GCA_964479895.1 uncultured Candidatus Izemoplasmatales bacterium | reverse complement strand
CTGACTTTTAGTCAGTGGGGTTTTTGTTTTTGTAATGACATCTTTTTCACTCATTAAATATCCTCCTATCATTTCATAACCTTTATTATAAACCATCTCAGCACTTAAAGGAATTGTAGAACAAATATTCATCGTATATGATTACAGTTTAATAAAAATTTATGGTTTAATATAGCTTAAGAAGGTGATACGCATGAAAGCTTGGATCAAAGCATCAAGAATACCTGCACAATTATTTATTTTCCCAGCCTTACTCTTAGGACAAGGGGTTGCTTTATATAATGGATATTCATTTAATCTATTACACTTTATCATAATTCATTTATATGGGGTATTTATGCATTTATTTATTGTTTATGGCAATGATTATGCCGATTTTGAAAGTGACAAAGTCAATCATACCTTTACGCCGTTTACTGGAGGCTCTCGAGTTTTGGTTGAGGATTTATTAAGCAAAAGCAGTTTAAAAAAAGGGTTCATTGTTATGGGGATCATGACAATGATATTAGGCATTATTATGAGTGTTTTAGTAGAGTCTTTCATTCCTTTTATATTGGTTTTAATAGGGTTAATCATTTTTCAAATGTATAGCTTTAATCCTATTAAACTGTCATACCGAGGATACGGTGAAAGCCTTCAAGTGTTAGGGGTCGGCATTATATTGCCTTTAGTTGGCTATTTAATGCAAGGTGGAAATTTTGATGCATTACTGTTGCTCACAATCATCATTTTGTTGCCTTCTCAGCTTGCTATGGCGCTCTCAACATCAATGCCTGATTATCCTTCTGATTTAAAAACTAAAAAACATACTACCGTTGTTAAAATAGGACCTGCACTCAGTAAATATTTTATTATTGGGCTTTATCTTTTAACCGGGATCGGGTTAATGTCTTTAAACCTCAATGGAACATCTTTGCTTTATCCATTAATCGGAATTGGTTTAACACTCATTATATTCTTCTTAGCAATACATTTTAAACCCCTTCCAGGAACACAATCCTTATTTTTCTTTGTGGCCCTATCTATTTTCATTAACACCTATTTTGTATTATCGATGGGGCTGCAGTTTATGCTTTCATAAAAAAAGAGCTTAAGATTTCAAAATCTAAGCTCATTAATCGTTTCAACGATTTCATCGTCACGTGCTTCATTAATAATTACTTCATCATTCTCACAAGCACTTAATGCTAAAAAGCTTGCAAAACTTATAATAACAAACGCAACAAATTTCATACAAAACACCTCTATTTTTTTCTCCAAAAGATATTATACACAAACATAATACTTATTACAAGAGGTGTTTTTATTTTTATGGACTTAATGTTCCACCATTAACCGCAATGATTTGCCCATTAATAAAACGCGCTTGATCACTTGCTAAAAAATAACAAGCATTGGCGATGTCTTCGGGGGTGCCTAATCTTTTTAAAGGGTTATTATTGGTAAGGGTTTTTCTTTTTTCTTCACTAACATAATCCGTCATATCAGTATCAGTTAAAGAAGGCGCAACAGCGTTAACGGTAATGTTTTTTGGACCAAGTTCTTTAGCTAAAGACATGGTTAATCCGTTAACAGCGAATTTAGAAGCCGCGTAGTTCACTTGATTGACTTTCCCCATCAATCCTGTTTCACTAGAAATATTAATGATTCGCATAGGCGTTTGTTTCGGATTTAAGTTAATTGCTGCTTGGATCATCGCAAAAACGCCTTTTACATTAATATTCATGACCGCATCAAAGTCACTTTCTTGCATAGTTTCGATTGGACCATCTTTTTTAATGCCCGCGTTATTGATTAAAACCTCAATTTTTTCAAACGTTTCAATTGTTTGTTTAACCATTTCTTTTGCATTATTTAAGTTGGAAACATCACCCTTTAAAAGCAATGCATTACTACCTAAGGCTTCTATTTCTTTTTTGGTTTTATTAGCCGCTTCGTCATTGGAAACATAATTCAGTGCAACATTATAATTTTCTTTTGCAAACGTTAATGCAATGGCTTTACCAATGCCTCTTGACCCACCGGTAATAAACACGGTTTTATTCATAGTATCACGTCCTTAAGAATCAAAATCGTCTAAATCAAAATGAATAGAATACGTTTGACCTCTAAATATATCGGGCGAAAACGTCAGTTCCCACGCCGTATCTGCTTCACTTACGATAAAGGGGAGCGTCCCATTTCTTGATTCATTTGGATCTAGGGTCGTATCCATCGTTTGAAGATCGGTTTCACTTAATATGAAATTGTCTACTTGGTAAGTCCCACCTTCATCCCCAAAGAGTTCAAACATTAATGAAGTAGTAATGGTTTTTCTGCTATCTGAAGTATTTTCTATCGTCATATCTATTAATAAATAAAAAGTGTTTTCAGGCGCTTCACCAAACTGTTGACCTTGGGTTTCACGGATTGATTCAACGGTTAAAACTAATCCTTCATCACCAAATGGTTGATTTAAATCACTATCAGAATCTAATGTGGTTTCACACCCTATCACTAAAAATATTAAGAAAAATATGAGCCATACCTTTTTCATTAAACCACCTCTTTTATATTATACTATACATCCATGAAACACGAACAGTATCACACGTATATTTTTAATGCATTTATAGGAATGTAGTAATTGTTTAATACACGTTTTCTTTATAAATTTAGCTCCAAAACATACCAAATAAAAACTACACCCTTTCTATTGGAAGTTTTTATGTCCAATATTTGGGGTGCAGTTCAAAAAGATGTAGTTTTTATTTCATAGCCATTCTACGATAGGTATGTCTAATCCCTTTAATCACTGTTGAATAGGTTTTGATATTTTCAGGAACCGCAATACCAAAGAACCCTGCATCTCCTATATGATGCATATCAACGCCAGCTCTTTTAGCAGATAACGCAATATTTTTTATGGTATGTTCATCGGCACCTTCTTGAGAGGTTCCAATGGCACTTAATGCCAATATGTTTCTGTTGTGCGCGATATCCACAAGCGATGCTACATAAGATTCACTTATTCCAGGGACTGTTCCTGGGGCAGGAACTAATAATATATCGGCCCCTGCATCAATAAATGCATTCACATCATTTTCGTTGATAATGTTTTTAGCGGTTTCTCCACCTATCCCTGCGGCATGCATTTTCCCAGCCGCAAGCACCAACTTATCACCCAATGCTTTTTTAATGGCTTTTAAAGACTCAATGATTTCTTTATTGGTCACTCCTGTTTTGGGATTTCCTGTTAAGAGTAAAAACTGAGCGCCTTGCTGGTAAGCTTTTTTTGCATTTTCAACCGTCGCAATTCTTCCAGGGTCTACTTCAATTTTTTCATCCATAAGCCCTTCTTTTGAAACCGGTTCTAAATTGATGCCTACAAATCTTCCAACCTTTTTTCGTATGTCATTTAATAAAGCCTTACCTTCATAAGGATACCCATTTAAAGAAGGATTATTGACGTCATACATGTTAAAAAGTAAAACATCCGCCCCAAATGCCGCTGAAAGCTCAGCATTAGATACATCGTAAAAAAGGGCAGGGGCAGGACAAATGATTTCACTGACCATGGTTCGACCTTCAGATGCTTTTATCGCATTTAGTATCGCTTTACCTTCGTATTGATCAAACTCATTTGGTCTTATATCCAATACACGTTTATTTGGCATTATTTCACCTCAATCTTAAGTAAATCTCGACTTTCTTTTTCTTTTTGTTTAATGATTTCTACTGATTGACTCGATGAAAACGCAATCGGTGACATGATTGATTCTGCCTTTTCTTTAATGGTATCTATATCAAATTCTACTAATAAATCGCCAGGTTTAACCATTTGACCTTGTTTCACATGGGTCTTAAATCCTTCGCCTTTCATATTGACAGTATCTAAGCCAATATGAATTAAAACTTCAACGCCTTTAGAATCTTTAAGTCCTACTGCGTGCCCTGTTGGAAACATAACGCTCACTTCACTTTTAAAAGGCGCATAGACTTTCCCTTCCGATGGCTCTATGACAAATCCCGGGCCGACACTTCCTTCACTAAATACGTCATCTGGTGTTTCACTGATGTCTTGATAATTTCCTTTAATTGGCATATGAAATTTCGTTTTCACAATGATCAATCCTTTCTTTTTATGAAAAATGAATGGGGGCGAAATAATCCCCCATTCATGTATTGCTAATTAATGATTATAGTAGTTCTTCAATTTCACCGGCAATAAACTGTGAGTTCGTTCCAACAACAACTTGAATATTTTTACTAGAACGGAGTACATCGTTTGCGCCAGCTTTTTTGAGTGCTTCACGGTCAACTTTTTGTGGATCAATCACTTTAACACGTAAGCGGGTTACGCAATAATCAAAGTCATCGATGTTTTCTTTACCACCAAGACCCGCTAACATTTTCTTAGCTGTTTCGGCATGTTTCCCTGGTCCAGATGCTTCTTCATCATCGCCCATGTCTTCTCTACGACCTGGTGTTGGTAGGTCGAATTTTTCAATCAAGAAGCGGAAAGAGAAATAATAAATGAAGAAGAATGCAACCCCGATTATAGGGAGTAACCACCAATTAACTGCCAAATCATTTTGAGCTTGTAAGACCATATCTACGACGCCTGCTGAGAAGCCAAAACCACTCAGTGCAGGTATAGCCGCTGCAATAATCATAGAGATACCTGTTAATACTGCATGCGCTAAGAATAATAATGGCGCAACGAATAAGAATGAGAATTCAATTGGTTCAGTGATTCCTGTAAAGAATGAAGCAAATGCAGCTCCAATCATAATTGAGGAAACTTTAGCTTTATTTTCTGGCTTAGCAGTATGAATCATTGCAAGTGCAGCCCCTGGAAGACCAAACATGAAGATTGGGAAGAATCCTGCCATATAACGTCCTGTTTCACCTTGCACACCAGTTCCACCTAAGAAGTTTTCAAGGTCAGCAATTCCAAATCCTTCAAACCAGAACACAGCATTTAATGCATGGTGCAATCCGAGTGGAATTAATAGACGGTTAAAGAATCCATATAGACCAGCACCAAAGGCACCAAGTCCACCCATCCATTCACCAAATGATGTTAAACCAGAGAAAATGACTGGCCATACAAATAAGAAACCAAGTGAAATAACCATAACGATAAACGAAGTCATGATTGCGACTAAACGCTTACCACTAAAGAAAGCCAGTGCTTTTGGTAGCTCAACTTTGTGGAATACGTTATAAGTATGTCCACCAATAATACCACTTAAAATACCTATAAAGGCATTTTCGATATTATCGAATGCCAACTCATAATTTTCACTAAGTGAGCCGCGTAACGTTTCAGCACTTCCTGCGCTTAGTAAGGTGATGAATACTAAATACCCAACAACCCCTGCTAATGCAGCAGCACCATCGCCTTTTTTAGAAAGGCCATAAGCAACACCGGCAGCGAATAATAGTGGAATGTTCCCTATAATAGCATCACCGGCAGTCAGTAGATAAGATGAAATGACAACAGCAGTTCTCGCATCACCTACTGAATCGATCCAATACCCTACCCCCATTAATATGGCGGCAGCTGGTAATACAGCAACTGGTAACATTAATGATTTACCAATTTTTTGTAAATACCCAAGTAACCTTGTTCCAAAATCTTTCAATTGGTCCATAAATTTAAAATCCTCCTCTATTTTTATATAACTTTTATAGTTTAATTTAAACAACACTTATAGATTATGCTTATAAATTTGTTATACTATGGTTGAGGTGATTATATGTATTTAGAAGTAATCGTTGAAACATTAAAACAAGCAAAGGATGCACAAAAATTTGGTGCAGATCGCATTGAATTAGTCAGTGCCATTTCTGAGGGTGGCTTAACCCCTTCACTTGGTTTAATCAATTCAGTAACCAATGCGGTTGATATCCCTGTTCAAGTAATGTTAAGACCGCACGCTGATTCATTTTATTATGATCAAGATGATGAAACAGTCATTTTCAAAGACTTAGAAATCATCAAATCAACCCATGCACAAGGCATTGTATTTGGATCGCTTAATCAAGATGGAACGATAAACGAAGCGTTGCTCGATAAAGTGATTGAACAGAAAAACAAGTTATCATTAACTTTTCACCGCGCCATTGATGAAACAAAAGATTATCAAGCGTCCATTGACTTATTGTTAAGTAAATCAATTAATACTATCCTCACTTCTGGAGGGAAAAAAGGCGCTTTAGAAGGGAAAGATATATTGGAGAAACTAAAGCCCAAATTTGAACAAAGTAAGATTGAACTCTTAGCAGGTAAAGGCTTAACTTTAGAAAGTGTGAAAACCATTTATAATTCTACCAATATAACGAACTTTCACATGGGCTCAGGCGTTAAAACGGATCAATCCCTTGATGCTGAAAAGATTAAAACGATAAAATCTTATAAATAGAAGATATTATCTTTAAATGTTTTAAATATTTTTGCATTATGTTCATCGCCTTCATCTAAATTGGCGCTATACATCACAGGAACTTCTTCTCCTGCATTAATAAGTTTTTGAGTAAGCCCTACAACCATTGCGTTCGCAATCGTTGATGCGATGACGGTACTCGTTGGCCCAACTTTTTGTTTAAGCCCATCTAATTTAATCGCAGCATCACCAACATCACCATGATTATCTATCACGATATCTGAAATCTCAAAAAGCCTTTTTCCTGAGGGATGACGGCTTTTTATACTTTTAGAATACGTTAAGTTCGTAATCGCAATGACTTTCGCACCTTTTTCTTTAACGGTGTTAACAAAATCAATCATTACGGTATTCCTTCCTGAAACACTGTGAACAATAACGACATCATTTTTCTGAATGGGTGTTTTATTTGCGATCAATTTTCCATAATCATTCAACCTTTCCACTTGAGAGGTGAAGGTTAAAGGCGTTGTGTGTAACATTAAATTTGATTCGAAAATCGGGTTAATGGTTGCAATACCACCCGCTCGGTACGTAAATTCTTGTGGTAACATTGAAGCGTGACCCGCTCCAAACGAAAATAAATTGTTTTTATTAATCGTCGCATCAAACAACAAATCAATCGCGCGATCAATGTTTTTTTCTTCTTGTTCTATTAAATTCTCTAAAAGCGTATTTACATGTTTAAAGTAGTCTTTATGATTTGGCATTGATTCCATCTCCAGTCTTAGAAAAATGATGTAAATCTTAGTCCAAATGCGAATTTTAAACGTAACGAAGTGTGAGAAATATTTGTCCTGGTATATTCCACATCCACTTTTATTATAAGCAGTCTCTGAAATATTGTCAAATAAAATTGTAGTATTTTGACGATTGACATTAAATGGTATATGTTATTATAATTAGGTATATACCAATTAATATTGTAAGGGGTGCGGTTCATGAAACCTAAATATTTAATCTTAGTTGAAAAACTTGAAAGAGCGATTGAAACGATGGAAAAAAATCAAATGATTCCATCAGAAAGAGATTTGGCAACATCGTATAACTTATCAAGAATGACGGTTAGAAAAGCGATTGATTTTTTAGTAAGTAAAAACAAGCTTTATCGTGTCAATAAAGTCGGCACCTTTACTTCGGATGAACACTTATATAAAAAGGCTGATAGCTTTAGTGGGTTTTCTAATGAAGTGAAAAAAACCGGAAGTAGCCCTTCAAATCAACTCATTGAATATACTTTGCAAAGTGCGGATGCTTTTATTGCCGGCAAGTTAAATATTAAAGAGGGGGATTTGGTTTATAAAGTCTCAAGACTCAGATTAAAAAATAATGTCCCTATAATGATAGATGAAGCCCATTTTCCTAAAAATCTTATTCCACTTAATGAAGATATCATAAAAGACTCTATTTATGATTATATCAAAGATACGTTACGCCTAGATATTAAGTATGCCACACAAACCTATCATGCGACGTTTCCACCCAAGAAATATGCGAAATATCTTAACATTCATGAAAACACCCCCATCATTCGAACCGAAATTAATGCGTATTTAAAAGATGGTAGAGTCTTTGAATACAACAAAGCATATATCAACACCAATCGTTATGAAATCATTTCTAAATCATTTCATTAACATAAAGGAGACCTTATGAAAAAAGCGTTTAAAAGTATCCATTTAGAAAAAAAATACTTTATATTATTTATTTTAGTTGGAGCATTGTTAGTTAGTATTGTATTGTTTGTTTTGCAAGATTTTTTCGGAGAGGATGGGCTATTTTTTGAAAACGATTTGGTTTTGAATTTAGGCATCTATTATGCTTTGGGCATGTTATTATCAGCGTGGTATGTCCAAAGAGATTATGTGATGTATAAACATCGCACACTCACCATTCATGAAGATAGGCTTGAGTTTAGTAAAAATGATGCTGAAAGTGAAGCGTTTAATATCAAAGCATTAACGGACATAAGAAAAACAAAATTTATTTATAGATTCGTTCATGCTCAGAAAGTAACGTTTGTATTTAACCCCAGCGACGGAAAAAGAACACGATATAAGATGTTGTTACTAGATGATGAATCCGTCATTATGCTTGAAAAAATTGTTGACCCCATACGTAAAGCAATCCAATTTGAAAACGATCAATAAAAAACGTCGAATGGAATTTTCTCCATTCGACGTTTTTTACATTACTTCTTAATGTCAATCTCTTGTTCACTAAACGCTTCTAATACACCGTTTAGGGCATCTTCTTCATCGCTGCCTTCAATTTTTAGTGTAACTTCTCCACCTTGTGGAATGGCCAAACTCATGACAGCGAGAATGCTTTTTAAGTCAATTTCTTTTCCTTCATAAGTCATCTTGATATCGCTTTGAAACGATGACGCTTTTTTCGAAATCTTTGAAGCAGGTCTTGCATGAAGTCCAGCCTCATCAGAAATTACGATAGTTTTTTCTTTCATAAATTATCATCCTTAAATTGTTTTATTATATTTTTTACTTCAGATGCTTCTGAAGAATTTAATACTTCTTGCGTTAATTGTACCAAATCTTTAAGATTAAGGGTATTTAATGTTTTACGGATTTCTAAGATGTTTGCTGGCGACATTGATAATTCATCAATTTTCATGCCACTTAATACTAAAGCAATATCAAGGTTACCCGCTAATTCTCCACACATACCAATTTCAACATCGTTCGATTGAGCCGCTTTAATCACAGATTGAATCAATCTTAAGAGTGTCGGATCATAAGGTTCATAAAGATAACTTACTGATTCATTCATACGATCGGCTGCGAATAAGTATTGAATTAAATCATTGGTTCCAATGCTGAAAAAATCTACTTCTTTTGCAAGCGCATCTGCGTTTAATGCGGCAGCTGGGATTTCAATCATAATCCCTAATTTTATATTGGTTTGATACGCTTTGTTTTCTTCTTCTAAAGATGCTTTTACGTCTTTTAATATTGATTTTACTTTTCTAATTTCACTCGCAATCGCAATCATTGGGATCATTATTTTTACTTCATGTTGATCCTTTGCGGCTATTAATAAAGCTCTCAATTGTGTTTTGAAAAGTTCAATTTCATCAAAAGCAAGTCTTATAGCACGTTTTCCTAAAAAAGGATTATCTTCTTTGGGTTGTGAGATATAGGGTATGTTTTTATCTCCGCCTATATCAAGTGTTCTTACAATAACTGGCTGAATCGCTTCGAAGACTTTTTTATACGCTTCTACTTGGGTTGCCTCATCAGGCATGGTATCGCTTTCCATAAATAAGAATTCTGTTCTGAATAATCCAACCCCTTCTGCCCCATTTTGCGTAATGGCTTTCACCTCATTTGGTGAGCCTATATTAGCAAATAAAGGTATTTTAAAGCCATCTTTGGTTTGAGTGGGTTCATCTTTATATTGTTTTAAGGTTTCTAAGTAAGCTTCGTACTCCTTTAGTTTAACTTGGGCTTCTTTAGTGTTTTTTTCACTTGGGTTAATGGTAATGTTGTGATCAATCGCATCTAAAATAATGGCATCTTCATCCGAAACATCTTGAATGATATCGTTCGCACCAACTATTGCGGGTATGCCAAGCGCTCTAGCCATAATCGCACTATGACTTGTTAGGCCACCGACTTCTGTGATAAATCCTTTGACGTACTTTAAGTTTAAACTTGCTGTGTCACTCGGCGTTAAATCATGGGCCACAACAATGGTAGGCCGATCAATCAATGAGGGATCGTTAGGCTGTTTATCTTGTAAATAAAGAAGCACCCTTGTTTTAATATCTTTGATATCTGCTGCGCGTTCTTTAAAATATGCATCATCCATATTAGAAAAAATTTCAATAAACTGGTTTGCTACTTTATCAAACGCGGCATCCGCACAAAGATTCTCCCCTTCAATCATTGCTTTGGTTTGACTTAACATTTCTGGGTCATTCACCATTTGAATGTGGGCATCAAAAATCTCAGCTTCTTCTTCACCCATTGAATGGGTTGCGTTTTCTCGTATTTTTTCTAAATCTTGTGTACTTTTTTTAACTGCTTCATGCAGTTTTTTTAAACTTTTTTCAGTGTCCTCACACGTTTGTTCTTTAACTTCTATAGTAGGACTTTCCATAATATGCACTTGACCAAGTGCAATGCCTTGTGAAGCTATTTTACCTTTTTTCAAATTCATCACATCCTTTAGAATTTATCAAATAAGTATCCATTTTTCATTACTTTATGAATCGTGATTGTTTCATCAAAAAACACCAAATCTGCTGTTTTCCCTTCGGCAATGCTACCTTTTTTATCAAAAATCCCTATTGCTTTCGCTGGATTTGTGGAAGCCATTTTGACGGCATCAACAATTGAAACATTATTATTTTTTATGACATTTTTTATGGCGGTATTTAAGTTAAGGGTACTTCCAGCAATTGTTCCATCTTTTAAACGGGCTTCACCGTTTTTAACCGTCACTTCTTGTCCGCCTAAATCATATAAGCCATCACTTAAACCAGCTGCTCTCATGGCATCAGAAATCAAAATTAATTTATCGATTCCTTTCGCTTTAATCGCAAGATCCACCGCTGCATTATGTAAATGGACCCCATCAACAATTAACTCAGCATAAATTGAGTCATTATTTAATACTGCCCCTGCAGTCCCTGGTTCTCTATGGGTAAATCCGCGCATGCCATTAAATAAGTGCGTCGCAATGCTCAAACCTTTTTTTATTCCTTCCATTGCCTGTTCATACGTTGCATCAGTATGCGCAATGGCACTTTTGATATCTTGATTATTTAAATAATTAATAACGTCATCTGCGCCTTCAATCTCAGGCGCAAGCGCAACCACTTTCATCGTATTATTTGAAAGATCGACATAATGTTTCATTAAGTCTAAAGAAGGTTTTACAATGGCTTTTTCAGGTTGTGCACCTTTTTTCTTTACGTTAAAAAATGGACCTTCAAAATATATGCCTTCAACCGTTGCTTCTTTAGAATCGTCGGTTTGTTTTTTTTGATAAGTCGCAATCGCTTCTATAGATTTTTCTAAAATGGCTTTTTTAGAAGTAACCGTGGTTCCTAAAAAACTTGTTACGCCATTTTTAAGATGATAAGCCGCAATGTTTTTAATGGCTTCATGGGTGCCATCTACCCCATCGTAACCAGAGTTTCCGTGCGTGTGAATATCAATAAATCCTGGAGCTAAAAATTGTCCTTCACCATTAATCGTTTGATCGGCTTCGTAGTGATGATCATCATCAGCATAATAAATTTTTTCGATGATTCCGGCGTTTATTAATATGCCACGATTCTTTAAAATCCCATCTTCACTGATCAATTTGATATTTTCTATTCTCGTTTTCACCTTATCGCTCCTCAATCAATTTGGCGGCGTCTTCATCCATTACAACCGTCACATCTTGATGCGCATGTAAAATACTAGCTGGTAAATTGGGGTCTATCGTTGTTTGGTCAAACAATTTTTTCATAATGTTTTGTTTTTTTTCACCGAAGGCTAAAAGAATAATTCTTTTCGCTTTCATAATCGTTCCAACCCCCATGGTTATTGCTTGTTTTGGAACATCTTCATGACTTTCAAAGTATCTAGCATTGGCTTTAATAGTTGATTCTTTTAAGTGTGTAACATGCGTATATAGCTGAAAAGTATCACTTGGTTCATTGAATCCAATATGCCCATTAACCCCAATACCAAGTAATTGAATATCGATACCACCAGAAAGTTCTATGAGTTCTTCATAATTTTTTGCTTCTTTTTTTGGGTCATTGGTTAAACCGTTCGGTATATGGGTGTTCTTAGTGTTAAAATCAACAAATTTATAAAGCTGGGTTTCCATATAATAAGCATAGCTTTGTGCATGATCAGGTGCTAAGCCTAGATATTCATCTAAATTAAAGGCCTTCACATGGTTAAATTTGACTTCTCTTTTTTGAAAAGCATTAATTAATTCCGAGTAAAAAAGTTTAGGGGTCCCGCCTGTGGCAAACCCCAAGACTGGTTCATATTTTTGATAAATAACATTCATAAACCGTTCTGCAACATAGCGTGAAGCTTCTTCTTTATTCTTTGCTATTATTTTTTTCACCGTCTCACCTCTTTAATATGTTGGTATACTCCAATTTTACCATTTTTATACAAATTTAAAAAGGATTTGAAATAAGATAATCAACTACGTATAACTTAATAATCTATTCACAACATCACTAAAGCGTTTTTGCCAATCAGATTCTTGATGTTTGCCATCTGGAATAATAAAATATTCAACCATTCCAACTTTTAAGTTCTTTTGAATGGTTTCATAAATGTCTTGATTTGTTTTTAAATACGTTTCTTTTGTTGCGTTAAACGTTTCATTATCGCCACAGTCCATATAAATATAGGTTGGACGATGTGTTATGTTTTTTTCTATGAAGGATTTAAGTTTCACCGGCACAGCGAAAAAAGCCCCAGACAAACTCGCAACGCCTTTAAAAATGTTAGGGTATTTAATCCCTGCATACACTGAAATAACGCCGCCTAAGGAAGCACCCATCATATACGTTCGCAATGCATTAGTACGGTACGTCTGATCAATATGAGGTTTGAGTATATTGGCTATATATTCTAAATACTTATCAGCGTGACCACCGTATTGATTGTACGCTCTTATTTCTAAAGAAAACGGTAAAAACTCATTCAATCGGTCGGTGTTTTTAGCCGATGAAATGCCTATAATAATCACATCTTCTTTGAGTTTTTGTGTATTCATAACTTTTTTTAGATTCCATATCTCTTTAGAGAATTTATCTGCATGACTAAATAAATTTTGACCATCGTGCATATAAATAACAGGGTAAGCCATGGTTTTTTCATGGTAGTTTTTAGGCAATAACACGTACGTTGTTACATAGCGGTTTAATAGGTCTATAAACGTCGTATTTTTTATAACTTTCATCTCATCCCTCTATTTCTAAAGATGCTTTGACTTCTGTGATTAAACGGTTTATGTTTTGTTTATTAAAGCCAATATTACTCGCGTCAATGTTTTTTGACTCTTTGATGACTTGTTTTAAAACATATCGTTTAAAAAGCGTTAAATTCTCTTCTCTAACTTCTCCACCAACATGAATGCTCATTTTAAGGTGTTTAATGAATGTTTGAGGAAACGACTGTTTTAAAAATTTAGACACATCCAACTTAGGATCAATCCCTACTAAAAACATAAAAAGTGATTTCTTTTTTAGTATTTCTAAATATTTCCCTATAAATTCACGCATCTTTTTAGGGTAATATCCCATATACATTGGAGCCCCTATAATAATGGTTTGAAAATCCTCTAAATTAATGGCTGAAACCTCTTTTACATTTTTGATTATTATAGGGTTTTCATAATCTTTTAACCCATGAAAAATTAAGTGTGAAATATCTTTAGTTGCGTTCGTTTTGGTTGTATAAATGATTAAAGTGGCCATCTTTCCATCCCTTTTATATGTGTTAATAAAAATTATATCATACCTGCAAATGATTAAAAAGATAAGCGGAGTCATTTGCTTATGCGCTTAAATTTTGATAATATTGTGTTAATAAAAAAAGATTATATAAGGTTTTTTAATGAGGGGGAAATAAAATGAAAAAGATTTTTGCGGTTTTAGCAATTTTACTAACCTTCACACTTTCTGCGTGTGGAGAACAAACGACTCCTATGGATGAATTTTTAGATGATTTGAATCTGGATGATTCCATCAATGATTCAATTACGTTTCCAGAAACTTATGAATCGTTTAGGGTAACTGTTGAGTCTTCTGATACAGATATATTAGATGTAGATGGAACGGTCTATCAATCCAATATACCTGATGATGGAACCGTGGTTGATTTAACGTTTTATTTAGAAAATGATGAGGAAAGTTATGAAGAGACTATAAGTGTTGAAGTCGTGCAATCGGGTCAGTCATTTATTCAATCTTCAAGAACATTGGCTTTTGAAAATTTAGCGACTGAGTATCTTTTAGATGAAATTGATTATGACCTTTTTTATTCTCAACACGGTGGAATGCCTTTTGTTGAGATTGAAGACTTTTTAATGCTTTTAGATGGAGGAGAGTCTCAAGGCGCAATCGATTTTGACCTTTTTGAAATTTCTAAAGATGGTGCGTTAATGACGCTTGAAATTGTGGATCCTGATGAGGATGATGAAGATGAAGATTTCGATGAGGATGACGTTATTATAGATGATGATGTCGAGCGTATCTTAGAAATTGACTTTGATGGCAATACATTAACAGTTACTTCTTTTGACTATTTTAGAGCGTTCGCAGAATCAACACAAACTGATTTTGGTGAAGACTTAGAACTTTATGATTATGAGTTTGAAGAAGGCGAAACCGTAACGATGGATTTAAATGAATATGAGTTTGATTTAATCTATCAAAACGGGGGGTATTATATGCCTTTTCATCTTGCAAATTTATTTTTCAGCGGCACGATGTATGATGTCTATTATAACGGGGATATGATTTATGGTTTTGATACGTATCAAGCGACTGACAGTGGCTTTGGAAGCAACTTAAGGTCGAGTGATTATTATGATGAAATAGATGAAATTTATTTAGAGCAAAATTATAACTATATGGCTTTTAGTTTTGATTACTTTTATGGATTAAAAGATGATCAAGGCGTCGCAACTTATTACAATGCGTTTGATCGCGATGAATTTATGGATCCCAACAACCATACGGATGCGGTATTTGAAGCCGTTTATGACTTGGATGACCTTCACACATCTTTCTTAATGGGTGGATTTTTCGATGAAGGGTATAACCGAGAAGCAAATTTAGATGAATTTAGAGCGCGAACTTCAGAGTTTTATGATCATTACCAATATCTCTTTGATGAAGATTTATGTCCTGGTGGCGTAAATTTTAGATATTTAGATGAGGAACAAACCGCTGCGGCGATTTCAATCAGTGGTTTTAACGCGGATACACCAGGTAGTTTTTCCAACGCGATTGATATTTTAGATTCGAGTGGAACGGTTGAAGATATTGTGATTGATCTTGCTTGCAATACTGGTGGTGTCGTTGGTTCGATGATTCAAGTTTTAGGATACATGACAGATGAACCGCTCCCATTTAATAACTTAAATCCTACTGATAGTGCGACGAGTACAACTTGGTACACTTCTGAAGTAGAAGCACGCGATGATTTTAATTGGCATATCTTATCAAGTCCAGTATCGTATAGTGCAGCCAATATGATGATTTCAATTGCAAGTGATTTAGATATTGCAACGATCATTGGTGAAGATTCTGCAGGTGGCGCTGCGTCAATTACAACAAATATTTTGCCTTCAGGCACGATGATTATAATGAGTTCGACAAGTGTTTCAGCTAATAATGAGTACGAGTCCATTGAAATGGGCGTCGAAGTAGACCATTATATTCCACTAGAATCGTTTAGTGATCATAGTGCAATACTTAGAGCCATTAGATAATTATAATGCACAAGGGAAAACCTTGTGCATTTTTTAAGGAGCGTTGCAATGATTAAACAATCTATACCCAAAACAGCGTTGTTGATGATGACACTTTCAATGATTTTTCTTTTTTATCCGATTATGGGGATGCTTATAACGCTTTCTCCTTATTATGATGACATATATTTAGACGGTGTCTTCAGTAATTTATTTTTGATGGGTGTATTGGTCATAATAGTCGTTGTATTAAGAGGATTCATTTTAAAACAAGCAAAAATTGACAAAAGCATCACTGTGAGCGAAAAAACATTTTATAAAATCACAAGACAGTCTTTAATCAAAGTCTCGCTAATGACTTTGATGATGTATATTTTGGCTTTAAGTGTTGTGTTCAGTTTTTATGCACCCATTAATTACTTATACCTTGCCGTAGTGAATGTAAGCTATGTGGTTTGGTTTTCTAAAGTTTTAAGTGAGACCAAACTGTATAATCCTTTTGATACTATCGTTTTACTTAGGCGTAAAAATAAAGAGGTCTACGTTCCTATAAAAACGAGCGTTACCCTAGATTATTTTATTGAACGATAGACTTATATCTCTTGATAAGATAAACTATACGTATAATAAAATTTAGGAGGGCAAAACATGAAAGACGTTGTAAAGTTTTTTGATGATTTACCATTTATTGTAAAGATTATTTTCGCACTCCCATTTATTGACGGCATTGCTTGGGGGATTTATCGTATTGCTAAAGGGATTGACACAAAAAATAACTTGTTGATTATTGCAGGGATTGTGTGGGTTTTTGTAGGATTTTTCTTATTTTGGATCATTGACATGGTCACTATCATTTTAAACGGAAAACCAACAATTTTAGTAGATTAGATTAGAAAAAGTCATCGATTGATGACTTTTTTTCTTGGATAATAAATTTTTGTTTAAATCATTACTTTTTTTGTTATAATTTTTTACGTGAGGTGAATTTTATGCAGTCAGTCGCACAAAAAATTAATAATAAAATTTATTACGGATGGGTCATGGTCGCTGTCAGTGGCCTTGGTTTATTTTTTTCTGCACCAGGTCAAACGTATTCTATCAGTGTTTTTATTAATGCTTGGAGAAGCGAGTTTGGTTATTCTGCTTCATTAATGAGTGCTGGGTATATGGCAGCCACGATTTTAAGTGGTTCTTTACTTGTCGTGATGGGTAAAATGGTGGATCGTTTCGGACAAAGAACAATGATGATGGTCGTAGGGATTATGTTGGCGTTCAGCGCTTTTTATAATAGTTATGTAATGAATATAGGCATGATTTTTTTTGGGTTCTTTTTATTGAGATATTTTGGACAAGGATCGATGACACTTATTCCACACTCTTTAGTCCCTCAATGGTTTGAGAAAAAACGCGCCTTTGCGATGAGTTTAGAAAATATTGGAGGCTTAATTGCGACGTTGAGCGTTCCTACGATTAACTATTTTATGATTACCACTTTTGGGTGGCAAATGGCCTTTAGATTTTGGGGGATTGCTTTAGTCGTTATCTTTGTGCCTGTCGTATTTTTCACCGTTATTAATAGACCTGAAGACATCAATATGCAAATTGATGGAGAAAATAATGGAGTCGATGCGGCTAAGGAAGCCTTAGAAAAAATGAATCATGAGAGTTTTTCATTAAAAGAAGCTTTAAAAACAAAAGCCTTTTGGTTTATTGGTGGAATGAGTATCATTGTGCCAATGTTTTCAACCGGTGTTACCTTTCATTTTTTTGAGATGATGGGTCAGAGAAATTTAAGTGAAAATAATGCCGCGTTTATCATAGGTATGTTGGCTTTTCCAGCATTTTTCATGCCTTTTGTCGCAAAAATATTAATTGATAAATACCCACCAAAATATATATTTTTCACAACATTAATCATGATCTTTTTATCGATGATTTATTTGGCATTTTTTGTTTCTGGTTTTATAAGTGCGATGCTTTTTATTCTCTTTTACGGAACGGCCGTTGCCATTCAAGTTGTGACCTTAAACATTATTTGGCCGACGTATTTTGGTAGAAAGTATTTAGGATCTATTCGGGGAGCTGCACAAGTGTTTATGGTTGTTTCTACCGCAGTTGGACCACTGCCCCTTGGCTTAAGTTTCGATGTAACTGGAAGTTTTAATTATGCCATTTATCTTATGATGGGGTTAACGATTATTTCGATGATTTTTTCTATTTCAATTCAAAAACCAAAAAAAGCGTATTAGCTACAAGATGGCTAATACGCTTTTTAAATTATTTTAATAGTTTTCTAATGAGTTTTTCTTTATTTTCGTAGGGTGGGTAAACAATACTAGGATCAAACTTCGTAGATTTTTTCATGATTGATTTTTTGTGAGAGAAGGTTTCAAAGCTATAGATTCCATGGTAGTTGCCAAATCCACTACTGCCAACCCCACCAAACGGTAAGTTTGCATTGGCAACATGCATGACAGTGTCATTGATAGCGCCACCACCATACGATAAACGATGAATGATTTCTTTTTGAACGTGTTTTGAATTTGTAAAGATATAAAGCGCAAGGGGTTTTTCTTTTGTTTTTAGGGTTTGAATCATGGTTTCTTTTTCATCAAAAGTTATGATTGGTAAGATTGGTCCAAATATTTCTTCTTGCATAATCGTATCATTAAACGTTACATTATCCATTATTGTTGGACCAATCCTTAATGCTTGATCATTGGTTGTAAATCCGTAGGTCACTTTATTGTTATCAACTAAGCCTTTAATTCTTTGATAGTGTTTTTCATTAATGATAGTGCCAAAATTTTTCGATTCACTTTTATAAAACATGTCAAGCGCATGGGTAAGTTCTTTTAAGAAATCCGCTTTAATCCTTTGATCTACATAAATATAATCCGGCGCGATACATGTTTGACCAGCATTTAAAAACTTTCCAAACGCAATCCTTCTTGCGGAAACTTTTAAATTCGCATCGTTCATGATGATGGCGGGAGATTTTCCACCCAGTTCTAATGTAACAGGCGTTAAATGCTTGCTCGCCGCTTCATAAACAATTTGTCCAACGCGTTTAGAGCCTGTGAAGAAAATATGGTCAAACGGAAAATTTAGAAGGGTTTTTGTTGTCTCTACGCCTCCGGTTTGTACATAGATGTATTTCGAATCAAAGGCATCATTTAAAAGTTTTTCAATGACTTTTTCTGTATTAGAAGGAAATTCGCTTGGTTTTATGATTGCTGTGTTCCCTGCCGCAATCGCGCCTATTAAAGGTTCTATCACTAGTTGAAATGGATAATTGTAAGGGCCTATAATTAAAACACACCCTTTGGGTTCGTAGTAGATTTTACTTTTTGAAAAGCCGTGGTAAAGTGGGGTTTTTACTTTTTTTGGTTTCATCCATTTTTTTAAGTGTTTTAAAGTTTTAGAAATAGAATGTAAAATGTAGCCTATTTCTGTAGCGTAGGCTTCAAATGAAGACTTATTGAGGTCTTTTTTTAAAGCTTCTTTAATCATGGTTTCATTTTCTACAATCAAATCTCTAAGTTTGATGAGTTGCGCTTTTTTAAATGCTAAAGCTTTCGTTTCATCTGTTTTAAAAAAAGTTTGTTGAGCATTGAAAAGTTTTTCCATAAATATCCCCTCTATTCTTTTTTTAGTCCTTTTTTTAACAAAGGTGCATCATAGTTTTGATTAATGCTTTTTAAGACATTATTTACATGATCTTCTTTAGATATTTTAGCTTTTGGTTCAAAAATATTTAATTGTTTAAATAACTGCGATTTTTTTTCTAAGTTTGATGCACTCACACCAAGTAAATGGACTGGTTTTTCTTCATATAACGTTTCATATAAGTTTTCTACCGCTTCAAAAATTTCATAAAAGCTATCGGTATGATACTGAAACGAAAAGTGTTTAGAGTGGTTCACATAGTCCATATTTCTAACTTGTACTGCAATTGATTTGGTCGCTAAGGAAGCATCTTGAAGTCTTTCAACAACTCGTGTTGATAATTGCTTTAATGCATCAAGCTGTTCGCCATATTCATGTAAAAACCCTTCAAATGTTTTAGAGTTTCCAATGCTTTGATGAGAGTTTTGTCTGCTTGGATCAATTTTACTTTCGTCTTGACCTTGAGCTTTTTTCAAAAAACTTTCGGTTTGATTGCCTAAAAACGCTTCAAGTTTTTTACGGTTATTAAACGTCGCAAAATCTCCTATCGTTTTAATGCCTAATAATTTTAAGTTAGGCACGGTCTTTTTCCCAATACCATGCAAGGCTTCAATCGGTAAAGGCCATAATTTTTCTTTGACATCTCGTTTTCTTAAAATGGTAATGCCTAAGGGTTTTTTCATATCAGAGGCCATTTTTGCTAAAAACTTATTAGGCGCTATGCCAATACTTACTGGCAGGTCATACGTTTTTAATAAAAATGATTGCATCTTTTTTGCAATATCTAAGGGATGTTCACCATTTAAATCATTGGTCATATCTAAATACCCTTCATCGATTGATGCGGGTTCTAGTTGGTCGGTGAACGTTTTCAAATAATCAAAGAAATAACTGGAATATTTTTCATACAGGGGAAAATTGGTCGGTAAGACTTTGAGTTTTGGACAAAGTCTTCTTGCTTCTGGTAATGGCATAGCACTTTTAACGCCAAATTTTCTTGCTTCATAATTGGCAGTTGTTAAGATGCCACGATCATTTTTAGGGCCTATCCCCAGTGGGACATTTTTTAAAGACTTATCTTCTGCCATTTCACAACTGGCAAAAAATGCGTTTAGGTCAATATGAAAGATTACATTGTATTTTTTCATGATTTAAACTTTCCTTTTTAAGAGATTTAAAGTATAATGGTAAACGCGAAGTCAAATTGTGAAAACCGAGGTGAAGATCTATGCCTGAAAGTCGTAAACGTAAGAAAAAGAATCAAGAAGAAGAGGCTCCAGTTTATGTCAATCCTATGAAACAAACGTGGGGGAAAGTTGTTGTTTTAATCCTAGCGGTTGGATTTGTATTAGGGTTGGTTGCAGCCACTGTTTTCGTTATGTGGCAAGTTATGATGCGATAATGATTGAAAAAGCGCTTATGCGCTTTTTTTATTTGAGCAGCTCTTTCGCGCTTTGTTTAGATGCTTCAGTAACTTGATCTGAGGAAATCATTTGAGCTAAAGCATCGACTCTTTGATCAAAATTAAGGTTCTTTACATAGGTTTGAACGGTTGAGTCGCTTTGTTTTTTATAAATATAATAGTGATGATCGGCCTTGGCTGCAACTTGGGGGAGATGCGTAATCGCAAGCACTTGTAAATTTTTAGATATTTGTTGCATCTTTTTAGCAACTTGCGAAGCCACATAACCACTCACGCCCGTGTCAATTTCATCAAAAATCATTAAATTCAAGCCTTCTTTTTTCACCAGTAAGGTTTTCAAAGCAAGCATAATTCTTGAAAGTTCGCCACCCGAGGCGATCTTTTTTAATGGTTTTAAACTTTCTCCTTTGTTGGTAGAAAGCAGAAATTCAACATCGTCTATTCCGTTATCATAAAAACGTGAAAGATCGTTATAAGTTTTATGGAAGGCATCACTAAATTCAATTTTAAACTGCACAGCTTTTAAAGATAAGGCTTCTAGTTCTTGTTTTAAAGCCTTTTGAATTTTAATCGCGGTTTGAATTCTGTTTTCTCTTAAAGTTTTTCCTTTATTTAAAACTGTTTTAAATGATGTTTTAACTTCACTTAATGCATTTTCTAAGGTTTCATCATAATTATCAAACGATTGAATTTCTTCATTGATTTTTTGATGATATTCAATGAGTTCATCGACTTCTTTGTTATATTTCCTTCTCAATGTATCTAACGTATGCTTTCGGTTTTCTAAAGATTCTAATTCGTCTGGATCAAAATCTAAGCCCTCAAGTAAAGTGGATAAGCTTTCGCGAATATCATCAAGTTCATAATAGGTACTTTCTGTTCTTGATTTTAAATTTGCGTATGTTTCATCGTAGGTTTCAATTTGAGAAAGCTCTTTAGAGGCTTCATAGATATTGGCTGTAGCATTAGAAGTTTCTAAAAGTGCATATGATTCTTTTAAGGCATGAAAAATTGAATCAAAGTTTTGTAAGGTATTTAATCGTTCTTCAATTTGGGTTAGTTCATTTTCTTTAAGATTGTGATTATGCAATTCTTCACTTTGAAATTTTAAAAGGTCTAATCTTTCTAACATGGTGTCCTTATCTTTTTTAAGCGATTGATATTTTTTTAAATGCGCTTTATACGTATTTAAAGCAGTATTATAATCCGCTTTATAGGTTGTAATGTCATCATTATATGCGTCGATTAATTCTAAATAACTTTGGGCGTCAAATAATCTTTTTGTATCGTGTTGGGTATGGATGTCTGCTAAGTGTTTCGTTAGTTTTCTTAAGTCTGATAACGTAATGGTTTCACGGTTCGCTTTAATTAAATTTCCGCTATTTCTTTTAATTTTTCGGCTGATTAATAATTCATCATCTTCAAAGGGAATATCCATCGCTTTTAAAGCGTCTTTTACTTTTTGGTTTAACGGTTCGAAAATGGCTGTAACTAAAGCATAATCCGAATCAGTTCTAATAATTTCTGAAGTCGCGCGTTCACCTAAGAGTAAGCCAATCGCATCAATTAATAAACTTTTTCCCGCCCCTGTTTCACCGGTTAAAACATTTAAGCCTTCTTCAAAAGATACTTCAACATTTTCTATGATAGCAAATTGTGATACTTTTAAGTATTTTAACATTTCAAGCCTCCTAGCTTTTTCAAAGCTATTTAATAATCACGTCTAAATCAACTTGGCATTCTCCATTATTTAAGTACAAAAGGAATTCCTTATTGCCTGATTGTCCTAAGATTGGCGAAGCGCTTAACGCTGATATTACAAACCCTAATGCTTTAACATCTTTTAAATATTGCGTTAGAATTTTTTTATGAAGTTTAGCGTCTTTAATGACACCGCTTTTCGGGGTTTTCATGCTTTCAAACTGTGGTTTAATCAAAATGATAATTTCGCCTAAATATCCGATTTTTTTCAAATGCGTTAATATTTTTATTCCTGATATAAAACTAACGTCACAGATAACAAAGTCTATATCGTTATAATCGTTTAAAGTTGTTGATAAAAAGTTGGTGTTTTCCATCACTTTAATGCGCTCAGTGTGTAAAAGACTTTCATGCAATTGGTTGGTTCCAACATCAAGTGCATAGATTTTTTTTGCATGATGCTTGAGCGCACAATCACTAAAGCCACCCGTCGATGCACCAATATCTAAAATGGTTAGATTGGTTAAATCAATATTGAAAGTGTGCAGTGCTTTTTCAAGCTTTAAGCCCCCTTGTGAAACGTAAGGGTTAGTCTCTTTAATCACTTTAACAGAGGATTGATCACTTACATTAAAGGATGGCTTCTTAATCACGTTCCCATCAACCGTGATGGCCCCTTCTTTTATGGCAAGCGTTGCTTTATGTCTTGACTCAAAATAATGATGGTGTTTTAAGTACTGATCAAGACGCATTTTGAATCATCGTTTCTATCGTTTTAATAATACTGTTAGGATCAAGTCCGTATCGTTTTAACATTTGCTCCCTATTCCCTTGGGGAACAAATGCATCGTCAAACGCTAAGGTTTTATAATGGGTTGGGACCCTCTTATGTTCAATCAAAGCGTGCAGTAAACGCTGTGATAATCCGCCTTCTTTCGTTGATTCCTCCACACAAAGTATAGGGGCAAGTGTATTAATAGATTGGATCACTGATTGATCCAACGGTTTAATAAATCGTGCGTTTATTAAGGTAACATTTAAATTATTTTCTTTAATCAAAGCTTTTAATGTATGGAGCTGATCACCATAAGTCACAATGGTGCCTTGATTCCCTTTTTCCATAATTTCCCAAGATGGGCTGATGGGGGCTAAGGCCAAATCAGCTTCATCAAACGTGGTTTGACTCCTTGGATAGCGGATGGCGATGGGGCCTTGGTGAACATTAAACGCGTATTGATACATTTTTATAAGTTCTTTGCCATCTTTTGGATGGGCAATGGTCATATTAGGAATATGGGAAAGCATTGGAATATCATAGATGCCTTGATGCGTCTCTCCATCGCCACCAACTAATCCAGCACGGTCAATACCGATGATTAACGATGCGTTTTGTCTTGCGACATCATGGATGAGTTGATCATACGCCCGCTGTAAAAATGTTGAATAAATACTTAAAAACGTTTTTACATTTTTCATCGCAATGGCACCACCCATTGTGACACTGGTTGCTTCTGCAATGCCTACATCAATAAATTGGTTGGGATAATTTTTTTGAAAATCATTCAATTCTGACCCTGATGTCATCGCAGGGCTCATTACAAAAAAGTTTTGATGCGTTTTGGCATAGGCATTCATAAAATTTGCGGTAACTTTTGAATAAGAAACCGTAGGTTGATTCGTTTTTTGCATGTCTCCTGTTTCTTTATTAAACGGTTTAATACCATGCCATACACCAGCATAATCATCTTCACTTGGTGTGTAGCCTTTGCCTTTTTGGGTTTTAATGTGAAGCACGGTAGGTTTATTGGCTTGTGAAGCCATTTTAAAAGCTCTTAATAAATGTTTGAAAGAATGCCCATCAATTGGCCCATAATAATCATAGCCCAGAGCTTCAAAATAATTTTGACCAGTGATAAACCCTTTAAATCGTTTTTCAATTTTGGATGTTAATGGCCTTAGTTTAGAAGGAATTAGACGCTTGGTATTATGCCTTAACCCTCTATACGTTCTGCGCATTCTCACTTGCGAAAGGATTTTTGAAAGATGCCCAATATTTTTAGAAATACTCATTTCATTATCATTAAGAATGATAATAGGATTTTTATCAGAATAATGTCCTAAAAAATTTAAGGCTTCTAAGGCCGCGCCACTATTAAACGCGCCATCACCAATTAAAGCAATTACATTACCGATAGAGTCATTGTGCGGTTTTGCAAAAATCATCCCTGCCGCTGCAGCGATGGAAGTTGATGAATGACCCGCTTCATAACAATCGTGTTCACTCTCTTCTCTTTTTAAAAAACCGCTCAATCCATCGGTTTGTCTTAAGGAACTAAAATGTTTTGCGCGCCCTGTTAAAATTTTATGGACATAGCCTTGATGTCCAACATCAAAAATCAAATGATCTTTAGGCGATTCAAATACTTTATGAAGGGCAATCGTCAGTTCGACAACGCCCATATTGGATGCGAAATGCCCGCCTGTTTTACTTAAAGTATTGATTAAAAAAGTTCTCACTTCTTTAGCCAAGTCTTCAAGATCCGTTGCATCCATCTCCTTTAAAAATAAAGGGTTTTGAATGGCTTCGACACTTACCATACTAATCAGTCCTCATTTTTGGGGATTTCAAACGATGTTTCTTCTCCGCTTTTCATCATTTTATTTAACACATTTTCAGCGTCTTTTAAATGGCCCTTTGCCTCTTTAGAAAGTTTGATGCCTTCTTCATATTTCTTGACAGCTTCATCTAACGGCAAATCACCACTCTCTAGTGCTTTCACAATTGCTTCTAGTTTTTCTAGTTTACCTTCAAAATTATTGTTTTGATCACTCATTATGATTCCTCCTTTTTCTCTTTAACGGTTGCTTTAAACATGCCATCCATCATTTCCATTTCTACTGAATCTCCAATGGATAGGTCTTTAATACTTTTGATTACCTTCCCATTCTTTTTTGCCAGAGTATATCCTTGGTTTAAGATTAAACGTGGGTTTAAAACCGCTAATTTATCTAAGTAACGCTCTAAAGCCTTTGTTTTACGATCGATTAAACTTGCCATGAAACGATTTAAAAGCTCTGTTTGTTGATCTACGTTTTTACGGGCTTCATGTAATTGTTTTTCAGGGTTTTGTTGCTGCAGACGATGCAATAAAGATTCGAAATTGACGAGTGGTCTTTCGAAAAGTCTTTCTGGGTCTTTTAAGACGTATCGATCTAATAATTCTTCTAAACGATCTTTTTTTCTTTTTATAATTCTAAAAAAAGAATCATTCAAACGTTGGTGGTTATTGTTTAGATCATTAATGATTGTCTTTTGATTGGGAACTGCAATTTCGGCTGCCCCTGAAGGGGTTGGTGCTCTTTTATCAGCCACAAAGTCCGCAATGGTAAAATCTGTTTCATGCCCTACTGCACTAATGATAGGGGTTTTACAGTGATAAATAGCATCGGCGACGCGTTCTTCATTAAACGCCCATAAATCTTCAATAGAGCCACCACCTCTACCCACAATGATTAAATCATTGGCTTCGTTTTGATCGGCAGCTTCAATATTTTCAACAATTTCATGCTTTGCCTTCTCTCCTTGAACCGTTGTCGGATAAACCAATATTTTGACTAAAGGATAGCGTCTTGAAAGAATATTGATGATATCTCTTACTGCTGCGCCAGTTGCTGAGGTTAATACGGCAATTTGTTTTGGGTATTTGGGCAGTTCTTTTTTATGAAATGACGCAAAATATCCTTGTTTTTCAAGTTTTTCTTTTAATTGTAAGTATGCTTGGTATAAGTTTCCTAACCCTACTTGTTCCATCTTTTTTACATAGACCTGATAGGACCCCGCCACTTCAAAAACACTGATGTACCCTCTTACTATAATATTCATACCATCTTTAGGGGTGAAATTTACGTGTTGGGCACTCCCTTTAAACATAACGGCTTGGATGGATGAATTATCATCTTTTAAGGTAAAGTAAAAATGACCACGAAGATTATGCTTAAAGTTAGAAATCTCACCTTCAAGTAAAAGATCTTTTAAATGGGAGTCGTGGTCAAATTTATATTTAATGTACTTCGTGAGTGCGCTAACACTTAAAGGTTTTTCAGGCATTATTTCACTCTTTTCTGTTCAAATTTTTTGCGATATTTTCAAGCACTCGATTGTTAAAAGACACATGTTTTTTATCGCCTTCATCTGAATACTTATGGGTTAAATTTAACGCTTGATCAATAATGATTTCAATGCCGGTTGGGGTGTGTTTCATCTCAAAGGCTGCTAAACGTAAAATTGCGCGATCAACATACGATAAACGGTTTAATTTCCAGTTGAATAATGAGGCTTCCAATAAGGCGTCATAATCGCTTAGATTTTGCGTGATGGATGCTAAGGCTTCATTCACAAAATCATATTTCGTTGGTTTATAAATAAAATTATCAGTTAAATCCATCTGATAGAGTTTTGAAACAATGTGTTCACGCATTGATTCACGTGAATTCGGGTGATGGTTTTTTGTTTTTTTCATGGCTTTTCGCTCCTCTTATATCAGTAAAAATTTTACCATATTAAATGGAAAATAAAAAGGGAAACGTGGCTTTCATCCACTAAAAACCACGGGGTTTACCGTGGTTTAAATGTGAAGGATTCTTCTCTTATATTTTCGTGGGTATAAGCGCTTTTCCACTCTAAATCAACGCTGAATTCATTAATGGTCGCAATTAAGTAAGATTCATCATAATTCCCTCTTGCATGATTGATGGCGCCTGGATTAATAATATATTTACCAGACACTTCATCAAAATGTAAAATATGCGTATGACCATGTAATGCGACGTCTGCTTCGGTTTCTAATATTTTATAATACAAGGTTTCATAGCCTGATTTTACTTTATTTTTATGGCCGTGGACTAAAAGCCACTTTAGCCCTTTAATATTGATTGTTTGTTCATAGCCAACCCCAGCGTCTAATGGATAATTACCTTTAACCGCAATAATATCATTTTTTTGTAAAAATTTGCGGCGCAGTTCACTATCGCCTAATGATATTTTATAATCAGCGTCTTGGTGTTTATCTAAGATTTCGATGAGTCTTTCTTTTTGACCATGAACATCACTAAAAATTAATAGTTTCATAGTGTCATCCCCCTTAGTTCGTGTAAAAGTCAAGGTGCACGCGTCCGTCTTTTAACTCGATGATTCGATCGGTTTTTTCTGCGACTTTTTGATCGTGTGTAATCACAATAAACGTTGTTTTATAGGTAGTATGAATGTTTCTTAAGAGATTATACACTTTATCCGTTGTTTTACTGTCTAATGCGCCAGTAGGTTCATCGGCTAAAATGATTGCAGGTTTATTGATTAATGCTCTTGCGATGGCAGTTCTTTGTTGTTGACCGCCTGAGAGATTGGTTGCTTTGTTGTTTTTTACATCGGTGAGGTCAACGAAATCAATCAATTCATTTGCATAATCAATGATCGCTTGGTTTAGTTTGCCTTCTTTTATACGATAAGGCATCACAATATTTTCAAACACACTAAACTCAGGCAATAAGTAATGATGTTGAAAAATGAAGCCTAATGTTTTATTCCGCAGTTTCGACAATGCTTTTTCATCCAATGAGTTAGTGTTTTTATTTAATATCTTAATCGTACCGTTTGAAGGAGTATCAAGGGTTCCTATCAAGTTAAGTAGTGTCGATTTTCCACTTCCACTTTGACCAATGATGGCATTAAATGAATTGCTTTCAAATTTTAAGTTAATATCATGTAACACTTTAGCCGCAAGTTTGCCAGTTCCATAAATCTTTTCAACACCGCTTAGTTCTAAGGCAAAATCAGCCATTTCTAATCACCTCAATAACATTGAGTTTTGCACTTCGTCTTGCAGGAATGATACTTGCTATGGTACTCGCAACTACCGCAATGAATCCACTTAATATAATGAATGAGGGATTAATCAACACACTGACAATGGGATCGCCTGCCGCATCTCTTGCGAAGGTTGAGAATACATACACAAGTGAAATGCCTAAAGTTATTCCAATGAGTGCTCCGAAGAAACCTAGAATAATGCCTTGAGCCAAAAATATTAATGATGCTTTTTGATTGGTAATACCCATTGCTTTTAAAATTCCAATTTGTTTTGATTTTTGCAACACCGTAATCGCAAGTACACTAGAAATTCCTAAAACAACACTAATCATTACAAAAATCTGAATCATTAAAGAAGAAATACTTTGCCCTTCTAGACCAGAAATTAAATCTTCATTTTCACTTTGCCATTCACTTACATTATAATCTGGATAAGCAGTGCTTAAAGATTCTTGGATATTTTTTGACTCAAATACATCATTTATTTGCAGTTCATATTTACTAATAGAAGACGTATCAAACACATTTTGAAGGGTGTTCAGTGAAGTCACTGTCCAACTTTCATTTAATGAAGTGACTCCTAAATCAAAAATACCACTCACAACAAATGCTTGAGGTTCAAATCCTACACTCGGAATGAGAAGTTCAATTTCATCGCCAACACTAACATCCAAAATGTTTGCTAAATCTTTTCCAATCATCATTTCAAAATCCCCATTCGGCAGTTCCCCACTGTCTAAACGATTGGTAAAATTATAGATTTTATTCGCATCATCAAACTGAAATCCTCTTAAAATAACAGGATCATTTTCACTATTATCAACGTTTGCAGGACCTTCTAACACTGGACTAACAACGTTGATTGAATCATCAAAACGTTTCATTGATTCAAATTCATCTTCTAAAAAAGGTAGCAATTCACTTCTAGAAACGGAAGATATTGTGATATGTGGTTGAGAGCCTACGGTAGAATCAATTAAATCTTCTTGCAGCCCATCGATTAAAGAGCCGATGAATATTTGAACACTAACTCCAACACCGATACCGACCATAATCATAAAGGTTTGAAGTTTGGAAGCGAATAAGAATCTTGAAGCAACACTTAAAATAAATCTCATAAATGTTGCCTCTTTTTATAGGTTTCTATCGAAGCATAGTCTGTAATAATCCCATCAACTAACGGTTTAAAATGGTCGTAATTTTTTAAAAATGCGCGCCCGCCTCCAAGAATTTTCACATCAGGAAAACTTTCTTGAATCATTTGAATCGCTTGGTCAACTTCAAATAAGTGAAAAAAGTTCGTAACCGATAAAACGACATAATCAGGTTTAAGTATCTCAACCGCAGAAAATAATACTTCATTGGGTGTGTCCGCTCCAATGTAGGTTGTATCAAACCCACAAAGGGTTAACATATTTGCTCCCATCACTGCGCCTAATTCATGCGTTTCTTTAGGTGGACATGCAATCACTACTTTTTTATCGTTTGATAAAGTTTTCTTTTGTTTTAAAATATAAGGGAAACTCAGTTCTAAAAGGGTTCTTGTTATAGACGTCATTTGATGTTCCATCCATATACACGCTTTATCATCGTCTTCACACTCTATACTATTTAAAATATCCCTTAAAACTTTTTCATATAAATAGGGAATAGAAGTCCCTTCATCAAGCGCATTTTGAAAGATTTTAACCGCTTCACTCTTTTGATTGTTTGTTAATGCTACTTCTAATTTTTCTTTTAAATCCACCATATAACCCCCTAGTTATTGCGCGTATGTTTTAAATGATCAATGACTTTCAGCAAACATTTTTTTCTGTGTGATATTTTATCTTTAACATGGAACCCTAAATGCGCTAAAGTCTCATGATGGCCAACAGGTATAAATAAAGGATCATACCCAAATCCACCGTCTCCTTCTAAAGCAGTATGAATGTAACCGTCTAAGACACTCTCAAAAATATGTTCTTTCCCTGTTTCATCTTTAAGAACCATTACCGTTTTAAAGCGTGCGCGTCGATTGGTATGATTGGTCATTTTCTTTAAAAGCAATTGATTATTTGATAAATCATCGCCTTTTGATGAAAATCTGGAAGAAAAGACACCAGGTTTTCCATTTAAAGCTTCTACTTCTAAACCTGAATCATCGCTTAACACCATAAAATTCGTGACACGAGAAACATGTCGGGCTTTAATGACGGCATTTTCTTTCATAGTTTTGCCTATTTCTTTAGCATTAGATAAATTAAAATCATCTAAGCCATACACCTCAAACCCTAATTTTATTAAATGGGGTCTAATTTCTTCAATTTTACCTTGATTGCTCGTTGCCAGTACAATTTTTTTCATAGGCCCTCCTCTATGAAAAAAGCCTTTTTAAGGAAAAGGCTTATTTCTCACTCCACGTTGAAAATTTGTTCAAATCTTCATTTTTACCTACTAAAAGAAGGTGATCAGTCGCTTCAAACGTTTCTTCAGGTTTTGGAATCACTATATCTTCTCCACGCTTAATCGCCACTAAATTTACGTGGAATCGATCCCGTAAATCTAAGTTAGCGACCGTTGTGTTGACAATTTTAGAAGTAACTTCCATTTCTACAAAACTATGATTTTTACTTAAATCATAAAATTCTAACATATTGTTTGAGACAATTCGGTGTGCTAGACGCTTTCCTGTAATTCTCTCAGGCTGAATGGTCTCATCGGCGCCTAAACGATGGACCACTTTTTCATGGTAATAATTTTGAACTTTAACGGTAATTTTTTTAACCCCTATTTCTTTTAAGATAAGGGTTGTCATAATACTATCTTCTATATCTTTTCCGATTGCGACAATCACATGATCAATACTCGTAATTCCTACATCTCTCAATGCACTCTCATCAGCGGTATCTAAGACGACTGCGTGCGTCGCTAGCTTCGCGACTTTTGCGATTCTATCTTGGTTTCTATCAATGACTAAAACATCATATCCACTCGAGATTAACTCCTCAACAACCGCTAAACCAAATCGGCCTAATCCTATGACTGCAAAGGTTTTTTTCTGTGCCATTTTCATCACCACTTACATTCTATTCAAATTTTTATTATTAATATGTTATTATACCATTGATATGCATTTTAAAAAACCCACGGAGGATGATTATGGAAACGACTCAAAAATCATTAGGAAAAAAAATTATATTCATTTATTTAATGAGCTTTATAGGCTTGCAAGTTTTAGCAGCCCTTGCGCCTTTAGTTGTCCCTTCTATGTTAGATGAAGAAGCGGTATTTTATCAAGTATTAAGCGTTTTAAATCTCTTATGGTATGGGGGAATGCTTGTTGCTTTGGTATATGTTAGTAAAACTTATTTATTTAAAAATCAATGGACGTACTTCACCCAAAACCCATCGCGTTCCCTCGCTCAAATTTCACTCGGATTTTTAGCAGTTATCACAGTGAGTGCTATATTAAATGGAATTTTATGGGCGTTAGGCTTTGAGGTTGCACCTGAGAACCAAGCACAACTAGAAGCCTTATTACAAGGTGGACCTATTGCGATATTTTCTTTAATCATTTTCGCAGGCTTTTTAGCACCTATTGTTGAAGAACTTGTTTTTAGAAAAGGACTTTGGGATTTAATTGAAAAATGGGGGGGTTACGTTGGCGCCATCATAATTAATGCCTTTATTTTTGGACTCATACATATCATCGCAGATTTAGGAACAGGCACGATGGCACTGATCAATTTGCTCCCTTATTTTTCAATGGGTATTGTCATTTCACTTGCTTATTATTTTTCTGGCAAAATTATTTATATCCCGATTTTTATCCATCTTATATACAACTGCTTTGCGCTAATTAGTTTATTATTATTAGCGTAACAGTCTACTAAGGCTCTTAGATGCTTTGATCAATTTTTTGGTAGATTGATCGAAAGCATCTTTTTTTATATCTACCTGTTCAAAAAACCCATTATTATCAAACAAAGCGGCTAAAAAATATGCATGATTATTAAGATAATCTATGTTTTCAAAATCCTTACTACGTTCTAAAAATAATTTTAAAAGTACTAAATCTTTAGATTTCAATATGTAGAAGAGGGGTTTATTGCCATAATAATCTTTTTCATCTATATGGGTAGATTTTTTTAATAAAGCTTCTGCCTCATCGAGGTTTTCCTCACGCAAAGCACGATGGAGTGTATACGTTTTATATGACTTTTCAACCGCTAAATTATAAATAGAACGCTCTATCATTGTATGAACATCGCCATACGGTTTCGCATACATCAAAGGGGTTTTATCGAAACTATCTTTCATTAATGGATTTAGTCCATATTTTAAATAACTTTCGACCAAAAGCTCATTTCCGTTTTTAGCCGCAAAATGAAGGGGCGTTTGTTTATAAATATTTTTATAATCTGGGGGCAGGCGATGATTTAAAAGTACATCATTCATCGTTAATAAACCATTTTTGGCAATTGCATGATGTAAGGTTTCGTCTTGGTAGTTTTTGACATATGGGTTTGCGCCTTGTTCGATTAAGTAATTTAAAACTTTTATTTTTTTACTGCTCACTGCATAAAAAAGGGATGTATTGCCTAATTTATCAGGATTGTTTAAATCCCCTTGTTTTAAAGCCAATAATTTTACCACTTCTAAAGACCCTTTATACGCACCATACATTAAGGGTGTGATTCCTTTTTTATTGGGAATGTTTATAGATGCGTTCGAATCTATTAACTTTTGACATAAAGAGTGATCCCCAAAATACGCTGCATAGTGAAGTGGCGTGTCCCCTTTATTATTTTGGTGATTAACATTTAGTCCTAAATTTAAAAGCGACTTTAAAGCATTAAATGCTTTATATTTTATGGCATAAAAAAGGCCATTTTGATGACGTTTATCTAAGGATCGATACTCAAAAGCATCAAACGCACTTTTATCTTGTTTAATGGCGTTTATAAAGGATTCATTCATAATATTCACCGCAACCACTCCTTAAATAAAGCGTATCATAGAGCGGTCAAAATTGCTATATGAAAAGATGCATTATTTCAAAAAAAAACACCTCTTAACAAGAAGTGTTTTTTTGAAAAAACGGTAATTATCTTACTGCATCTTTAAGAACTTTTCCAGCTTTAAAAGCAGGAGATCTTTGTGCATCAATATTGATTGGTGCCCCAGTTCTTGGGTTGTGTCCAACGCGAGGTTTACGTTCTCTTACCTCAAATGTTCCAAATCCTGTTAATACAACTTTATCGCCGCTAACTAAAGCATCTTGAACTGCATTTAGTGTTGCGTTCAATGAAGCTTCGGCATCTTTTTTTGTCAATCCTGATGTTTCAGCAATCTTTGCTACCAATTCTGTTTTATTCATACTGTATGAATTCCCTCCTTTAAAATTTTTAACTTAGCCATATTATACCAACCTGTTTTGCGATTTGCAAGAAAATACGCTAAATAAAGCCGAAAAAAGCAAAAACCGACTAAAAATTAGTCGGTTTCTGCTTTGAGTTCGCGTGCTAACAAATCACTTAGAACTGCTTTTGGTTCATTTTTATTATAAACAACATCATAAATCGCATTGATAATAGGCGTTTCAATATTTGCATCCTTAGCTAGGTAATAAGCCGCTTCAGTAGTACGTATTCCCTCAACAACCATCGTCATTGAATTGAGCGTTTCTTCTAAGTCTTTTCCGCTTCCAATCTTATAGCCTGCTTGGAAATTTCTAGAATGCGAGGAGGTGCATGTAACAATTAAGTCTCCAACCCCACTTAATCCATATAACGTCTCTGTATTGGCGCCTAAATGGCGGTAAATTTTTCCCATTTCCACCAGTGAACGCGTCATAAATGCAGCGAGTGCATTATCACCCAAGCCTTGGCCTTTTATAATCCCTGATGCAAGCGCAAATATATTTTTTAACGATCCTCCTAATTCAACCCCTTTTAAATCATCAGAAGAATACACTCTGAAATAGGTTTTGTTGTGGAAGAGTTTTTGAACAAATTTTGCGTTTGCTTCATTTTCTGAAGCACTGGTTACCGCAGTGATATGGCCTTTGATAACCTCTTCAGCATGGGATGGACCTGAAAGGTTCACAAAACCTTTACGATATTTCTCAGGAACCATTTCTTCGATAATTTCACTAATACGTTTAAAGGTTTTAGGTTCAATCCCTTTTGCGGCATTAATAAAAAGTTTTGGCGCTTTTATATAAGGAAGGGCATTTTCAATCGCACTTCTTAATACTTTTGTCGGCACAACAAATAATAACGTATCGGTATGATTGATCGCTTTTTCTATGTTGTTTGTGGCGACAATATTTGTTGGAATATATTCATCGAGCTGGGGGGATATATGGAGTGTATTGATTTTATTAACAAGCTTTTCATCAATATCGTATACCAACACATCGTGCCCATTGTCTGATAAAA
>CAYZOR010000005.1:0-35476 GCA_964479895.1 uncultured Candidatus Izemoplasmatales bacterium | reverse complement strand
GCAACCTTTTCCTTACCATGGAACTGCTCTACCGATTGGAGCTAAAGCGGCATTTAAAACCTAAAACATTTTACCATGAAAGTTAGAATATGAAAAGGTCATTTTAATATTTTTTTAAACTGCTACTTTTAAGTGCCTTTATTATAGCAAACTATCCATTATAATTGAAGGTGTAATAACTCAAATAATTCCTTGAATTATTTAGTCACCTTGATATAATATAAGGATACCTAAAATTTGGGAGGAGAATTATATGTTTACCTTAACGATTAACGGCACTAAAAAAAGCTTTGAAAACAAAGTGAAATTACTTGATTTAATAGACGATTACAATCAAAAATATTTTATAGCACTTGTTAATAACAGACTCAGAGAACTCCATTATGAAGTGGATTATGATGCGACCGTTGAATTTTTAGATACGACCCATCAAGAGGCAGTGTTTGCGTATGAAGCAAGCCTTAGATATTTGGTTTCTATGGCATTTTTAAAACGGTATCCGCAATATTCTTTTAAGTTCAACTATTCAATTTCAAGAAGTGTGTTTTGTCATATCACCAATTTGGAACAAGCAGCCGATATGCATAAAATTTTAGAAGATATTGAAGAAGAAATGCATAAAATTATCAAACAGGATTTGCCGATTACTCGGCTTGAAATGGACAAAGATGAAGCAATTAAATTTTATGAAAAACACGATTACACCGATAAAATTGATGTCATTAAATACCGCCCTGAAGACACGGTCCACTTTTATCAGTGCGGAAATTACATCAATTATATGTACGCTTTAATGGTCCCTTCAACAGGCTATTTAAAGAATTTTAATTTAAGAGTTTACCCTCCTGGATTTTTAATTCAATACCCGCGCGCTGAAACTAAAGGAAATATTCCTAACTTTGAAGACGCACCTATCTATGGTAGAACCTTAAAACAAGCAAACCGTTGGGCAGATAGAATTGATGCGAATACCATTGCTAGAATCAATTCACATGCTGAAAAAAGTCCCAATGAGTTTGTTCAGATCAATGAAAGTAAACATAATCAAATGCTCGCAGAAATTGGTCAAACCATTAAAGCCAATAAAGATGATATCCGTTTAATTGCGATTGCCGGTCCTTCTTCTAGTGGGAAAACAACGTTTTCTAATCGTCTAAGAATTGAATTAATTACTCAAGGGTTAAATCCAGTTATGATTTCACTGGATGATTATTACTTAAACCGCGATGATATTGAACCCGATGAAAACGGAAAAATTGACCTAGAACATATCAATACCCTTGATATCGATTTATTTAACCGTAATATGTTAGACCTCATTCAAGGAAAAGTGGTGGATATTCCCAAGTTTGACTTTATGGAGAAAAAACGTTCGGGATATAAAAAACTACAAATTAAACAAGATGAACCGATTATTATAGAAGGCATTCATGCTTTAAACGAAACATTAACTGAGTTAATCCCACAACACCAAAAGTTCAAAGTTTTCATCTCTCCACAGCTACAAGTCAATATTGATCACCACAATCCTATAAGCATTACCAACTTGCGTTTATTAAGAAGAATTGTACGTGATCGTAAGTTTAGAAATGCCCCAGCCTCTAAAACAATTGATATGTGGCCTTCAGTAAGAAAAGGAGAGTTCCGCTGGATTTACCCTCACCAAGAAGGCGCCGATTATATTTACAATTCCTCTTTAGCTTATGAACTAGGGGTAATGAAAAAATATGCACTTGATACGTTATTAGAAATTCCTAGAGATAGCGAACATTTTATTACTGCGAACCGTTTAATTAAGTTTTTAAAATACTTTAAAGATATCGATGATGTCTTTGTTCCAAATAACTCTTTATTAAGAGAATTTATTGGCGGTAGTTGTTTCGACGAATAATAAAAAGCGGGCTAAATCAATACATTATGATTTAGCCCCTTTTTTATTAAGGTTTTCTTCTAAATACTGACGATAACGGTCAGATTTATCTTTTTTCATTTCATATAATGCTTCATCAGCTTTTTGGTTGACAACATCAAATGATTCCATATTTTTCCTTAATGCAAAACCAAGAGAAATCGCACGACTCGTTTTCAGTTTAGAGTTTTTACATGTTTCTTCGATATCTTTGGCCATATGATTTAATGAATCAAACGTAGCTTCTTTCACAATCAACGTAAACTCATCGCCACCACTTCTTATAATATCGACATCAGGATAACGCTTTTTAACACTCATTAAGACATCGCGATAAGCAAGTATTTGTTCATCGCCTCTTTTATGTCCAAAGGTATCATTTAAAAACTTCAGTGCATTTAAATCGGTTAAAACGATCCCGAAATTCGGGAAATCAGCTTCTAAATCATCGATAATGGTCTCTAAATAATTACGGTTCAAAAGGTCTGTCATATAATCTTTATTCTGCATGTTTTCTAATGTATCGACCAATTTAACAAATTTCGTCTCATCATAAAACAAATGCAACACGCCTTGAACTTTAAAACGGTTTAACGGAAACGTTTTACGAATGGTGAATAAGTACGGTCTATCGATTGATTTATTTTTTACCTTATCGATATCATCGTATAAAACCGTATGTTTTTTTAACGTATTAATGAAGGCTCTAATATTTTTTTGGTAGGTTAAATTATAACGTTTCATTAAGGAAGGAGAAACTTCGATAATTTTCCCTTGTTCTGTACATAATATATAATATTCTCTCATGTTCTCTAATAGTTTTTTTCGACCTTCAGCACTCAGTGAAACAATGAAATTTCCTTTATACACAATATAATAAAGGATGATAGAGAATGTAACTGCACTCAAGTAAGTAGGGTCAACATGCATTGCGCCTGTTATGATATACCATAGATTAATCGGTAAAATAACCGCAATTAACGCAATCATGATAATCACTGGCCTTTGATATGATTTTTTATATGACCGTGTGAAAAAGCCATAAATCATATATCCAATGCCGTAAAATAAAAAACTATAAGCGACGATCAAATGCCCTATCATTAGTGGGCCAATATCAGCATAAATAACTGAATCTAAAGCATTAATATCACTCAGTGATACTTGAAGAAACCACTGCGTAGTACTATTCGAACTTACAATTAACCCGTGAATAATAAACACAAAAAACATGCCTTTAGTGAATATTTTAGGGATCGTTTTTCCATAAAACTCATAAACTGAACGAACCACATAAAATGCAATCATAAATACGATTGTGTATGATATCATGTGTAAGTAATAAATAATCAATAAAGAGGTTAAGCTATATTTTAATACCATGGTTACAGACCACACAAAAACAAGCAGCATAAAAGATTTCAACTCTTTAAAATGGCTGCGATGCATATCCGCATTAATCTCAATGACAGGAATCAATGAAATAAATGCAAAAATATAAAGAATGGTCAGTTGAATGTCAATCATGTGGGTGCTCCTTTATTGTTTTAAAAAGGCAATAACTCCTTTTTGACTCCTAGTTTCATCGTACCTATAATCATCAAATTCTAACATCTTAACCGAGTCGATGGTTGTTATTTTATTTAAAGCAATACGGCGGACCATTAATCCACGCATTTTCTTTGCTTCCATTGCAGGGGCTTTTCTGATTTTACTATTTTTTTCAACTAAAAAATCAACGCGCGTCACATTCACACGTTTATAATCAATCGCATCATAATACTCTTTTGACGCTAAATTTAAAACATCATCATTTTTCAAATGATCACTAATTATATCAATCCATTCATTTTTAAGCAGTGAATCATTCCATTGAACGCCCATCGGTAAACGATAGAGTCCAATTTTATCATAAGGCCTTACCAGTCCATAAAGTCCACTCATTATGTATAGCACCTTATTTAGATGATCAATTGAATCTTGGTCCAACGTAAAAACATCTAAATGCTTAAACTGTTGACCCGTATAAGTAAATATTGCTTGATTGCTTTCTTCGAATGATTGAAACCGTTTATAATTTGTAGACGCAATATTCTCATTCGATTGGTACAACGTCATTAATGCGTCCATTGACATCTTTTTTAATTCATCTAAAAGTTCAAATCGTTTATTAAAAAGCGGGTGTTGCAATGGCGTTTTCGTATTTTCACTCATCGATTTTGAAGGGGATAATACAACTTTCATTTTATCAATCCTTATTTTTATTCAAACAATTTTAAATACGTTTCATAGCCTTCTTTTTTAAGGGAATCTTTAGGAATAAACCGTAGCGCCGCTGAGTTAATACAATATCTTAGACCACCTTTTTCAACTGGTCCATCGTCAAACACATGGCCTAAATGAGAATCTGCTGCTTTAGATCTTACTTCTACTCTGCGCATTCCATGTGAATCATCAAATGTTTCAACGACTTCACTTAAAGGTTTGGTAAATGAAGGCCACCCACACCCAGCATCATACTGCTCATTTGTAGAAAAGAGTGGTTCACCACTAACTTTATCAACATAAAGGCCTTCCCGTGTATTATTATAATACGCATTATCATAAGGCGTTTCTGTTCCTTGTTCTTGAGTTACATAAAACTCAATGGGTGATAATTTCTTTTTCAAAGTTTCTTTAGAAGGTTTTTGATAGTTTTTAGACATAAAATCACATCCTTAAATAATGATAATTAGATTTTAACATTAAATAAAAAGGAATTGTGAATTACGCTTAATCGATATCTTCAAACTCACCGTCGGTTTCATTTTTCGCGTACTGATATATTTTAGATTTAAACGTATTCGAATGTTTAGAGTAAAAACGCATACTTTGTGAAGGGAAAAAGAGTATGTTAATGATAGGAATTAACAAAAAGATTAACCAACCTGGATGCCAAAACCCTTCAATCGTTAACCCAAGAACAATATAACTGAGCGTAATTGTGAGTGTAATGATTTTCTTAACATTCAATTTCCCACCAATCAATGTATCAGAAATAGGAATTGCAAAAAAGACAATCCATCCTGGATGCGCTAAATCAGCCCCAAAGTGAAGCCACAAAAATACAAGCAACGCTAACAAAGGCATCATTTGATTAAGTTTTTGTAAGTAGTTTTTACTTAAAAGAATGAATGACAAGGGAATTAATAGAAAAAAAGATACCCCCATCCCCCATGATTCTAAAACAAACCCACTAAACAAAAATAATAGTAAACTAATTAATGGCGTCGCCGCAACAATACGTTCTTTCATTTAATCACTCCTAAGCTTTTTAATAAATACTGTAAAAGGACTTTTGGTTTTATTAATAAATTCATAGCGTAAAACTTCATAATGTTTACTACAAAGACTTTCTAAATAAGGGATTATGTATTCCACCTCGCACGCACCTTCTGCATGGCCAGGATAAAACGTTACTGCGATTAAACCGCCTTTATTTAACAGCATTATACTTTGTTGAATCGCATCTAAAGTGGATGTTTTTTTGGTTGTGATGGTTTTATCTTGATTCGGCAAATAGCCCAAATTAAAAACAACAACATCAATGTTTGAAACCGTATATAACGCCATGAATTCATGAGAATCATGGATCAAATTCACATTGTTGAGCCTTTCTTTTTTTAATAAGTCTTTAGTCTTATTTAATGCAGCCTTTTGAATATCAAACGCATACACTTCCTTGCAGTGTTTTGCTAAAAATAAAGTATCAAACCCATTGCCCATTGTCGCATCAATCGCAATACTATCTGGATTTAAATGGGCTTTTAGTTGTTGATGAACAAAAGGAATAATCCGTTTCATACATTTCATCCTTTTAATGTAAAATAGTTTGTTTTCTTTTATATCATAACATAAATTTAAAATATATAAAGGCCTACATTAAGCCGGCAAACATTCTGAAGAAAAGTTGTAAAAAACGATAAGTCAAAGAATATCTTTCCCCTTTTTCTACTTGTTTTGATTGTTCTAAAACACTCATGAAATAATTATTCATAGCTTCTATCGAAGCGGCGCCTTTTAAAAACACGTTATTTTCAAAATGCAAATAAAGACTTCTATAATCAAAATTGGCGGATCCAATCACTGCTTTTTCCTCATCTATGATCATCATTTTTGCGTGCATAAACCCTGGTGTATATCTATACACATTAACGCCATCTTTGATTAATAAAGGCAAATGCGACTCAGTGACCATATAAACTATTTTTTTATCGGGTATTTTTGGTAAAATGATTGAAACATCTATACCACTTTTTGCCGCATGTCTTAATGCGTTTTTCATCTCCGGGTCAATGATTAAATAGGGCGTCGTAATTTTTATTGTATGGTTTGCATTATAAATCAAATGTAAAAATAGTGATTTCGTGGTTTCTTCTTTATCTAAAGGCGTTTCAGCAAACGGTATAATAATCCCATCGTTTTCAAAAGTTTGTGCAACATAATAATCGTTATAGTTTCTACTGGATTGACTGATAAAGCTTAATACATCTAAAAACGCAAGCGTTAAAGACCAAACCGCTTCTCCTTCTAATAAAATGCCTGTATCAGCCCAATTGCCATGTGGTTTTTCTATTCCAATATATTCATCGGCGATATTATTTCCACACGTATAGCCGTAAATACCATCAATGACAACAATCTTTCTATGGTCTCTATAATTTCCACCAAAATTTAACCGTAATTTGATGGGATTAAAAATATGCGCTTCAATATTATATTTCTTTAAAATTTCAGGATAATTTCTAGGAAACGCTGAGGAGCCAAAATCGTCATATATGATAACAACCTCTACGCCTTCTTTGGCTTTATCTTTTAAAACATCTAACAATGCATCCCACATTTTACCGGGTCTAATGATGAAAAATTCAATGAATATATACTTTTCAGCGGTTTTGATTTTTTCTAATACCGAGTCTAAAAACGCATTGCCTGAATCTAAAAAGTGTGTGTTTGTTCCTTTGTAAGAAGGCCATCCAAGCCGTTTTAAATAAACAGCTTCATGCAGGGTTGATACTGGCGGTAAATCGTCGGCAAAATAATGGCGGTTCCTTTCTATCTCCAAATGCTCTTCGATGGTTTTGGGGGGAATATTTCTAATACGATACAGCAAATAAAACATGCCACCAAAGACAGGAAATATTAAAATAGGAATGATCCATCTGACTTTATAATAGGGGTTTTCTTCTTTGACTAGTAAAAAGAAAATAATGATTGCTGAAAGGATAACAAAAACGGTATTTAACTGCCAAAAAAGTTCTGAAAAATAATATACAATCATGAAAAACAATGCGATTTGAAGCATTAAAAACAACATAATCATCGTTAAACGATTAACAATTCTTTTATAAATATTCTTTATCATGCATTCACCACCTAATATAACTTATTGTATCATGAGTATGAATGAATATTTACCCATTTAAAAAAACCTACCATAATAGTAGGTTATAAATTATATTATGGCGGAGAGGAGGGGATTTGAACCCCTGCACCGCGTAAACGATCTACTAGCTTTCCAAGCCAGCCCCTTCAGCCACTTGGGTACCCCTCCGAAAATTGCCTATTTTATTTTAACATGTTTATCGTAATAGGCAAGTAATTTAATACATCACTTGGTAAAACACTTTCCTCAGGTATATCTTTAAGCACAAGATTTAAACTTTTATGCATTAAATTTATAGCATATTGCATAGCATCTTCCACTGGATGATGGACTAAAAAGCTTAAGATGAGTCCACTAAGTACATCCCCACTTCCTCCTTTTGCTAAAGCAGGATTTGGATGATATAAATAATACTGTTTTAAATGCTTTGCAACAATACTACAAGGTCCCTTTAATAAAACATTTACTTTTTTGTCCGTAAGCGGTTTGAGCCATTTCAAAGGATCGGCGATGATGTGTGAAGATGCAACACCGTAAAAAGAAGCGAGTTCACCAGCGTGAGGGGTTAAGACGACTTGGGAAAAATCATCATATTCATTAAAGATTTCTTTAAAATAATCGATTCCTCCAGCATCAATAACGATAGGTTTCCCTGTATCAATCAACTGTTTGAGTAAATCTTTGTGATAAATTATACCTTGATTTAATCCAGGCCCAAATAAGTAAGCATCCTTTTTATTCAACAAACGCTTTATATCTTTTACATCTTTTCTTTGATAAGATAAAACTTCTAAAGGGATAGGTTTCCCAGAAATATCTGGTGAATCAAAAACAGCAGTGAGTAACCCTAACCCTGTTTTTAAAGCCGCATGCGATGCCATAATTAAAGCCCCTTCTAAAGCCTTACTTCCACCAATTATTAATCCTGTTCCCCGATCATATTTATGGATATTCTTTTGATGCGTTTTAAACGATACATTAGAGGGTGGTTTAATCCGGTTCATTTCAAACGGCGGAGTTTTTATTCCCACATCTACAATGTGATGGTGCCCATGATAATCTGGCGCATCAAAAAGTAAATTCCCTGTTTTATAATGCTGGACGATTAGTGTGTGGTCTGCTTGAATGCTTTCATTCATGTTGATGCCATTATAGGCGTTTATGCCTGAGGGGACATCTAGGGAAATAACAGGTTTTTGTACCCTTTTAACGAATGATACTACATCTTTGAAAATGCCTTGTAATGGTTTATTCAAACCACTACCAAATAAGGCATCAATGATGAGCTCATGGACTTGAAATTTAGACGTATTTTTTTGAATATCACGTTTTGTATTAATCGACACAATCGTCTCTTGCTTCTTAAAATCATGGAGCGCTTGGTTTAAAGAATCACTTCTTTTAAGGGGGTCTCCTACCAGATAAAGCGTCACTAAATATCCGTTGTTGACTAAGTGTTTTCCAAAAACTACGCCATCTCCACCGTTATTACCTGGGCCTATAAAAATCGCTATATTCTTAACCGTCAATAGATTTTGTTTAAAAGCATAATCAAATAAACCTTTAGCGGCCTTCTTCATTAAGGCATAATCGGTAATATTTAATGTTTTCATGGTAAATTGATCACTTAAAGTCATTTCTTTAGGCGTCAATACTTTTTCATCCATGAAATCCTCCTTGTAAACCTTTATTTTGTACCAAACAAACGGTCACCCGCATCGCCTAGACCTGGTGTAATATACTTATTAGGCGTTAAGCCTTCATCAACAGCCGCGACATATATCTTTAAATCAGGACATGCGTTTTCAATCGTTTCAATCCCTTCAGGCGAAGCGACAATGCCAATGAAACGAATATCTTTTGCGCCTGATGCTTTTAATATATCGTATGATTGTTTGACTGACCCACCAGTCGCAAGCATAGGATCAAGTAAGAAGACCGTTGATTTATCCAAATCTTCAGGAAGTTTTGTGTAATATTTTTCAGGCGTAAAACTTTTTTCATCTCGGTATAAACCAATGTGTCCCACTTTAGCATGTGGGATCAACATATGAATCGCATCTACCATACCTAATCCTGCTCTTAATATAGGCACAATCACAATCTTCGTATCAAGTACTTCACCTTTTGTGGTTGTAACAGGGGTCTCAATATTAATGTACTTTGTTTTTAAATCCTTAGTTGCTTCATAGCACATTAAGCCACTAATTTCATTAATGGTTTCACGAAAAATCTTACTGTCAGTATCTTTGCTTCTCGCTCTGGTTAATTTGTTTTGAATCAATGGATGGTTAATAATTGTTGTTTGCATCATAGCACCTCTTTTTATTTTCAATTTTATTATAGGGCGAAACCCTTTTTTAAACAAGTCAATAACGCATCAAAAAAGACTATTATCTTAGGTAATAGTCTTTTTTTGATGGGTTTTATAACGTAAAAATATTTCTTCACTCAATGCTAAAAGAGATTTGACGTTTGTGTCAATATAGTAATCAATGTGATTGAGTGCTTCTTTTTTAAATACTTCTCTATCTTTTTCAATACGTTCTTTAATGTCTCTTAAATGATCACCGCGTAACTCCATACGCTTTGATCTTACGGCTTCTGAGGCTTCTAAATAGAAAAATACAGCGCGTGAATTTAGTTTTTCATACAATACATTCGCACCATTAGGGTCAACAATTAATACTCTATTTTGACTGGCTTCGTTGAATGAAGTCCCATAACAATGATTGGCATATTCTACGGTTTCAATAAAGTCTCCATTTTCTTTTTTAAGTAAAAATTCTTTCGGCGTCAAAAAGTAATAATCCACACCATGTTTTTCCCCTTCACGAATAGGACGGGTAGTGAAAGTAACCATTTTTTTGAAATGGTATTGATTGATTAATATTTTAGCAATTTCTGTTTTTCCACTCGCTGAGGCACCAACCATTACTAACATTTATACCGTCTCCTTTTTCTTTAAAATTGTAACAAAGTTCTCAAGAAAAAGAAAGCTAAAAATTTGAATTATAACTTATATAAAATAATATCGTCAGATGCTTCAATCGAGATTGTCTTTTTCATCAAATCACCACTAAATAGTTTCACTTTGTCATTTTTAATGGTTCCTAAAGGAATTGTTTTATGATTGGCAGACGCAAAGTGCGTGTTCACAAATGTTTTAATGGAATTGAATGGTATCGGAAAATTAGCATCATATAATGTATTTGCTTTTTGGACATGTAAAGCTTTTGTATCATTTTTTTCTTCATTCGAAGCAATGGATAATAAATCATCGTAAAACGCTTCTGTTCTTGGGAATAAAGCCAGTTTACTTAATAAAAGCGATATGATTTTATTAGAAATGATTGTATTATCAATATCTAAATCTTTGATTAAACGATCATTTTTCGGATCTAAGAGTTCAACAATAATATGAACATTTTTATCATGGATAACCTTTTTCAAATAAATTAAACTGTCAATCACCTCACCGTCTAAACGATCATCACTTTTGGTTTCATCACTTAATAAAATAATCGTTAGAGGAACACTTTGATCAATAGCGTGAATATAGTCTTTTAAAGCATTATGAGCAATATTTTTAATAGAGAATTCACTACGATGCAACGTTTCATAGGCTTTAAACGATTCTTCAATATAACTTTTTTTATTATTCGAGCCTACGATTAATACATTTAAGTGGGTTTTTTCTTTTAAATCTTTAAGCGTTAACGTCTCTAATTGAACGTTTGAGGATTGATCAAATTTTTGCGCTTCAAGGTATGTTCCACTTAAGGCATACAACTGCCCTTCATAATCGCCTAAAGGAATCGCATGCGTGGCATAATTTAAACACTCATCAAAGGATGTTTCTTCCACAGGATACACTTCTGAACCTTCAAAAGAAAACATTGAAAGATAAATATCTTCTGTGTATTTTTGAATGATGGTTTGAGCCATAATTTGACCAAGCCGTTTATCAAAACAAATAGGAATTAAGTGGTACTGTTTAAGGGACTTAATTTGTTTTTTTAATGCAAGCACTTTTTCTTTGGTTTCAAACGCTTTAACTTCACTCACAATATTAACATCTTGACGCAATGATAATTGTCCTAAACCAAGCAATATTTTAATAACGTTTAAATCCCCTACCGTTAAACCTTCCCCTTCTAAATCAAAAACATGATCATTCATAATAATGATGGTATTACTTTTATCGATTGAACAATCTAACAGTTCTCCTTGGTTCAACGGTGACCCTTTTTTAATTAACACATTGAACTTTTTAATTTTATCTTTACTTACATTTTGATTAAGTAACGCGTTTCGAATTTTTTCTTCGACAACCCGTCTATCCACATCGGCTAAAATTAAAACTGAGATTTGACGACTTTTCACATATAATAAATCTGCGATCAACTCTGGAACTTTGTTGTTATAGTTTAAAATCACAATATGGTCCTGCATATAAATTTTCCCCGATGAACTTTGTTTCTTTTCAAAATAATCTTTTAATGCGTTTGTGATCAAAGCAATAATCGTCCCTGAAAATAAGATAATCCCAATTAATAATACACTGACCGCTAAAAAGAGCGTTTGTGGGTTATCAATTTCTAAAATTGCATTGGGCGCTAATAACCAAGTAACGCTTCCTAAAGCCAGTGCTTCTAAGTAAGAATTGAATGCATCATCAATAATAAGTGCAATTAAAGCCGCAATCAGTAAAATAACAATATTAAGAAAAAGCATCATGGCAATAATAGCTAAACGAGGCATCTTATGTGTTTTTACACTGAAAGCTGAACGAATATTTGAAATTTTTTTCTTAAGTTTTCCCATAAGACCAACTCCTTTGTTATAATTATACATGATACATTTGATACTTAAAACCTAAATCACCCCCTTAGAAAAAAATAAATTCAAAAGGATGATAGTATGCAATCACTAAAAAGTTCTTATGTCACTTTAAAAAACGGCGAAAAATTATTTTACCAATATCGAAAAGGCAGTCGTGATCCATTAATTTTAATCCACGGTAATTTATTTTCTTCTGCGATTTTTGAACCACTCATACATAGACTAGACAATGATTTAACACTCTATGCAATTGATTTAAGAGGGTTTGGCAAATCAAGCTATGAAAATGAGGCTAAAGAGGTTAAAGACTATACTCTAGATGTTAAAAATTTTATCGAACATTTATCTTTAAAAAACGTGAATGTATTGGGATTAGATTTTGGCGCTTTAATCGCGATGCGTCTTGGAGTAGATCATAAAGCTTTGATTAATACTTTATTGTTGATATCGAGTTATAGTGTCGCAGGACGATCGATTAAAAAAAGAAAACTTGGTGGGTTAATCAAAAGTAAAGCGCCCATCCAAAGACTCGATGAACTTAAAAAGTATGTTGAACCCGTCGAAAAATATAAACATAAAAACCAACGCTGGTTTATTAAACAAATGCTTAACAAAGATGTTTTCACAACGGATAAGCCATTGGATACTTTATATGAAAAGTTGATTGATGCGTTTATCGCACAAAGAAACTTAGCTGAAGTCTATTATGCGATGACATATTTCAATATTTTTAGTGACGATAACGGCGTGGTCGAAGGGGAACATAAAGCCAAAACATTAAATATGCCAATACTCTCAATCCATGGCGATAAAAACGAAGCCATACCAGCTGGAGTTGCAAAATTCAACGAACGTGCGATTGGAAAAAACGTTGAAACACATATTTTAAATGGTGTCTCCCATGTTCCATTTATTGATGATGATAAATACGTCGCTGATTTAATGATGACCTTTTTAGATAAGCATTCAAAAAAATAAAAATCCACTTTCGGATTTTTATTTTTTTTATTGATTAATCAATAATGATATCTTCTTCTTCGATAATTTCTTTTACCATTTTCACATCTCTACGGTATTGTTGGCGTTTATACGTAGACTGTAAACTAAATAACAACATAATACTCATGAAGAATAACACAATCGCAAATGGTAACCCACTCATAATCACACCATATTGTAAGGCCTCTAAAGCTTGTTCGCCGCCAATAATTAATAACAATGCCGCAACAAATCCTTCTAACCCAGCCCAGAAAACTCTCTGACGGGGTTTCGTTTCGGTTTTCCCACCCGATGTGATGGCGTTAACAACAACAGAACCAGAGTCTGATGAGGTAATAAAGAAAAATGTAACCAATAAGGTTGCCACAAACGATAATATAACCGTAAAGACTGCCCCCCAAAAAGCATAATCTATATTATAAAACATTTCAAACATACCCACTTCTAATGAATCAGAGACAATGTTAAATAGTTCTCCATTCATCGCTGCATTCACACTAAATGCAGTTCCACCAAATACTGATAACCAAAAGAAACTTAAAAGCGAAGGAATAATTAAGACAGCAGTAATTAACTCACGAATGGTTCTACCTTTCGATACACGCGCAATAAACATTCCAACAAATGGTGACCATGAAATCCACCATGCCCAATAAAAGATGGTCCATCCACCTTGCCAATCTCTCTCAGCTCCAGAAGGCTCTAAACTTAAAAATAATGTAGCGGTGAAAAAATCATTAAAATATTGACCCAGTGAAGAGGCAAACAATCTCAAGATATAAAGCGTTGGACCAAAAATCAACACTAAAATCATAAATACCGCCGCAATACGCATATTCATCTCTGATAAAAATCGAACGCCTTTTTGGATACCAGAAATAATCGATAATGTCGCAACCGCAGTGATCATCACAATTAAAATAACTTGAACCGTTACACTATAGGGGACCCCTATTAAAAAGTTTAAACCACTGTTCATTTGTTGGACGCCTAAACCTAATGAAGTCGCAAGTCCAAATAATGTTGCGAGTACCGCAAGTAAATCAATAACATCGCCTAAACGTCCAAATACGCGTTCTTTAAAAACAGGATAAAATATTGAACGCAACGATAAAGGAAGTTTTTTATTGTATGCGAAATACGATAATGATAAAGCCATGATGGCATAAATAGCCCAAGGATGAAGCCCCCAATGTAAAAACGTTGAAGCCATTGCAGAAATTTGTGGATTGTCGCCTTGGTAAATTGGTGGGATGTTCATACTGTGTGATAAAGGCTCACTCACCGCATAAAACATTAATCCAATGCCCATTCCTGCACTAATAAGCATTGAATACCAAGCAAAATTCGTAAACTCAGGTTTGGTTTTTAAGCCCCCAATACGAATCCTTCCTAGTTTAGAAAACGCTAAATAAAGGCCTAAAATAATGAAGAAGTTGGTCGCAAAAATAAAGACCCAATCAAAGTAATCAACCACGAAAAAGGTAATATTTTCAAACACATCAAAGGCAGATGGAATCCCTACCCCTTCGATATTAGAAACAACAGTATAAACAGTGAGTAAAAAGATTAAAATAATCGCTATGAACGATACAAATGGATTGAGATCAAATCCCCATTTTTTGAAATTTCTACTATACAGTTTTTCTTCTAGTGTTTCTGCGATGATTGTTTCTTCTTTCTTTTTTGCTTTATTTTCTTTCTTTGATTTGCTAGAGTTTTCCATGTTATCCCAACCTTTTAAAGAATTTGTGTTCAAAATATATTTTAATAGTAAAAATCATTCTTTTCAATGATTAATTAATGATAATACTTTGAGTTTTTCATGGGTTGCACCATTTTTTGCTAACGTACTTTTTACTAAAGCAATTTCTTTTATCTTTACATGCTTAAAAGCCATTGACAAGATCTTCGGTGTATTTTTATTCGTTACTTTTCGAGCCAAAGTAATATGGGGGGTGAACGGTTTAACGGATAGCTTTAAAAAATCATTGACGCATCGCTTTAAAGATTGATGTAAGGAATTTAAATACGAGTGATTTTTCAAGGGTAATATTAAAGTATCACGAAAAATATTAACATCTTCAAATGAAATAGTAAAACTTTCTTTTGAAATTTGTTCAAACCACGATTCAATACTTTCTAAGATCGTTTCATCTTGATCGCCTAAAAATAAAAGCGTAATGTGTAATTGATTGGCTTTTACAAATTTCGCATTTATTTTATTTTTTAACGTTTGTTGATAATGCGTTATCTTTTTCATTGAATCGCGATCCAAATACGCCGCAACAAATAGTCTCATACAATCACCTTAAAAACAAATGTCCTCTTCTCACAGTGTAAAGTGAGAAGAGGATATTTTTATAGAGATGAATAGTCTCCTGGATTTTCTATAACATCTTGAATGGTTTCTTTTCTTAAGAAGGTAGATGGATCATCATTTTCGTAATCCGTATCTTCAAATGTAAATATTGGAATGCTTTCTAATTCTTCGGTTAAGGTGTTTCTTACAACCATGGATGATAAGATAACGTCACGGTCGTTTTCATCTAAGCTTTCCATTGCTGAGAAGGTAAATTCGATGTTTGTAAAGTCATCTCCTGAACCACTCGCTGTTGCGAAGCGATCAGCCGCTATAATAAAGGCCTCAATTTCTTCAGCTGTTAACACATCATCGACCATGTTAAACGTGTCATCTTTCGTTGCTAAGTCTGGAATCAATAAATTATTATTTGTTTCAATCATACTATGAATTGTTAAATGCATAGATTCACTGACTAATATATTTTCCATATCATTAAGCGAATTACTGATTGCTTGTGCGTCCATGTTTCCATCAAAATCAGCACCTAGTAATTCTAACGCTTCTAACAGGTTGATAAGTTCTTGTGTTTCAATCATACTTTCACTTTGAGCATCTTTTAAAATGGTTTCATAGTGTTTAGACGTTACAACTAAACGCATAGTAGTATTTGGTAAAGCAGTTTCATCAATGGTGTTTGGTAAGATTAAATCACTCACGGTAAGCTGCATCGAGACACTATTTAATAGTTCACCATAATTTACATTATCTAAAATATCAGATGCTTCAAACGCAAGGGTTCCAAAGTCTTTTAAATCAAGCATTTCTAATGCATCGAAAATATAGTTAAGTTCATCATTCTCTAAATACGTAAAGGCATTATTATCTACCATAATTCTTAAAGGATCGCCTTCTTTATTTTCATCAGGAATTAATAAGTTATCATTTGTATCATTTAAAAGTCTTTGAGAGATTGTCGCATGAATCGATGAAGACTCTAATAAAAGTGCACGATTATCAAAGAACGCATCACTTGGAATTTCGGTTCCAAAACTATCTAAATCTGTATAATTCATTGCGATTAAGCCATTAATCAGCGCTTGAACTTCTGAAGCACTAATATATTCTATTGAGTCATTGTCTATTCTTAATGGAGTCTCATCATCAATCATGTAAGTCGGTACAAGCAGCACGCCATCATCTAAATCTAAAACAGTCTTAGAAATCGTTGCATGTAAGATGGTGCTTGATAAGACTTTTTCTTGATTGGCCGCAGTATTCAAATTCTCTAAATTAAAACTACCAGTAAAGTCGTTCACTAAGATTGTCTCTGATGTTTCATCTTCTAACAAGGTAATAATTCCTTCTAATAAGTTATGCAGTTCTGAATGAATAAAATAATAGTTATCCATACTTTCTGTATAATCATCAACAACATATAATAATTCAGTCTCTAAGGTGTTGGTTGTAAATTCATACGTAGGAACCACAATCACATCATCATTTTCTAAATCAACTATTTGTGAAGAAATCGTAGAATGCAAGATACTAGAACTCAAGACATTTTCACGCGCGTTTTGTTCTTTTAAACGCATTAAATCTAAATTACCATCAAACTCATCGATATAAAGCGTATCGCTTTGTCCATCATTTAACAAGGTAATCACACCGAGTAAGAAGGCATCGACTTCAGCTTTTAAAATATATTGCGTGTCGGTTTCTTCTGTAGCATCTCCAACAGTATTGATGAGCGAGGTATCAAAAGTCATATCATTATATTGGTATTTAGGAATATCAATCAATGCACTTGCATGTTGATCAAGAATTTGTGAAGAAATCGTTGCGTGTAAAATACTAGAACTTAAAACCGTTTCACGAACACTTGCTTCTTGTAATAAGAGCAAATCAAGATTTCCATCAAAACTATCAAAATTATCCGTTAATCCTAATGCGCTTATCCCGTTTAACATATTTCTCAGCTCATCGGCTAATATAAAATCCGTTCCTTCTACAAACAATCGAATTTCAATGGTTCCTTCTTCATCATAATAAGGAATATTTAATACATTGTCATTTTCTAAAGTATCAAGCAATTGTTTGGATAAATTCGCGTGAATAATCGCAGAATTCAACAAGGCATCAACCGCTTCTTCATCACTTAAAATATCCATGTTGATGTCTCCTTCAAACGAACCTACATCATCAATACCAATCATTTGTAAAGCTTTTAACAAGGCTTCTAATTCATCTTTTGCAATAAAGTCACTTAAAGTTTCATTAGAGCCACTTGTTGTTTGAACCACAACTTCCTCAGCAGAGTGCGATGGGATAAATACCATATCATCACCAAGGTCAATCAATTGAAAACTAATCGTTGCATGCAAAATTGCACTACCTAAAATCGTGTCTATATTTTCAATAATGTTTTCTACAGAAATGTTTTGAAGATTGTCTAAATCATCAGATAAGCCTAAATCCACAATGACATTTATTAAGTTAGTAAGCTCATCAACATGAATATAATTTAAATCATCATCCACATCGTAAAGTCTAACAACATTGTCATCGACATCATAATGCGGAATGGTGATGACACTTCCTTCTTCTTCCGTCAAATCAAGCATTACTTTAGATAAAGAAGCGTGGATGATTAAAGAATCAAAAATTTCTTCTATTTTATCGATATCAATCACTTCAATAAAAGATGCGTCTAAATTGAAATCATCGATATCATCTACATTAAATATTTGAAGCGAACTGATAATGGCTTTTAACTCAGTTTCTCCAACAATCGTAATCGATGCTTCATTGACTAAGACAGTTTTTGTTGTACTTAAAGGAATAACCAACGCTTCTACATCATCACTTAAACCATATACTAAGTTTCCAAAACTCGCTGAAAAAACTTTGGATTCTAACACCGAGTCAAAGACAGATTCGCTTAAATTTAATAAAGTATTGATGCCAAAATCATCAACATCTTTTTCTGCTAAATCCTCTGTAATGGCGTTAAAACTTTTTAAAATGATCCTCAATTCTCCATCTACGCCATCTTCATCACGCCAAACAACATCATCAGGTACAATTAACTCATCAAACCCTAAAAGGTCAGAATCGCTGCTTAATGCATTAATCATTGCGCCTTCAAGTAATACAGAATCCAAAATAATTTCTAAATCAAGGTGAATCAATTTAGAGAATATAACGTTAAAATCTTGGTCTTGTATATCTCTTATGGTAAGGTTCGTATTCGCAATTGAACCTAAAATTCGTCCAAACGCTTGAAATTCTAAACGCCAATCCATATCTTCAGGGACATTGATATACATGGTAAAATCATCCCCTAATTGCGCAAGGGCCATGTTCATAATCGCAGGCGACGTGAAAACTTCTGTTTCACTCATCGCATCAAACATCGATTCTATGTCTTTTCCATTAAATTCTGCAGCTTCATAGCCAATTTCATCGTCAAAAACCCCCGCAGTATTTAGTATTTCAATCATAGAAGCCGCAACAACGCCCATTTGATTCACTTCGTTTCGCCAATCAATGCCGTATAATTCTTCTTCGCTCATGCCCATATCGACGTCCATATATTCAGTCCCTAACTCAATGGCAAGAGGAAGTGTTGCAACCAACAAGTCGCTCGTCGCTAAATGAGAAACAGCGGTTTTTAAATCTTCACCTTCTAAATCACTTATATTTTGAGTATTCGCAAACGCACTGCTTAAAAAGACATCGGCTAAATCACTAACCATCGCAATTTCATGTCTAAAACGGATATTATACTCTTTATAATCGATAGAAAAGACCCTATCAAACAAACTTAAGTTTAATGGCGTCTCTCTTCCTGATTCGCTATCAGTAAACGTAACGCGCATCAACGTAGACACTACAAAGTTATCATGATAAGCAGTTGTCATATCTCTTAATAGTTCAAGCTCATTACTAACCTCAGCTAAAGGATCTTCATTATCTGAAAGTTCAACACCCGAATAATAAGCAACTTGTTGGGTCGTATCTTCTTCATTCAAAAGTTTCACAAAATTTTGAGAGACATCCATAACCCCACCAAGTAATATAATGGTAACGAAAACACTTAAAACACCACTGGCACCCCCCATAACCATCGCAGGGAGACGCTTTTTAGGTTTATGTTTATCTTCTTTTTTTGTTCTAAAGAATATAATTCGAATGACAAACGCAATAAAGCGATAAAACAAATTAAAAACCGTAAAATAAAAGATTGCATAAACAATTTTAACAACGAATAATGATAAAGACGTCGCAAACTCTAAAAAATTTTCATTTTGTAAAGACCCATTAAAACCATCTCCCAAAGTAAACTCAATAAAAATCGGAAGCGCTTCACTGAGTGAACCAACATTTTGATATTCAGATCCTAGCGCTTCAAATAATAGTGATAAGAATGGCAGCTGAACCGTCCAAATAAGATTTACCATTACGTTTAATGTTACAAAAAATATCGCATAAAAAATTAATTTAGTAATGAAGCTATAGGTAGTTTTTTTAAATCCTCTAAGAAAACCAATTAGCATTCCTAAACCAATAACCCCAAAGAAAAACAAATTAAAATATAAATTAAAATCCTGATTTTCCACCATAACTTTTACCTCCTCGTAAAAATTAATGTATAACAAAAATGACATTGATTTGTAAGTAATAATTGATTGAAAAGATAGTTGAAGCATTGCTACAACTATCTGTCTAATAAGCATATATTGTTATCATAATTATAAGTCTTAATGGATTAATTCGCAACTGTTTTGTATTCCGTAAAATATTTTTCCTGTAAGATGTTCAAAACAATATTTTCACAATGATCTCCAATTCTTTCAATATTTGATAATATATCTACAAATAGTTCTTCATCCGTTTCACCTTTAGCTACATGCGTTCTTTTCACAAAGCGTCTTCGCATGGCTTTGACATGTTCATCAATTTCATCTTCTAAAGCCAAAACCATTTTAGCTTTCGATTTGTTTGAATCTTTAAACGCTTCAAACATTGTATTAATAATATCGGTGGTTGTCGCATACAGTGTTTTTAAATCGGCAAGCGCTTCTTCACTTAACGAGAGTTTGTTTTCATAACGATATTCAAAAAAGTCAAAAAGGTTTTGGGCGTGATCCGCGATTCTTTCAAAATCCCGAATGGTATCAACATAAGATGAATGGATATGGGCAAGACTTTGATCCAAACCATCTTGAGAAATCATGACTAAATAATCATGGGTTTTTTGGTCGAGTGTATCAACAATTTCTTCCAAACTTCGTCCGCTTTCTAACAACTTTCGATCATTATTAAAGGAATATTGAACACTTTTTTGGAACATTGTGCGTACAATATCACCCATTGATAATATAACTTTTTTCGAAGCCTCTAAAGCTAAAGGTGGACTATCATGGACCAAGCTTTCTTGAAGTGAATCAACATTGACTAAATCATCAGTATCTTCTCCAGGAATCATGCGTTTAGAAAACTTCACTAAATGCGTAATAAAGAAATACATCACAAATGTATTGATAATATTAAAGAAAATATGCGCAAAACTAATCGTCATCGCTTCAGGCGTTCCTCCTAAGAAAACATCTTGCATCCATTGAATGAAAATCGTATATGGAAAAATCAATAATAAAAACAACATCGAACCAAAAACATTGAAAATGATATGGATTAACGCGGCTCTTTTAGCAGATACAGAAGCGCCAATTGAAGCGATAAACGCTGTGATTGTAGTTCCGATATTACTTCCTAATACAATTGCAATCGCCGCAATTAAAGGAAGCGCTCCAGTCGTATATAATGATTGTAAAATTCCAATTACTCCAGTAGATGATTGTAATAAAAAAGTAAATAATGTTCCAATTAAAACGCCTAAAACAGGATAATCAGAAACACTTATAAACACATTACTAAAGACATCAAACTCTAAAAACTGTTTTAATGTTTCTCCCATTAAGTCTAAACCAAAGAAGATTAAACCAAATCCAAGTAATGCGCCCCCTAGACGTTTATACCGATTAATTTTAAAGAAGAAGGCAAGCATAGAGCCAATTCCAATCATAGGCAAACTAATCGCTGAAATGTTTAAACCAATTAAAAAGCTTGTAACGGTTGTTCCAATATTCGCACCTAAAATAATCCCAACCGCTTGAGGTAAAGTCATTAATCCCGAACGCACAAGTGATATAGTTAGAGCTGTTGTGCCTGAAGAAGTTTGCAAAATAACTGTGATTAAAACCCCCATAAATATCCCTTTTAAAGGGGTATTCGTGGTTTTTTCTATCACGCGTTTTAACTTATTACCAGCCAGTAGTTTTAAGGATTCTCCTGTTAAACTAATTCCATACAAAAACAATCCAAATCCACCAATAATGTAAAAGATTGTCTCAACCCAGTTGATTGTGGTCATTAGAATCATATTGTAGCCTCCCCATGATAATTTCAAAATTTTAATAACACTTCATACCATACAATTATTCACATAAAAAGTGACAAAAAGATATCCCATTAGGGACACATAATAGATTAAATTCTCAATATCTCTATTACAAATCTTTTTGTCACTTTATTCATCTATTCATCCTGCTCCAATGATGCATAATCTATGGCTATCTTAGCGGCCAACAATGCATTGTTATAAACTAACTGTAAATTGGCTTCGAGTGATTGACCCTTTGTTGCGAGTTGAATTTCGTTTAGTAAAAACGGGGTAATGGCTTTTCCGGTAATATGATTATCTTCTGCCTTTTTTAAAGCCAACGCAATCACGTTATCAATGTGTTTTTTATCCATACTATAATTAGATGGAATAGGGTTGGCGATAACCATCCCGGTATTAAATCCAAGTTGATTATATTGCACATGCATCATCTTTGCAACCTCAATTGAACTTTTTACATGATATGGAACACTGAAACCGCTTTTTTGTGTATAAAACGCAGGAAGTTCAGACGTATTATAACCAAGTACCAAAACCCCTTTTGTTTCTAGGTATTCCAGAGTGTTTTGTAAATCTAAAATACTTTTCGCACCTGCACATACTACACAAACTTCATTACTTGCAAGTTCTTCTAGATCCCTAGAGACATCAAGTATTTTTCCAATCCCGCGATGCACCCCTCCAATACCACCTGTTGCAAACACTTTAATCCCCGCCATTTTCGCAAACAAAATGGTTGCACTTACTGTCGTTGCGCCATGGTACTTGTTCGCTAAGGCATAAGGAATATCTCTTTTCGATAGTTTTAATACATCTTTTGCTTTTGCTAACGTTTCTAACTCTTGATCACTTAATCCAATTTTTACAACGCCATCTAAAACCGCAATGGTCGCAGGAACTGCTCCTTGTTTTTTAATTATATTTTCAACTTTTTTAGCCATCTCTAAATTTTTAGGATAAGGCATTCCATGTGAAATAATGGTTGATTCTAATGCAACCACAGCTTTTCCTTCATCTAAGGCTTTTTTTACATCCTTTTGAATCTCTAAATACATAAAATCACTGCTCCATTTCTTTTAACAATAATGTTTTACTTAACGATTGATTAACCGCTTCTTTCGCTTTTAAAGTTAAAGCACTCATAGATAAACCACATTGAAGCATATCTAAATGATGAATTAGCCCATATATTGCGCCTGATAAGAAGCTATCTCCAGCTCCACTGGTATTGATGATTTCACGCTTCTTATTTTTGTGAACTCTTATTTCTTGATTATTTCCATAAATTGCCCCGTTTTTTCCTAATGTAATAAAAACATGAGTAATGCCTTTATCTAAAAATTTCTTAGTTGCCGCTTTAAAACTTTCAACGCTTTCATTTGATTCACCAAGCAATGCATTGGCTTCATGCGCATTTAATTTAATCATGAATATCTTATTTAAATGCGGTAAAAACTTCATCACTTTAACGGTTGAAATCCCATCTACAATAATAGGCACATCAAACGTTTTAAAGAGTTTGTTTATAACATTTTGACTTACGTTGCCATCAAGAATTAAGTAATCGCTCGAACGTATTGTATCATGGTAAGGACTGATTGAGTTAAAACAAAGCGCGTTTTCTGCTGCTTTCATATCATTAAATCCCATAAACAAATCATTGTTTTCATCTTGAATCATAACATATTCACTGGTTTTCTTTGATTCAATAACATATACTTTAACGTTTAAACTTTTTAAATGATTGATCAAATTAGCACCTAAATCATTATATGAAAGCGCGCTAATAAAAGAGGTGTGAATGTTTAACCTTGCTAAATTTTCAGCAATATTTCTACCTACGCCTCCAAATGATTTTTCCATTTTTGCTTCTAAGGAATCATTCTTTCTAAGGGGCTTTGTGCTCTTGATCACTAAGTCAATATTGGCGCCACCCAAAACCACTACTTTCTTCAAAGAAATCACACTCCTTTATTAGCCATATTTTATCATGAATATTACTATATCCATAAAAAAATAGACACTAAAAATGTCTATTTAAACAATTGATCGTATTTGTTTTCATTAAATCCAATGATGGCGTGATTATTATAAATCAATAAAGGTCTTTTAATCAACATACCATGGTTTGATAATAGTTGAAGCTTTTCATCATCACTCATGGTATTAATTTTAGACTTAATATCCAATGCTCTATATAGTTTTCCACTTGTATTAAAGAGTTTATTGATCGGTTCATCACTAAATTTTAAAATCTTTTGAAGGTCATCTTTTGTGGGAGTTTCTTTTACTATATCGACATGTTTAAACTCGATATCATTATCATTTAAATATTTCACTGCTTTTTTGGATGTAGAACAGTTTGGATAATAGATTAATTTTGTCATAAATTCCTCGTTTTCAAAAATATTTTCAATGCGTTTTCAAATGTTTTATTTTGTGAAGGTTCACGCTTTTTACTGCCTTTAAGTCTAATATTACTTTTTCTCGCTTTTTGCGCCATGGCTCGTTGGGATAACAGTGTTTCAATATTGTTTTCATTAAAAAACCATCCATCTTGATGCATAGCATAGGCCTTTTTACTTAAAACCAATGATGCTAAGCCGTAATCTTGAGTAATGACCAAATCATTCTTGTTAGTCATGGATAAAATTTTGTAATCGGCAGAATCAATGCCTTGATCCACTTGGATAACCTCACCGTATGATTCTTGTATGTCATGATTAACATTGCTAATCATGATAAGTTCTATATTATATGATGAGGCAACATTCACCACTTCTTTTCGAACAGGTGAGCCATCCGCATCCAATAAAATTTTCATGATTGCAGCGCCATATTTGCTTTAAAGCGTAAGTTTTTAAACTCAAGTTGCAAGAATACAAATCCTATAATACCTGTCACAAGGTCAGCGACAAAGAAGGTCCACCATATCCCTACCGTACCATAAATACTAGTAAGTATTAATGCAGCAGGCACAAACACTAAAAACCTTCTAGATAACGCCAGGATAAAAGCGCGTGATGGGAAACCCATTGACTGATAAATACTCGATGCAATGACTTGAAAGCTCACAAATGTAAATCCTAGCGCAACAATCCTAAAAGCTTGTGCCCCTTGGGTAATAAAAAACTCCGATTGCTCTGGTGAAAATAACATAAACATATACTCAGCAAATATCATTACCAAAAGCAAAACAACGGTAAAGTAAGTAAAGAGTAATTGAGTGGCGTATTTAATGACACCATGCAACCTTTCATAAAACGCAGCGCCATAATTAAACCCAACAATAGGAACCATTCCCTGAACAAGTCCAAAACCTGGCATCAAGGAAAACCTAATTAAACGGTTAATAACCCCATATATCGCAATATAGACAGCCGCTTCAGCAGGGTCTGAATAAAAATTGATGAGATTATTAACAATAATGATCAAAAATCCACCCATCGCGGTTCTAACAAATGAAGGTAAGCCAACCTTAAATATTTCAAGCACCATTTTAAAATCAATATGATGGATTGTTGGTAAATGAATACGGAGGGCACTTTCTGGTTTTAAAGCAACAGAAAAAATATAAATAAACGCAGCAGATTTCCCGATTAATGTCGCCCAAGCAGCACCAGCAACGCCTAACCCTAAGCCCCAATCAAAAATAAAAATAGGGTCCAAAATAATATTGATGACAGCCCCAATAATCAACGAAATCATGGCTTGTCTTGGTCGACCTTCAGCTCTCACTAAATTATTCATCACCACAGACATAGAAAAAGGAATCAAAGCAAAAACAAGTATCGTTAAATAACTTTTTGCATATTCCATGTTGACTTCTGTCGCACCAAAAAGCCTTAACAAAGGCTCCATAAAGATTAATGTAAATGAACCAATCACTACAGCAACAATCAAGTTAATACTTAAAGCATTATTAACACTACGTCGCATCGTTTTTTTATCGCCTCTACCATAAGCTCTAGAGAATACCGATGAACTCCCTATCCCAATCATAATACCAATTGCCAAAACAATCATGTGAATGGGGTAAGCGATTGAAAGCGCACCGATCGCTATTTCTCCAACACCTCTAGCCACAAAAAAAGTATCCACTAAGTTATAAAGCGCATTAAATGCCATTGCGGCCGTAGCCGGAATGGCAAGTTTGATTAATAGTTTCTTAATATCCATGTTTCCAAGCATTTGACTTCGTTCAGATTCATTCATATGTCTCACCCAAAAATATTATAACATTTTGTCATGATTTGTTAAGCGCTCTGCTCAAATCTTTTCAATTAATTTTCACAGTAAAAAATCCCGGAAAACCCGGGATTTATATTATGTATTTTGATGAACAACCACTTGTGGAAATGGAATTTCAATATCGTGTTTATTCAAATACTGAACCAATTCATGACGTATTTTACGTTCTATCATCCAATGATTTCCATTGGTGGTTTTTGCCATAATACGCATGTTAATTGAAGAGTCCGCTAATTCTGTAACCCCTAAATAGGAAGGCACTTCAATAATCTCTTCGTATGTTTCGTTTAAATGTTCTACAAATTCTGGCATTATTTCAGTGACTTTCGATAAATCGGTATCATAAGAAACACCGAAATCAACGAGCGCAATGGTATTATTCCTTGACCAGTTTATCGTAGAGGAAACATTTCCATTATTCACAATCAATTCTGACCCCATAAAGTTTCTAAGTGTTGTCGTTCTTAGATTCATATGAACAACAGCGCCTCTAAAACCACCAATTTCAACGGTTTCACCAATATTAAATGTGTTATCCGCAATGATAAAGAACCCTGAAATTACATCGCGCACTAAGTTTTGAGCACCAAAACCAATTGCCAGTCCTAAAATCCCTGCGGTTGCTAAAATAGGGGTAATATCAAAGCCAAGTTCTGTAATGATTAATAAGATAATGACAAACCATACGATAAATTTAAATAATGCAAACGTTAATTCACTTAACGTATTGCCGCGTTTTTTATCACTACTTTTCTTAAAGTAACTCGAGATGCCTCTTTTTCCTGCTTGTAAAATAACTTTTGCTAGTATAATCCATACAATGATTACTAAAATAGTAATCAATACCGATGCGATTTCCGTTCTTAAACTTAATTGATCGACTAAAAAATCGTTCATTAAAACTCTTAATTGATTCATCATGACTAACCCATCCTTTATATTTGTTATTATCTATTTTACATGCTTTTAACGATTAAACCAAGTAAGAAACGTTAAAAATTCCTCTTCATCAATGTCCTTTAAGGTAAAGGTCGATTTTCCTGCGGCACTTAAAACATTAATGTTTGTTGTAAATAATTTACGATATCTTTGGAATATTGTCTTTGTCAACTCAAAACTTTGTACGTGTGGTTTTAATGCATAAAATGTTCTTTTACTAATGATACGTGATCGTAAGATAAAATACTTTTCATTTATAGTGTAAGCTCCATCTTTATATCGATAAAATCCGAGTATTGTTAATGGGATGATGAAAAGAATCCCCCATAAAAAATACATTGAAATATAAAGGAGTGGCACCATCAATAAAAGTACGGCATTTGATCGAATTAAATACCTTCTTAACGCTCTTTTTGGTAAAACCTTATGCGAAATTTCAAGATTATAATCAGAGATATATTGTTTGATAAAATCATCAATCCAAGTTTTGTGAATAATTGGCATTAAAGAAATACGAAACGATTCCTCATATTTCGAACCTCCAGCAACTTCTGCTTGAATGGTAGCCAACTTAAAAGGTTGTCTTAACAACCCTTCATCAATGATTAAGGCTTGAATTCTATTAAGTTTAATGCTGAATGTCTTTTTTACGATTAATCCTCTTGTAATAAAAAGTGTATCATCCTCTTTTTCGATTGTAAAAAACGCAAAGCGTATCACATAACGAATAATCGAAATTAGCCATGCAAGCATGAAAACTAAACTTCCGATGGTAATAATGCCAACAATTGATGAAGCAACGATTGAATTAATAATCCAATCAATTGCTTGGTCTGGTAGAAAAACAAATCCTTGGGATGCTACAACACTTAAAAACCCAAAAATAATACCAACACTACCACTTGTAATCCCGGCAAGAAATAATTGTTTGGTAGATAATGTTGTTTTAATGGTGTTAAGCGGTTGTTCTTCTGTATCAACATCTTTTTTATCTGTTTTCAACGTTTTCATGATGGATTCAGCTTTTTTTATCTTTAAAGCTTTTAAATTAAATTCCGGTTCTTGGGTATTTGCGGCGGTTTCAATGTTTAATGTTACAAGGTTAAACAGTCTTAATAATATACCAGCTTCTGTATTAAAAGACTGAATTCTTTCTTTTTTAATGGTACGATTTTTTTTTATAAATATCCCTTGTTTGATCACCAATGCGGCTTCATCGTAGTCATATTTGAAAAACAACCATCTCAAAAATCCATATAGCAACATAAAGCCTAATAACACTGACATAAAAATAACGTATCCACGGGATAATCCAAACGACTCACGGCTGCCTACTTGAACGATGAATGATAAAATAATTGGTAATGCTAGGCTTTTAAGTTCATCTAAAAATGCGGTAACAATAATGATAGGATGTTGTCTTTCCATATTATACATCCTCTTCGCTAACTTGTGCTAAAGCAGAAATCTTTTGTCTTAAATTTACAGCATCTTCATATTTTAATGCCGGAATTTTATGCGTTGTCCCAGCAGTGGATACACTTAAAGTCGCAAGATTAAATAAACGCATGATGGGACCATGTTCAGTATCAACGTGTTGAATTCTTTGCATTGGTATCAGTGTTCTTTTAATGATTATTATGCCATACTGAATATCTATTTCTTCTTCTTTAATCTCATATCCCCAATAAATCATCCTTATAGGTGGAATAATGACGATATTTAAAATTGCTAAAAAAATACTTAATCCTAAAAGAATAAAGCCAATCATTTGAGGCATGTCAAAAAAGAAATGTCTCACTATAAAAAAGCCAACCGTTACCATTAAAAATATAACAAAAGTTATTAATCCATTTATTCTCCAAACTTTATGAGCGTTGGGATCTAATGATTCTTTTGGTTTTTCAATGCGCATAAAAAGCCTCCAAAATGTATAATATGTGTATTCCTATGATAATCATTCAATTTAATATGGTATCATATTATTATATTATATTAAACGGAGGAAATCTATGTTTTTAGAGCTACAAAAAGATTTAGTGATCTGGCTACAAAACTTTTCCAACACATTTACCGATTTATTTTTTAATTTCATTAGTTTTCTTGGCGAACCTGAATTTTATATATTAGTATTAGGGTTCTTATACTGGGTGTTTAATAAGAAAGCAGGGGAATTTGTAGGGATTACTTTAGGGATTTCTCTTAGTATCAATAACATATTAAAAGGATTTTTCAATCTTGCAAGACCCTTCCAAACCTATCCTGATGAAATCGAAAACTTTAGAGAATATACGGCCACAGGTAGTGCGTTTCCAAGTGGCCATGTTCAAGGGGCAACATCTTTATTTTTCGCAGTAGCGAGTTATTTTAACAAAAAATATTTATGGTGGTTTGCGGCCTTAATAGTTGTGTTTATGAGTATATCCAGAATGTTTTTAGGCGTTCATTACCTTCAAGATACGATTGCTGGGGGAATCGTTGGAATCTTGGTTGTAATCTTAGTAGCCGCTATCTTTCAAAAAGTCTCTACTAATCAAGCCTTATTACACAAAATCTACTTTATCATTATAGCTTTACTTTTACCATTTATGTTCTTTATAGAGGTTAATGATTTCTTTAGAGGATATGGAATTTATGTAGGGATTGTATTAGGGGTCATCTACGAAAAGAAATACGTGAACTTTTCGATGGATGTTGAGGTATGGAAAAAAGTGATTCGTTATATTTTAGGCGTTATTTCTATGATGATTGTTATGATTGTTTTAGGTGAATTATTTGGTCTTTTAGGATTTGAAGATGAAAGTTTTGGTAAAAACTTCTTCGACTTTCTTCGATTCTTCTTTATCGCTTTTGTTGGTCTAGGCTTATATCCTAAACTATTTACGAAATTTAATTTTTAGATTTAAGATTGTCTTTCTTTTAAAACGCTGTTATAATTATTAAGGGCTAATGAAGCTCCCATGAAAAATGGGGGCTTCTTTTTTTATTATATTAAGGATGGTGTTAATATGCATGAAACGAAATATATATTTGTGACTGGTGGCGTTGTAAGTTCTTTAGGTAAAGGGATTACCTCTGCATCTTTAGGCCGTATTTTAAAAAATCGTGGGTTAAAAGTTTATATGCAAAAATTTGATCCATACATCAACGTAGACCCAGGGACCATGTCACCTCACCAGCATGGCGAAGTGTTCGTTACCAAAGATGGCGCAGAAACTGATTTAGATATTGGACATTACGAACGATTTATCGATGAAGAATTGAATCGTTTTTCAAACATAACCACTGGAAAAATTTATCAAGAAGTCATTGAAAAAGAACGACGAGGTGATTATTTAGGCGCAACCATTCAAGTTATCCCGCATATTACAAATGCGATTAAAGATAAATTAAAAGATGCTGCTGAGTCTAGTAAAGCTGATGTCATCATCACTGAAATTGGTGGAACAGTGGGTGATATTGAAAGTCTACCATTTTTAGAATCAATTAGACAATGTAGAAACACATTTGGAAAAAATAATACGTTTTATCTTCACACCACTTTAGTGCCTTATTTAGAAGGCGCGAAAGAACTAAAAACAAAACCAACACAACACAGTGTCAAAGAACTAAAAAGCTTAGGGATTGATCCTGATGCTATCGTTTTAAGAAGTTCACATCCCATTACTCAAGAAATGAAAGATAAAATCGCATTATTTTGTGATGTGAACGCTCATGCAGTGATAGAAGCACTCGATGAAGAAATTATTTATGAAGCCGCAAACAATTTAAAACGTCAACATTTAGATGATTTGATTGTGAATCATTTTGGATTCGATTTAGACGAAGCCGATATGAATGAATGGCAATCTCTAATTAACACCGTGAAAACTTTAGATAAAACGGTAACGATTGGGTTGGTTGGAAAATATACTGAGTTAAAAGATGCCTATTTAAGTGTGACTGAAGCATTGGTCCATGGAGGCTATTCCTTATCTAGCAAAGTGCATATTGAGTGGATCAACTCCGAAGCCTTAATGGATGATGCATCCGTTACAATTCTTAAACAAGTCGATGGAATTATTGTTCCTGGTGGTTTTGGTAAAAGAGGTACCGAAGGGAAGATTAACGCAATTAAGTTGGCTAGAGAGCAAAACATACCATTTTTAGGGATTTGTTTTGGAATGCATCTTGCATCCATTGAATTCGCAAGAAATGTATTAGGCTATACAAATGCTTCAAGTGTTGAAATCAATGAAATTACTGAACATCCAGTTATTCACCTTTTAGAAGAACAGGAAAAAGTTACACACAAAGGGGCTTCTATGCGACTTGGGAATTATCCTTGTAAAATTGAGCCTTCATCGTTTGTCCATCGCATCTATAAAAGTGACTATATTATTGAAAGGCACAGACATCGATATGAGTTCAACAATGCATATCGTAAAGAATTTAGCGATAACGGAATGAAATTTAGTGGATTATATGAAGAAAAAAACTTAGTTGAGATTATTGAACTAAATAACCATCCGTTTTTTCTCGCAACACAGTTTCATCCAGAATTTAAAAGTAGACCTACAAAACCCCACCCTTTATTTAAAGCATTTATCCAAGCTGCATTAAAAAACACAATCCATTAAGATTGTGTTTTTTCTATACAAAGCATTGTTTGATTAACATTTTAAACGTGCGCATTAATTCCATATGTTGATCATAATTGTCTATAATTTCTAAAGCATCTGCTTCTTTTTTGGAATGAACATAAGCATTTCTTAATTGCCTCGGTGTTTTTTTATGCCGTTTCCCTTCACCACCACTAAAAAGTGCGGCTAAAAAAGTATTTGATAAATCAATGTCAAAATGCTTTATAGATTTAATAATATTAGGTAAATATAGCGTTTTGGGTTGGACTTTATTTATCTCAGATTTATAAAAGCGAATAATTTTTTGAGCGAGTACTTCACAGTCTATATAAGACTCAATATAGCGAGCGATTGAATGATTTGTGCTTAAATTATACGTATCTAGAAATACTTTTTTAACTGCTTTTTTTCGTAACTTGTAAGTCTTCATCACTATAAATTTCTGGTTTTAAAACGCCGACATAAGGTAAATTTCTATATCGCTCTTGGTAATCTAAACCATAACCCACAACAAACAAGCTAGGAATCGTTTTTCCTTTATATTTAGGCACATAATCAACTTCACGTCCGGTGGGTTTATCTAATAAAGTAACCACTTCAACACTTTTAGCTCCACGATGTTCTAAGAGCTCACTGATTGCTTTCAACGTTCTTCCTGAATCAATGATGTCTTCTACTATCAAAATGTCTCTCCCTTGTACTGATACGTCTAAATCTTTAACAATTTTTACATCGACTTGCGATTGAACCCCTCCAAAATATGATGAAACATCCATGAAGCCTAGTTCTAAATGAAAATCTAGGGTTTTTATAAAATCACTCATAAAAGGCACACATCCATTTAAAAGCCCAACCAATAAAGGATATTTATCATGATAGTCCTTTGTGACTTCTTTAGACAATGTTTTAACGACTTCAACAATTTCTTCTTCGGATAATACTTTTGTTTCAATATCTTTTTCAAGCATAAAAAATCCACCACCATAAAGTTTATTACTTCTATTGTAACAAACTTTATGGTGGGGAAAAGCTTTTTTTTAATCTTTTAAATAGATTGGCTTATTTTCTTTTGAAGCCTGGTAGATAGCTTCTATAATTCGGTTAACTACTAAACCTTCTTTGGCATTAACCAATGGATTTTGACGGTTCATGATCGCATCATAAAAATCATCAATCATCGCTTGTGTTGGATTTATATCCTCAGTTTTTAGGGTTTCTTGGTGAAAATCATCTTCACTAACGTAATTAATACTTAACGTTTTATCAATTAAAGCCCCCGCTTTTGATCCATATATTTCAATAATGTTTTCACCTTCATCTAGCGTATTCAGAGCATATGACGCTTCTAAAAGAATCGTCACTTCATTCACTGTTTTAATAAATCCAAACGCACTATCTTCAACATCATAGGCGTTATGATGATAGGGCCCAAATGTATTTTTAGACGGTTTATGAGCAATCTTTTGATAACTGGATCCCGCAACATACTTAATGTTTGGAAAGTCAATAAAATGTAAAGCCAAATCTAGTACATGTGACCCTATATCTACTAAAGGGCCTCCGCCTTGAATGGTTTGATTCGTAAAATTTCCCCAACTTGGAATCCCTCTTCTTCGAATTGCTTTGGCTTTAATCGTATATATTTCCCCTAACTTCCCTTGATCAATCATGTTTTTCAAAGTTGTGACTTCGTTTCTGAAACGGTTTTGAAAAGCGACACTTAAGATTTTTTGGTTGTCTAAAGCAGCGTTCACCATTGAAAGTGCTTCTTTATAATTTCTAGCCATAGGTTTTTCTACCATCACATGTTTTCCTGCCTTTAAAGCTTTTATAGCATAGGAGGCATGGGTATCATTCGCGGTTAAAATAAAGACGGCATCTAAACGACTGTCGTTCATTAAATCATCTGAGTTATCATAAACCAAGCTGGCTTTTGAACCATATCGTTCATTTGCCTTTTCTGCTTTAGAAATCGTACGGTTATGAAAAGCCAAAAGGTTGATATTAGGATGGTTGTCTAAAGCCTTTAAATGCGTCGCAAACGCAATCATGCCACATCCTATTATGCCTACATTTAAGTTTTTCATTCCATTGCTCCTTTCATCTATTATTCCAAAACTGATTTAAATAGCCTTGAATATAATCATCTTCTTCTAAGTACTCAGCATGTAACCAATGTTTTGGCAATAAGCCTTGATAAATCGGTCTTTTATAACGTTCATCTAGCAATATCGCAATGCCTTTATCTTCCATTGTTCGTATCACTCGCCCAACTGCTTGGATGACTTTATTAATTCCAGGATATGTATACGCATATTGAAACCCATCATAGCCTGCTTCATAAAAATAATCTTTCATAATCTCGTTATACTTATTAAAGGCCGGTAATGCAACCCCAACAATCATAACCCCATGAAGTAAATCCCCTATATAATCAATCCCTTCACTGAATGAACCCCCTAATACTGAAAACATTATCTTTGATGTATCTGATGGTTTTTTAAATGTTTCTAAAAGCGTATTTCTTTCTTGCATAGACATATTAGGGATTTGAATAAGCGTCTCATAGTTAATTTGATCAAACTTTTCTAAAACCATTTCTAAATATTTATACGATGGGAAAAAAATGATGTAATTGCCTTTTTTACTCTCTAGCATTGCATAAAGCGTATCAATAATTCTATCAACGCTTCTAAGACGATCATGATACTTAGTAGATGTTGAAACATCTATATACAACCCCAATCGTTTAGGATCAAATGGCGAAGGAACTTCAAAATACTTGCCTTCATTTTGAGTCAATAAGGATGCGTAATATTTATTAGGATTAAGGGTTGCTGAGAAGAAAACAGTGCCTGACGCTTTTGTGTTCACAATAGCTTTTAAAGGGGTTGAAGCGTCTAAACAAAGGATATTAAAGGTAATATCTTTATTGTTTTCTATAATTGCATACCGAAAAGCGTCACTAAAATATTCACTCACTCTTAAAAACTGCATTAACAAAAAGTAAGATTCCCTTACTATCTTTCTTTTAGGATGTTTTTTGTTTTCTGATAAAAAGGTTTCGCATTTATTGACTATATAGCGTATCGCTTGAATAAAGGTTTCATCTAAAGTTTTATCAATAAAAAAACCACTTTTTTTAACGCTATTTTCCTTGATTAAACGCTCCATCGTTTGAAGCAAAAAGTCTAGTGGAGCCATTATCATATTTGGCTTCATATCTTTTATAGCTTCTTTAAATGCTTTAAAATGACTAAATGAAATTTCAGACGAATACATCGACTTGGAACGATCAACTAAGTTATGGGACTCATCCACAAGCAATTTAGGAATGTAATCACTCTCCTCAAAAAAGCGTATTAAACGTATTCTTGGGTCAAATGCGTAATTAAAATCACAAATGATAATATCGGCATACGATGCAATTTCTAACGCAAATTCATGAGGACAGATATTATGATATGTCGCATAATCTTTTATTAATTTCATATCATAAACATCATCGTGTTCAAAAATATCTTTTAACGCATCACTCAATCGATTATAAAACCCTTTCGCAAACGGACAAATATCAGGGTCACAATCTACTTCATCTCGTAAACACATATTATCTTTTGAATTTAAAGTAATGGCTTTTACTTTTAGTCCGTTTTTAATTAATTCTCTAACCGTATCAACCGCAATGTGCTTGCCAGCATTTTTAGCAGTTAAATAA
>CAYZOR010000004.1:0-38641 GCA_964479895.1 uncultured Candidatus Izemoplasmatales bacterium | reverse complement strand
GTCCTTATTTAATAAGGACGACATAGCCGCGGTACCACCTTAAGTTCACTTAAGCGCTTAAGTCTTTAACGCAGACATACGGACGGGGTTAACGTCACTCCAAAGCTGAAAAGTCATGATTTTTCTTAAGATGATTCCACCAGCCATCTCTCTCTTTAAAGAAAAGCATTCATGCTTATGGGCTTTTTCCTTGTGCTACAATCATTATACTCAAGAACCGCAAAAACTTCAAGCAATAAAAAAGAAAAAAGGAGGGCTTTTAACCCCTCCTTACATCATTATTTTGTTAAATCCATAAATAAGTCAATTTCTTCTTTAATGACATCTAAGGAGCCTTGCCAAAACGCCTTGTCTGTCACATCAATTCCAATGAGTGCAGCCACTTCTTCAACGTCCATTTGTCCGGTTTTTTGCAAGAGATGGTCAATATCTTTTACAAAATCTGGTCCTTTTTCTTGGAAAATTGCATAAATGCCTTTGGCAAACAATAACCCAAATGCATATGGGAAATTATAATAACTTAAACTCCCGCGGTAATAATGGGGTTTATTCACCCACATGTATGGATGGAAGGTATCTTCTTTAATCGCATCCCCATACGCTTCTTTTTGTGCATCGACCATTAACGTTTTTAATCTATCGACCGATAAAGGCGTTTTTTCTCTGCCTTCAAAGACACTCTTTTCAAATATAAAGCGCGATAAGATATCAACAATGACTTGCGTTGTGCCCATTAACGATTGTTCTAAGATGAAAAGTTTTTCTTCGCCTTTTGAATCATTTAAGGCGGCTTTTTTCACAATTGTTTCGCACAATGTCGAAGCGGTTTCAGCGACTGGCATGGTATAAGATGCATTTAAAATGCTTTCGTTAAAAATACGGTCTCCGTGATATGCATGGCCCAGTTCATGGGCTAAGGTAATCACATTTGAGAATGAACCTTCAAAGTTGGTTAAAATACGGCTTTGTTTAATAGGATGTAAGTTTGAACAAAACGCACCGCCTCTTTTTCCGCTTCTTGGGGTGAAATCAATCCATTCTTCATCATATGAACGTTTCGCTAAATTGGCTAAATCATCGCCATAGGTTTTAAAGTTATCAATCACATAACTCATCGCATCATCGATTGAGAAGGTTCTTTCACTTTTCCCTAGTGGAGCAAACAAATCATACCAAGGCAGTTTTTCATCGTTATGACCTAAAACTTTGGCTTTGCGTTTTAAATACGTTCTAAACATTGGTAAGTTATCACGCATCGCACCAATTAAAGCATCTAAGGTTTCTCTTTTCATACGCGAATCATAAACAGCCTCATCTAAAGCACTGCCTAAGCCACGCATTTTAACAATCTCGTTGACTTCTCCTTTAATGCTATTGAGCGAAAAAGCAATCGATTGTTCGATTTTTTTATAGGCAGCCATTTCGCTATCATAAGCTTCTTTACGAACTTGAGAGTCTCTTGAATGGGCTTTGTTTCTAATATCTGAAAGCGTCACTTTCTTTCCTTTATATTCAACTTCTAAAATGCTCGTTAATAAGCCTTGAAGTTGACTCCAAGCACTTGACCCCGTTTGGGATAACTTAGAAATAATCGCTTCTTCTTTATCCGACAAAACATACTGTGAACGATCGACAATACGGTTTAAGTAATATTCATATTCTTTTAACGTTTCATCGCTATGAATTAATTGATCTAAATTTTCAACGGTTGGTAACCATTTAGAAAATTTTGTGTTAAAGTTCGATGTTTGACTAGAGAGTTGTTGCATTGTATTCATCCATGCGTTTGACGTTTCATCTTGAGCATCGGTCGATAAGCTTAAATTCACAAATCCAAACGCTCTTAAAAAGTGACTTCTTAATTTAGACGCCAACGCTAAATATTCTTTAATCGCTTCTAAAGCATCTTTTCTTTGTTCTAAAGACGACGCAAAGTTATTGGCTTCTTCAATTAACCCTTCAATGGTCTTTATGGCTTCTTTAAATTCTTTTGACTCATAGCTAGGAAATAGTGCTTCTAAATTCCAAGTTTTCATAAATTCTCCTCCATATTTTAAAACGCCTTCAATCCTGTCGAAATGACACGCTTGAAGGCGTTAAATTTAGTTTCTACTTCTTGATGCTAAAATGGCTAATAAACGTAAAATCTCTACGTATAACCATACAATAGTTACCATTAATGATAAAGCAAGGACCCATTCATAACGTTGATCGACATCATTGCTTACCATTTGTTCGATGTTGTCAAAATCAATCAGTAAGAAAAATGATGCAAGCGCCACCGCAACAGTACTAATCACGAGTAAAATGCCTAAGTTTGCAGGGCCCGCGAATAATCCAATGCCAAAGAATGACAAAATAAACATAATAAAACTAAAGAATACGTACCCAAGTAATAATGAAAACATAATACTTCTAAAACGGTCCGTCACTTTAATAATACCGCTCTTGTAAAGAAATAGCATCGCAAAGACAACGCCTGCCGTTGCTAAAACGGCCGTTGAAACAATACCATCTCCAAATGCGACTTCATAAATCCCTGAAATCGTCCCTAAGACAAACCCTTGCATGGCCGCATAAATCAGAGCGAAAAATTTAGACAATCTTAGACTTCTTACCCCGACTAAGACGCTGATAAATCCTACAACCATTCCAACGATTAACATCGTGATTTGAAAGCCTGTAATTTCTCCAGTGGTTACAATATTTTGAAATATTACCCCACCAATAATCAGCATAATGGATGCCATAATCGTTGCTCTTAAAACGACGCCTGCTCGGGTTGCACTTTGTGCACCAGAATACGTCGCATTTTTTTGAATCGTTGAGGCGAGTGGGTTCCTACCCATTCCCATGCCTCTTCTTGAACTTCTCATTCCTCTGTGTCTCATATAATCACCTCAATCAAAAATTATACACTAAATTTATTAAAATATCATTAAATTTACAAATCAAATAGATTCATCTGTGATGTATCGGGTAAGTCCCCAAAAGCATCTAGGGCTTCAAGTTTTTTAAAGAGCGTGGTGGAGACTGCACTTCTTTCTTTTACATCTTCTCTCGATGTAAAGAGTTTTTCTTCTCTCGCATTCACAATGGATTCAGCCACTTTTCTACCCAGTCCATCTAACGCTAAGAAAGGCAGGCGCAACCCGCCGTTTTTGGTGATTTTAAAATCGCTTGCTAAAGAATCCATAATGCTAACGGGTTCAAAATGATACCCTCTTTTCACCATTTCTAAGGCGACTTCTAAAACCGTATAGAGTTTCTTTTCAGGATCAGAGGCTTTATTGCCTTTATCTTTTATTTCATCCATTCTTTTTTCAATGGCGTACTCGCCCCCTTGCATCGCGATTAAATCAAAGGCTTGTGCCCGTTTTGAAAAGTACGCTGAGTAAAAGTATATCGGACGGTATAATTTAAACCATGCAATTCTTAAAGCCATCATAACATACGCAGTCGCATGGGCTTTTGGGAACATGTATTTAATTTCTCCGGCACTCCAGATATACCATTCTGGAATATCATATTTTCGCATCTCTTGAATGTATTCTTGCCATTTATCGGGTTGAAATTGACTTTTTCCTTTACGGATAAATTCTGATATTTCAAAGGCTTTCGCCGCTGGGATATTATTTTGAATGAGATAGACCATGATATCATCACGGCACCCAATCACATCACTAAAAGGAATTTTACCAAACTTTGTTTTCCCCGTTACGAGCTGTTCAGCATTATTTAACCAAACATCCGTTCCATGAGATAAGCCTGATATTTTAACAATATCGGCAAATGTAGACGGTCTAGAATCTTTTAACATACTTCTTACAAACTGAGTTCCCATCTCAGGCACCCCGTATGAGGCAACTTCGCTACGAATGTCAGAAGGTTTTAACTGAAGGACTTCCGTTCCACTTAACATCTTATAGACTTTAGGATCATCTATCGGAATATCTCGCGCGTCTTTAAACGGAAAACTGATTGGGTCGTTCGCCACAAAATCCATTAAATAACGAATCATCGTCGGATCATCATGGCCTAAGACATCGAGTTTAAACAAATTGTCTTCAAACGAATGATAATCAAAATGGGTCGTTCGCCATGAAGCGGAGGTATCATCGGCTGGATATTGAACCGGGGTTACATCAAAAATTTCTTTATACGATGGCACCACGACAATTCCACCTGGATGTTGCCCCGTTGAACGTTTAACCCCTGTGATTTTTTTGGCGCGTCTTTCAATTTCTGCTTTACGGATATGAAGTCCTTTTTTCTCAGCATATCCTTTAACATAGCCAAATGCCGTTTTAGACGCCACCGTTGAGATGGTTCCTGCTCTAAAGGCCCGATCTTTTCCAAAGAGCGTACGAATATATTCATGCACTACACCTTGGTAGTCTCCTGAGAAGTTAAGGTCGATATCTGGCACCTTGTCTCCTTTAAACCCTAAAAAGGTCTCAAAGGGAATATCATGTCCATCTTTTTTCATCGCATGCGAACATTTCGGACAATCCATCGGTTTTAAATCAAACCCACTATCGACATGTTCTAACACTGTTTGTAATCCTTTTTCTTCTTCTTTAATGCCATATAGTTTTTTCTCTTCAGGCGATAATTTAAAGCTGGAAAAATGACAATGCGGACAGACATAGTGAGGCGGAAGTGGATTCACTTCCGTGATATCCATAAGCGTCGCAACAAATGAAGAGCCTACTGACCCTCTTGAGCCAACTAAATACCCTTCATCTAAACTCTTTTTAACGAGTAAATAAGAAATATAGTATACGGCTGAGAATTTGTTTTTAGTAATAGATTCCATTTCTTTATCTAAACGGTCTTTGACCAAAGGATGTAAGGTTTCACCGTATAGATGTTTCGCGTTTGAATGCACCATATCGATCATTTTTTGTTCAATCGAAGGAATGCCTTCTTTGGCTAAAAAGTCATCGGTTGGCGCATATAACTCATTATTAAACGCATCGATTTGATCGATTTGATCGCTAATTTGTTTAGAATTATCAATCACAATTTGTTTGGTAAAATGCGCTTCAAACGGTGGAAATGCTTCGAGCATTTCATCGGTTGTTCTAAAATATTGTGAAGGAATATCAGGGTACTTTGAAAGGGTATGATATCCGCCTCCTACAATAGGCGTTCTAATATAGATATCACGGAACTTTTTATCATTTTTTTCTATATGATGGACATCTCCAGTCGCTACTAAAGGCACGCCACTTTCTTTAGAAACGTCTTGAATGGTATGAAAGGTTCTTTTAATGACTGCGTCTATATTTTGAATGTCTTTGCCTAAATATAGATAATCTTCAAACGGTTGAACTTCTAAATAATCATAAAAAGTTGCTTGGGTTAGTGAATCTTCTTTAGACTTGTTCATCGCCGTTTCAAAAAAGTCTGAATTCATACACCCTGAGCCAATAAGTAATCCTTCCCTATGTTTTGATAATATCTTTTTAGGGAGTTTAGGGCCTTTATCAAAATATTTTGTGTTCGCAAGCGACACAATCTTATATAAATTTTTAAGCCCTGTTTGGTTTTTTACTAAAACACTGATGTGAGCTGATCGAGCGTTTTTATAAGGATCGTAATGTTTGATAAATTGTGAGGGGTCTAATAAATCATTAAACGTTTTAAATCCAACCTTATCAAAGTCACTTAACATATGTAAAAACACATTCGCGGTTGCTTGAGTATCGTGTATCGCTCTATGATGACGATCCAAACTCACGTTAAATGCTTTAGCGACCGCTTTTAGATTAAAGCGTTTTAATTTATCAGCATACAATTGTCTTGCGATATTCAACGTATCAATGGCAGGATAATCAGGATACTCAATCCCTAAAACTTTAAAATTATATTCCAAATGCGACACATCAAAAGGCGCATTGTGAGCGACCAAAATAGAATCGCCAATAAACGTTTTAAATTCAGGTAAAATCCTATCAATGGTTTTTGCGTCTTTTAAATCCGAATCTTGGATGCTTGTTAATTCTTTTGTGAAGGTTGATAATTTTTCTTCTGGATTCACAAACACATTATACGTATCGATGGTTCTGTGGTCTTGGATTTTAATCGCAGAAATTTCAATGATCTTCGATTCACTGACCGATAATCCTGTTGTTTCTATATCAAAAACAACAAAGCTTGCTTCTCTTAAAGCGGTGTCACTTTCCCCTTTCGCAATCCATGTATTATGTTCATCCACAACCGAAACTTCGGCACCAAATATCGGTTTGATGCCATGTTTTTTTGCGGCCTTATAAAAGTCTGGGTACGCTTGGACATTGTCATGATCAGTTAAAGCAATCGCTTCATGGTTAAATGTTTTGGCAGCCTCAACATACTCTTCTATGCTATTGATTCCATCCAAGGTAGACATTTTAGAATGCAAGTGTAGTTCAACGCGTTTGACTTCACTGGTATCTTCTTTCGCCGCTTTTGGTTCAGCTTTATTAGAAACTTCTAAATTATCCGCAATCATCACGACTTCATGATTGAAATGATCAAACTGGGCGTACCCTTTAACTTTCAATAAAAAGTCGGTTTTGACCCCATCCAAAAATTTAATTTCATCTTTATCACGAACAAATTTTTTTACATAAATTGAATCTTCCATGTCCGAAACCACAAACGTATAAAGATAAGTTTGTTTTTTAATTTGCCTTTTTTCAAACGATTCAATCGTTCCTTGAATCGAAAAGTTTGCATTGTGATGTTCGCTTTTATATTCATTTAACGTTTCTTCATTAATCGGGATATCTGAAATATCATGTTTCACCGTTTTTACACTTTGATCTTTAAACCCACTAAATATCAGTGGTTTTTCTTTGATTTCTTCAACTTTTTCTTCTTTAATGGTTTCTTCCATCGCCTCAGAAATCGTTGGCGCATCATCGCAATACCTTACGCGGATTTTAATATCAAACCCAAACTTAAAGAGGATTTTTTCAATATCAAACAACATCTCTTCAACGTAGGTTCCATCTTTAGGACACACAATTTGAAGGGTGTCTTTAGACTGTTCGACTTCCATTGAGCTAAGCGAATGAAATCTCGGTTTTTGCTCGGTTAATAAATCGAGCGCAAAGCCGTAATATGCTCTAAAGATTTCATCGCTTTCACCGTTTAAATTCAAGGATGCATATTCAATTTGATAAATAACTTTAGAACACGCATCTAATACCACAGGAAGACTTTCCAGCCGATTTATAAAGCGCTTAAAAACCTCTATTTCTAGAGGCTTTTCAAATTCTATTATGAAGTTCCAAGTGGCCGTTTTTTCTTCAACTTCCACTTCAACCAATTTGCCTTTAATGGCTTCTTTTAGGTCATTTAAGTCTAGTAATTCCAATAAATTATTAAAAGCTTCTTTCATGATTAACACTCCATTTTCTACTTCAATTATAGCACAGTAATCCAAAAAAAAAGTAGATAAAATCTACTTATTTTTCAAAGTCAATCTTGACTTTTCCTGCCATAATTTCTTCAAGCGCAACGCCAACGGGTTTCGCGCATTTTGCTTCAATGGTTGTATCATCTTTTTCGCGTATAATCTTCGCACGCATCGCCGCAGCGTAGGCTAGTTTATACTTTGAGTCGATATTCACAAGCAATTCATCGATTGAAGGATATCGTAGCCCTTCTTTATTTTGATTCATTATATCACTCCTTAAATCTTCAGTTAATCTTCTTTAATTTCCATAATTTCATTATATTTATGAATTGAACGTTCTGTTTTCGCATGTTCCGCTCTTATAATCGCAAGTACACGATCAGCGGCATTGGTGACTTCATCGTTCACCACGATATAATCATATTTATGCGCTAAAGGGAATTCTCGCTCTGCTTTATCCATTCTTTTTTGAATGGTTTCACTTGATTCTGTTCCACGTCTTAAAAGCCTTCGATATAACGCTTCTTTATTTGGTGGCGCAACAAACACAAACACCCCATCCGGCGCTTTTTCCCTCACTTGAAGCGCCCCTTGTACTTCAATTTCTAAAACTACTTCTTTGCCTTTTTTAAGATGGGCTTCGACTTTATCTTTTGGCGTTCCATAATAATTACCGACAAACTCCGCCCACTCCAAAAACGCATCTTCTTTGATGCGGCGTTCAAATTCTTCTTTGGAGACAAAATAATAATCTTCTCCATCTATTTCTCCAGTCCGTGGGGGCCGTGTAGTCATTGATGTTGAATACACTAGATCATGACCTTCTAAATCAAATAGTGCTTTGCGGACCGTTCCCTTTCCGACACCGGAGGGACCACTTAACACAACCAATAAACCGCGTTCATTCAGCTTCATTGATCGCCCTCCATTTCTAATGTATTATTTATCATAATAACACTTTTAAAGAAAATATGTAAGCCAAATTAATTACTTTTTGAAAAAAGTCTTTCATGGTACAATGAATGCGGTGATGATTATGAGTTTTGATGGTGTAATGCTAAAAAAAGTAATTGAACATTCAAAAGAGAAATTAATCCAAGGCAGAATCTCTAAGGTCTATCAACTTGAAGATTTTACCTTTCTTTTTACTGTCCGTAAACATAAAAACATACAACTGCTTATCAGCGCTTCCAAACAAAATACGAGAATGCATATTAGCACTCAACAATTTAACAAACCTTATGATCCTCCGATGTTTTGCATGTTTTTAAGAAAACATCTTGAAGGCGCACGCATTGAATCAATCGATCAAGTAGGTAATGACAGGATAGCGATTTTTAATCTCAAAAAGAAAGACGAACTCGGTGATATCAAAACGATGCATCTATACTTTGAAGCGTTAGGGAAAGATTCAAATCTTATCTTAACCGATAAAGCAGGCAATATCATGGATTGTTTAAATCACACCCATCCCTTTAGTGAACAACGCACCATGATTCCTTCTGCTACTTACACCCTTCCCAAAGATAATCGCATTAATCCTTTTGATGACAACGCATTAAAAAAAGCGTTAACCCATCATACATTCGAAACCAAAAAAGACTTTTTAAAAACATTCCAAGGCATTTCGCCGGTTTTCGCGAATGAAATTATCCACTTAAACGACGTTGAAAAAATGCCGCTTATCAATGCCTTTAAAAAATTATTAACCTCCAATACCTTTAGTATATCGAAACATAAACGTATGCTTTTTGCATCATTTAAAATCACGCATACAGGCGGACAAACGGTTTTATTTGATACCCCCCACGAAATGCTTGATCATTTCTTTAGCATGCGAGAAAACCATCAATTGCACCAACAACATTTGAAATCCTTAGCACAAGTCATTAAGAAAAATCTAGATAAACAAAACCGCAAAATCGAAAAATTGACCAAACAACTCAGTGATAGTGAAAATGATGAAACGTACCGTAAAAAAGGCGAATTATTGATGGCTTATGCGTACAAAGTTACTCCCGGAGATAACCAAGTGACCCTAACAGACTTTGAGACGAACACTCCCATTCAAATTGAGTTGAACCGTGATAAAACCCCAATAGAAAACGCAAAATGGTATTTCGAAAAATTTAAAAAAGCGAAAAAATCATTGCCTTATTTAAAACGCGAAATTGTGAGAGCCAAAAACGAGAGAACCTATTTTCAGATGATTGAAGACCAATTAAGTTATGCCAACTTACAAGACATACTAGAAATCAAAAACGAACTTAAAACCCATGGTTATATCAAACAAGGCACAAAGGTTAAAAAACACAGTAAAAAAGCAACCCATGATACATACGTTGATCCCGAAGGTAAAACCATTCACGTTGGGAAAAACAATCTTCAAAACGCCTATATTACGCACACATTAGCGAAACACTTTCATACTTGGTTCCATGTCAAAGATGCACCGGGCAGTCACGTGGTTATAGAAGAGAGTATGGACCATTTAAGTGAAACCAATATAAGAACCGCTTCTCAACTTGCGGCCTATCATTCTAAAATGCGCTATTCATCCAGTGTCGCCGTCGATTATACGACCGTTAAAAACATTAAAAAAATACCGGGTCATAAAGGCTACTACGTCACCTACAAAAATCAAAGTACCATGTATATCGACCCAGATGAAGCGTTCATTCAATCGCTTAAGAAAAAATAAATCCCACCCCTATATTTGACATATGTCATAAATGCGTTAAAATTAAAGTATCCCTATGGAGGAGGAATTGTTATGCCAAGACCAAAGAAACCAAGAAATGTTGGAAGCGTACCACCCCAAAGAAAATACGGCCCTTATAAAGAAAAAGAAACACAAAAACCCGCTGCTATTTTATTGAATGTCGATGAATATGAAACGATTCGCCAAATTGATTATGAAGGCCTTAACCAACAAGAATGTAGTGAAAAGATGAACGTATCAAGAACCACCGTTCAAGCGATATACCGTACCGCTAGAAAAAAGATCTCTGCTTCACTAGTAGAAGGCAAACCACTCGTAATTGATGGGGGAGATTATACCTATCACGCCCCTCAATCCTTACAAATAGATGGGCGTTATACCATCAGAAACATGGTAGAAAGCGCAGCTGGCACTAAGGTTGTTGAGGATAAACCAAAAGAAGTAAAACGCATTGCGGTCAGCTTAGTTGATGGAGAAGTTTCTCATATTGGGGAGAGCGAACAGTTTAAAATTTTTGATGTTTTAAACCATAAAATTGTAAGTGAAATATACGTTGAACGTCCTGATATCCCCGGTGGCTTTTTGCCAATGTATTTAAAAAACCAAGAAGTCGATTTATTAATCGGAGCCGATATGGGGAATAAATTAAGACGCCATTTCGATGATGTGACGATTGATATCTTCATCAGTGATAAAGCCTACGCTAAGGATGCGCTTAGTCATTGGCTACGCTCTTAATTGAATGTTAAAAAACAGACGCCTAAAATTTTAGACGTCTGTTTTTATTTTTTAGTAATTAATCTAGCGGTGAATAATCTTCAGGAACTTCTCCACCAACTTCTCTAAATCGGAAAACGCCTCGATTTAAAGCATCCATAATTGAAGAAATTTCTTTGTGGCTATAAATTGTTGCGCCAGCGAATCCATCAACATCATCATAATCGCCAAAGTCAATGTGTTCTCCTGGTTCATATAAATGGTGAAGCACATCTCTTATATCTTGGTCAAGCAGATATTCAAGCGCAATTTTATGCTGTTGTGCAATGCCCTTTGTCGTATCATCAGCGTCATCATCCAAATAATCAACACCTCTATACATCAAATGACGATGCCTAACCGCAGTAACGATATTATCTTCCAATGTTATTTGTACACTTACGTTCATTTCGTTTCTGTCTGAATAAGTCCCACGATAGGTTCCATCTTCAAATGAAACGCTCTCGTCTGATGCGCCACACCCTACTAAAAATAAAGCGACCAGTAATACCATAGTTTTTCCCATTGTAAATATTTGTTTAATGTTATATTTGTTGATTGATTTCACAATGAGTTTTAGACACCAAAAGAACCATCACACAAATCCGTGATGGTTCTTTTGGTTTTATTGATTGTTATTTATTTGTGGGTAATGGTTTTATTTTTAATTTCTTGGGTAATCATGTCAATAAAGTCATCAATCTTGATTGTTGTTTGTTCTTTTTGTCCATAACGACGATACGTCACTGAATCATTTTTAACTTCTTCGTCGCCAATGACGATTTGATAAGGCACTTTTTGGGTTTGCGCTTCTCTAATTTTGTAGCCGAGTTTTTCTTCTCTTAAATCAATGCTGCTACGCAATTCTTCGTCGATAAACCGTTCATGGAGTTTTTGCGCGAAAGATTGATGGGCATCTAAACTCACAGGAATCACTTTCATTTGAACCGGTGCTAACCACGTTGGGAAGGCCCCTTTATATTGTTCGAGTAAAATACTCATTAAACGTTCCCACGTTGAAATTAACCCTCGATGAATCACAACTGGACGATGTTTTTCTCCATCTTTACCAATATAATTTAGATCGAAACGTTCTGGCAACAAGAAATCAAGTTGGACGGTAGACATTGTGATGACATGGTCTAAAGCCGTACGCACTTGGAAATCTATCTTAGGGCCGTAAAAGGCTGCTTCACCTTTCATTTCAGTATATTCGATGTTTTCTTCATCAAGCAAAGTTTTTAGCGTATCCTCCGCATCATCCCAAAGGGCATCGTTGTCGTGGAATTTCCCTTTCGTGGTATCACGAAGTGCAAGTTCTACATAATCAATTTCTAAGCCTAAATCATCAATCACTTGTGAAATTAAACCATAAGCATTTAGAACTTCTTGTTTGATTTGATCTTTTCTTGCGAATATGTGTGAGTCAGTCAGTGTCATTGCCCTAACGCGTTCTAAGCCACTCAAAGCACCTGAGGCTTCAAAGCGGTGTTGGGTCACAATTTCAGCGTATCTTAAAGGGAGATCACGATAACTTCTTAATTCAGAATTATAAATAATCATATGATGCGGACAACTCATTGGTCTTAAGACGAATGTTTCATCTTTCGCTTTCATTAGCGGGAACATATCGTCTTGATAGTGATCAAAATGCCCACTGGTTTGATATAAAGTCTTGGTGCCTAAAACTGGAGTATTGACGTGTAAATACCCATTTTTTCTTTCCAGTTTATAAACATAATCTTCTAACGTACGTCGAACGGTATAGCCATTAGGTAGCCAAATCGGTAAGCCTTGACCGGCTTTTTGATCGAGCATAAAGATTTTTAATTCTTTTCCTAATTTTCTATGGTCTCTTTCTTTACGGTCTTTTAAAACGTCTAAGTGATGATTAAGCGCGTCTTCAGAAAACCAGCTTGTGCCATAAATACGCGTCAGCATCTCACGATCAGAATCCCCTCGCCAGTAAGCGCCCGCAACACTTAGTAATTTAAAATGCTTAATATGGCGCGTATTGCCTACATGCCCACCGCGACATAAATCAACAAATTCACCTTGTTTATAAATACTGATGATTTCACCATCATCTAAGTCGTTGATCAGTTCAATCTTATAAGGATCGTCTTTAAATCGCTTTAACGCTTCTTCTTTAGAAATTTCTTCACGTTCCATGCTTTCTTGTTCTTTAACAATGCGTTTCATGGTCTTTTCAATTTTAGGTAAGTCTTCTTCTTTGATGGTTGAATCGGTCGCAATATCATAGTAAAACCCATCTTTAATGGCTGGGCCCACCCCAAATTTCGCATCTGGATATAAGCGTTTAACCGCTTGGGCCATAAGGTGCGCTGTGGAGTGATTTAAAACTTCTAACGCTTTTTGATCGTCTTTGGTGATTAAATCCACTTTGGCATTTTTAAAAATAGGACGATTGAGATCGTAAAGAGCTTCATCGACAAACGCTGCGACGGTTTTTTTCTTAAGGGATTTAGAAATATCATTCGCAATATCTTCGGGGGTAATCCCGGGTTCAAACGCTTTTTTGTTGCCGTCTTTAAATTCAATATTAATCATTGTTTATTCCGCCTTTCGTCATACCGTATTTCATTAATTTTGTCTTTTTCAATAATGGCATCCTCTAAGTCAATATCGTAAATATTGGCAATATGGGTCACATAATGTAAGACATCATATAATTCATATTTGATTTCTTTTTTTCTTGCGTCGCTTAACCCATCTTGATGTTCTTTACGCATTTCAACAGAAAGTTCGCCAACTTCTTCGAATAATTTTAAAACCACTTCGTGTTTTTTATCCGGCTGAAAGTCAATTTTTTTAATATGCGCTTGTAATTCTTTAATGGTAAAATTCTTTTTTAACATCGCTGCCTCCTTACGTATGAAATAAAAAAACGCCCTTAACACAATGTCAAGGACGAATAAAATCCGCGGTACCACCTTAGTTCAATTAAGCACTTGATTGCTTTAACGCAGCATACGAATAAGTTTTCACTTATCAACTCCAAGGGAGTAGCATCATCATTCAGCAGCTTTCACCCTCCTGCTTCGCTTTAAGGCAATGATACCTTGTCCTTTTCAAAGTTGTTAATATTATCATAGTTAATTATAATGCTTTTGTCAATCATTACATATTGAAAGGTTCAGAAAGTTTTTTAATCCGCTCAATCACTCGGAAGCCTTTGATTTGTTCTTGTTGTTGATTGGATGAAACCAAATACTTACTGAGTTCTTTTAAAGGTAAATTAGACGTGAAGAATGTTGGTTTATCATCGAGCAGACGATACTGTAAAATTGGACCCAGCACTTCATCGCGAATCCATGCTGAAAACGATTCACCGCCTATATCATCTAAACATAAAATATCTGCGGTTTTCAGTTGATTAATGCGCGTTTCTAAATTGCCGGTTTGAATCGAACTTTTTAACTCTCTTACTAAATCTGGGTAATAAGCAATAATGCTTTCATATCCAAGTTCCGCAAAGCGATTCGCAATCGCCGCTAAGCTGTAAGTTTTACCGATTTGATAGCGCCCATGTAGATATAAGCCTTTAATGGGTTCACCTTTTGCGTATTGATTGGTAATGCCTATAATCTTTTTATAAAGATCATTTCTTGTCTGCGTATCTAAATAAAAATCTTCAAGTGACGCATCATAGATCATCTTAGGCATGAAAAGGGCATCGACCCTGTTTTTTTTGACCGATTGTTTTTCTTTGGCGCGTTTATAATGGCAAGGGTGATATTCTAGGCCAATTTGTCCATTTTTATACGTAAGTTTTGGTTTGATTCCTACTGTATCTTGCCCACACGCATGAAGCCCAGGACACCCTTCACAATGCACAATTTCTCTTTTAAAGGTTAAAAGTTCATTCACCGCTTCTTCGATGGCTTGGCTTGGCATATCGTGTTCAATGAAAAAAGCTTTTAAGGTTTGGTCTTCACTAAGGGATTCAATGATTTCATCGACCAACTTAGGGTTCGATTTAAAATTTCCTTTTTTCATTATGAGTCCTCCTGGTCTTTAAGGTAGTCGTCAAACCAATCAACATCGGTATCTTTAGGACGGGTATCGGCCTTTTTATAACTTTGGTAACTTGGCTTTGGATGTTTCTTTTGGGATTTCATTTTTTTAATATAATCAATCGCTTCGCTGGCTGTGGTAATATGGTTTCTTTTCCACGTTCCTGCGACTTTATTAAAATACTCAAACACTGGAAACTGTCCGTTTAATTCTTTTAATACAAAAGCAATCATCACATTGATCACTTCATGGGGAAGATGGATTTCATCTAAGATGCGTTCCAAAGTTGCGAGTTCGCTTTTCGCAGCTTTAGACCCTGTCGATGCTTCTAATAATTCTTTAGGGTGCACAGACTGAAAATACTCTTCACTGTAATTATTGTGTTTTTTAATGGGGGTTTTAGGCAAATTATGGTAATAATCCGCTGCCAAAGATTTAAAATGGGTAAAATCTATTTCTTGATTTTCAATAGACCCTTTTAAAAGTTTAATCATCGCTTTTTCATCGAGTGAATAGATATACGCAATTTCACCCAGTTTGTCTTTAAAACGCTTGGTCTTGAAGCGGTCGTTCATTAAATGAGATGGAATGTCATTTAAGACACTTTCAATATCAATGGTTTCTTTGATAAGAGGTTTTAATGTTTCAACTTTTTCAAAGGATTTTGTCGTTTTGGGTGGGGTTTTTAAGGGGCCAAAAACTTCATCAAAACTTACAGTCAATTGTTTATAACTTGATGGTTTCATTTTAGAAATTTTAAATTGCGAAATGATATCGTTGGTGCGGGCTTCTCCTATTATATCTTTTAAGTACGCTCCATAAGGCGAATCTTTAATAAACCCACTTGGACTTAAGGGATGATAAAGAGAAAATATATACGTATCATCCCCATAATGCGTATCAAGTAGACCAATTGCTTCTAAAGATTTACGGCTACTTATAAATTGAGTCTCACTCAATTTAAGCGCATCCATAATAAAACTTAAAGGATACATAACACTTCTCAAAGACGTTTTATCTAAAAGCGCATGCAATGTCATATACAGTGAAAAAGCTTCTTTACCAATAATTGGTTGATAAAGAAGACTTAAGGTGTGAACGTGCACATGACTTAAATCACTTAAACCATATACTTTGATTTGAATTTGACTAGGAGATGGTTTCATTGGCACCCTCACACTAAAGTTTTTAATTTATTTAATACTCTGATGAATGATTTGCGTGTTTCTAAAATACTTTTGGAATTATCGATACAAAAATCAGCCAATTCTTTTTTCTTCGATAATGGCATTTGTGCTTTGATTTTTTGTTTCGCATACGCTTCATCAATGCCTTCTCTTGACATTAAGCGTTCAATTTGATCACTTTTTTTCGCGTAAACAACGACGGTTTTATCCATCAATTGATCGAATGATACCTCAAATAGTAATGGCACATCCACAACAATAATCGCTTCATCAAGTTTCTTAAAATGATCAATCTCTTGATGGACACGCTTTTTCACTTTTGGATGGACAATCTTATTCAATGCTTCACGTTTTTTAGGATCTTTAAAGATCATTTTACCGAGTACGTTACGGTTGATTGCTTTTGATGGGGTTAAAACCGCTTCTCCAAACGTTTCAACAATCGCATCAAATATTTCAGCGTCTTTTTTTAATAACGCATGTGAAATGCTATCTGTTTCAATAACCGGGATGTTTTCATCTTTAAACATTTTACTTATGGTAGATTTTCCACTCGCAATGCCTCCGGTTAGACCGACAATCAGTGACATTTCAATTCCTTCTTTCTTAGTTTAACGTTTTTGACACGTCTTACAAAAATAAGTCCCTCTTCCATTGACTTTAATTTTTGTAATCAATGTGTTGCATGTTTCACAAGGTTCACCCTTTTTAAGATGAACTTTTAATTCATTTTGAAATCTTCCACTAATCCCTAGGGAGTCTGTATAACTGCGAATGGATGACCCCCCTAAATCAACGGCTTTTTGTAAAACGTTTTTCGCGCAAACCGCCAGTGTGTGTGCTTCTTTTTTAGTTATTTTATACGTCCTTTTTTCTGGATGGATATTCGCGCAAAAAAGCGTTTCATCCACATAAATATTTCCAAGGCCGCTAATGACACGTTGGTCAAGTAACGCTGTTTTAACTGCTTTTTTCTTTTGTTTGAGTGTTTTATACAATTGAATGGGTTCAAATGAAGGCGCAATCGGTTCGCTACCTAACAAAGATAAAGGGGGTGTATTAAACGCGGTGCGTTTATCTTTAATTTCCATTGTACCAAATTTCCTGACATCATGATACCTTAGAGTGTCTCCATCCGCAAGATAAAAAATAACATGTTCGTGTTTATCAATGGGTTTTTCTGCAGGTTTGATAAAGTATTTCCCTTCCATTCTTAAATGGGAAAGTAAATAATTATTCCCCAAATCAAAGAGTAAAAATTTCCCTTTTCTTTCAATCGCTTGAATCGGCACATTGCTTAATGTATTTTTAAACGCGGTTAAATCCCCTTTTACAAGAGGCGCGTAGTTCACTTCGACACGCTCAATTGTTTTTCCTTTTACTAAGTGATTTAACGTTCTTTTGACCGTTTCAACTTCTGGGAGTTCAGGCACTATTTAATCACCTTATATTTTGAGGGATCAAACCGATAATTCACATGCAATGAAACACTGTCATCAGGATATCCAAGCGCAACCAGTGAAAACGGCGTGAGGCCTTCATCGATATCGATGATATCTTTAATTGCGCCAATTCTTTCTTCTTTAGGATAAACCCCAATCCATACAGCACCAAGATTCATATGCGTCGCTTCTAATAAAAGGTTTTGCGTTGAGGCCGCCAAATCTTGTGGGGCCATCAAAGGACGGTTCACGTTTTCTTTCATCAAGGTTAAGATCCCTAAAGGCGCATCTTTTAAGGGCCAAGCCCCTTTAGAAATTTGCGATAATTTTTCTAAGATTGTTTTGTTTTTGATAACGATAAATGCCCAAGGTTGTTGATTGGTAGCACTCGGTGCTTGCATCGCACTCATCATTAACCGCTCGATGGTTTCATCTTGAATCTCTGCAGGAATAAACTTTCGAATACTTTTTCTTTGTAATGGTAAAGACATACTTAACCCTCCGGATTCACATGGACTAACACATGTGATATTTTTGAATTTTCTTTTATATTTCTTTTAACGTTTGATGCGATGAGATGGCCTTGCTTGACGGTAAGATGTTGATCGACACTAATTTCAACTAAGGCTTGATAGTAATGACCATATACAATCATTCTTAAATTGTCAACACCCTTAACCCCCTCGATTGATTCGATAATAGACGTCACTTCTTTGATGACGTTAGGGGGAGCGCTTTTTCCTAAAATCGAAACAATCGCATCTTTAATAATATAATATGCGACTCTCAAAATTAAAACTCCAACCATCAAAGCCGCGACTAAATCAGCGAATATTAACGCATCAATGGAAGCCCACTTACCAATAAACCCAAGCAGTATACCAAAAAGCACGATAATAGAACTCATAATATCCGCAAACGATTCTTTAGCAGAGGCTTTTAAAGCATGGGAATCTAATTTTTCACCATAATGCATAATATATTTAGCCAACCCGTATTTTATACCAATCACAAAAACGGGGATGATTACTGCATATATTAAAGGGGTAGTAGGGCCTTCTAATGCTCTTGTAATCATTGATGAAAAGATTTGATAGGCCATAAATAAAATCAATACCCCAAGCAGTAAACTCACCACATATTCAGCCTTTCCATGGCCAAAAGGATGTTCTTTATCGGGCGGTTTATTGGATTGTTGAATCCCAAAAATGACCATCATATCTGTGAAAAAATCACTGGCAGAATGCAAAGCATCCGCTATCAATGAAGCGGACATAAAGAAAATGCCGCCCACTATTTTTAAAATAATGAGAAACAAGTTGATGAAAAAACTTTTAATCATCACTGTGTTACGTGTCATTATTTGGCCTCATCTAAGTTTTTGCCTGCAGCTAAACTTACCTTTAAGGGCACTAAAAGCTCAACACAATGTTCCATTGTTTCTTTAATCAGTTTTTCCATTTTGGTTTGTTCGCTTTTTAAGACATCAAATACCAACTCATCATGGATTTGTAAAATCATTTCACTTTTTAAATTTTCTTTTTCCATGGCTTTATAAATTTCTACCATCGCAATTTTTATAATATCAGCTGCACTGCCTTGAAGTGGGGCATTCATCGCAGTTCTTTTTCCAAATTGACGCTGCATGTGAATGCGGCTATTTAATTCAGGGATATAGCGTCTTCTATTATAAATGGTTTGAGCGTAACCGTTTTCTTGAGCCGCTTCAACAATACTATCCATAAATGCTTTAATGCCACTGAACTTTTCATAATATCTTTCAATAAAGGTTTTGGCATCTTGTTGAGAAATACCAATTTCTTCGCTTAACCCCCACGCACTTTGACCATAAATAATTCCAAAATTCACAGCCTTCGCAATACGCCGTTCATCGGATGTAATATCATCTTTTTCAAAAATTTCTTTTCCGGTAATGGTATGGATATCATCGTTGTTTTCAAACGCTTTGATCAACGTTTTTTCATTCGCCATATGGGCTAAAACACGAAGTTCAATTTGCGAATAATCAGCGGCCATTAAAACATTATCTTTTTTAGGCACAAAGACTTTTCGCAGTGCGCGCCCGCGCTTTGAGCGAATTGGAATGGTTTGTAAGTTTGGCTCTATTGAAGAAAGTCTTCCTGTTTGCGTAAAGGCTTGTTTATAAATGGTATGAATTTTGCCATCCGAATGGACCGCTTCAAACATACTATTGACATAAGCATTTTTCAGTTTTGATACACTTCGATGTTCAATAATATAATCAATAATCGGATGTTTGCTTTGAAGTTTTTTTAAAACATCGATGCTTGTAGAATACCCCGTTTTACTTTTTTTAAGAACAGGCAAATTGAGTTTTTCAAACAAAACTTCCCCCAGTTGTTTAGGCGAGCTTATATTAAACTCAAGCCCCGCTTGTTCATAAATCTTTTTTGTTAAACCATCGAGTTCACGATCTAATTCGCTTGAAAATGCATTTAACGCTGCTTGATCAATATAAACCCCAATGCTTTCCATACTTGCTAAGATTTCACTTAATGGATGTTCAACAGACGTTAAAAGGGTGTCTTGATCATAGGATTTTATCGTTTTTAACAGGGTGTCTTTTAATGCATATACCGCTTTGGCTTTGTCGGTTGCGTATTTGGCGTAAGTATCCTTGCTTGGCACTCCTGCTTTTGCGCCTTTACCGTAAATATCTTCTAAATAATCGACATCGTCATACTCAAAATTCGACACAATCACTTTGAAGTCTTCTTTGGTATTGGACGGATTTAATAAGTAAGCCGCCAATAAAAGGTCAAAAGAAACTCCATCAATGGCTAAATCTTCTCGTTTTAAACTCACCAGCAAGCGTTTGTAATCAAACGTATATTTTTTATAATCAGCATTGGTTAAGTAAGCGTTAAATGCCTTAGAGTTTTTCGCAATATCTAAGGGAATAAAGACATTGTGCGCCGCATTATAAAAAGCAAATCCTAAATTATCTGAAAAGTGATAATTTTCTTTAAATGATTCTAAAATGAGCGCACCAGAAGATTGAAATACGTCTTTGATGGTTGCTTCTTTTTCAATAATCTTAAAAGATGATGTGGTTTCATCTTCAGATTTTTCAACTTTATCTAGACGTTTAATCAAAGAATGAAACTCCATCTCTTCATAAAAAGCAACAAGCGTCGCGTGGTCATAGCCTCGATATTTCAAATCATCCAGTCCAAATGAAAAATTTGCGTCAGTTTTAAGGGTCGCAAGACGGCGCCACTTTAAAGCATCTTTTCCGTGGGCTTCTATTTTTTCTTTTTGTTTGCCCTTTAACTCGTTTAAGTTTTTAAGCAGCGTTTCAATATCGCCATACTCATGGAGTAGTTTTAAGGCTGTTTTTTCTCCAACCCCAGGAATACCAGGTAAATTATCACTGGAATCGCCCATCAACCCTTTTAAATCAGGAACTTGTGAAGGGGCAATATTCATGGTTGCTTTCAACGTCTTTTCGGTATATTTTTCATCTGGCTCTAAGCCCCTTTTAGAAAGTCTCATATACACTTTATGGTTTAATAGTTGAAATAAATCTTTATCATTACTGATGATTTCAATTTCATCGAAATCATCATAATATTTATAGGCAAGGGAACCGATAATATCGTCTGCTTCTAAGGCTTCAGATTCATACACACTGATTCCTAACTTCTCTGGTGTTTTTTTAATAAGTTCTAATTGATCTCTAAACTCATCAGGCATTGGTTTTCTTTTCGCTTTATAGTCTTCGTATTCTTTATGTCTAAAGGTTGCTTTGCCTTTATCAAACGCAACGAGTGCGTGGGTAAACTCTTCTTTTAAGATGACATTCAACATATTAATAAGGCCATACACCGCATTGGTATACTGCCCCTTAGAATTTTTCATTAAACGCCCTGAATAAGCGGTCGCATAGTATGCTCTAAACATTAAATTCGAGCCATCAATCAAGATTAATTTATTCATATTTTGCCTCTTTTCTATCGTTGTATATCGTAAACTATTTTACCATAAATACGCATTAAAAGAAAAAGAAACCCAAACAAATAAGTAAGGGTGAAATTCCTTTTTTCACAAAAAAAAGGTGTCCTAAGACACCTTCTATCCTGCATGTTCTTCAAGATAATCAATAATATCTTGAACGGTTTTAATATTGGTTGCTTCTGTATCATCAATTTCTACGTCAAATTCTTCTTCAATAGCCATGATTAATTCTACAGCATCAAGAGAATCGGCACCGAGGTCATCTTGTAGATGCGCATCTTCAACGACTTCGTCTTTTTCAACACCGAGTTCTTCAGCGATAATGCTAATTAGTTTTTCTAACACAATTTTCAACTCCTTCTCTCAATTTCGTTTATTATATTTTTGAAATGATAAATTGTCAATCATTACTTTCGATTTTTCTTGTAAATTGCTTGCAAGCCTTTTAAGACTAGGTGTTCATCATAAATATACGATTCAGGCAAATTATCTTTAATGAGTTTAGAAGCGCCCCCTGTAATTACGACGAAAGGATTGGCCCCTTTAAATGTGTTAGTAATAGCATTAACGAATCCTATGATTTGATAAGAATGACCATTGACAAAGCCACTGTTTAAAGCATCAATCGTGTTGGTTCCTAAGACGCTTTTTGGCGTGGTGAACTCAAACTGTAACAGTTTTGACGTATTGCCAATCAAGGCATTTTTTGACATATCTAAACCAATCGTGATACTAACGCCTTTAATCTCACCTTTTTCCATGTAAGTAAATGTAGTCGCTGTTCCCATATCAATAATAATAGCGGTATCAGAATGTGCGACTTTTGCGCCTGCAGAGGCTGCGATTAAATCTGCGCCAACTTCTTGAGGATAATCCGTTTTCACTTTAATCCCCGTCTTAATACCCGGTTCAACGAACAAAGGCGTAATATTAAAATACCGCATTAAAAACGTTTTAAACGCCGTATTCACCTCAGGCACAACCGATGATATAATCACGTCTTTAACATCAATAAATAAGTGCGATAACATCGCATAATATTCATCAGACGATTTCGTTTGATCGGTTTTATATCTATACGTCTCTAAAATTTTTCCATTGCCTTTTCCTATGACAATATTTGAGTTTCCTATGTCAATATATAGAAGCATTCCATTCACCTAATTTACATCAATATTTAAATCTTGCGCATCTTTTTGTCTGTCTTGTTTGAAAAGATCAGTTTGCATTAAACGCAGTACTATTGGGGTTCCTACTAACACAGCAATCGTCATTTCAATTGGAGCGGCAATCGGTAGGGCAACTGTAACGATAAAGTTAAATAACGCACCACCTAAAACCTCTTCGTAAAACGGGCTCATAATTAGGGCTGTCCCCATAACCAATAAGGTATGGATAAGCGTCACCACTGCGAAAGTCATCGCAAGTGAAACGGCTTTGTTTGTGATGAGTTTTTTAAAAAACGCAAACACATACCATACACTTAAGCCAAATAACGCTCTTGGAATAACGGCTAAGAGTGGATTTTGAAACATCAAATCAAACGGTTGTGAAGCTCTCATTATAGCCATCGCCCAACTTGATAAACCAAAGACTAATCCTAAGTAAAGTCCAATTTTACGTCCCCCATACATCGCGCCAATAATGACTGGAATATGCAGTAAGGTAATCGATACCCCAAGCGGTGGAATGGCAATCAATCCAATTTGTGGAAACCATGCCATCAAAAAGATAATACTTGCAAACATTGCTAAAGTAGTCATTTCTAATACTTTTTTGTTTCTCATTTTCTTTCTCCTTTATTTTAGGCCCATAAGGGTCCCCTATTATGGATATATATAAACAATCTTTTTTGATGTGCTTACATCTATAAAGTATGCGTACACAAAAGATTAATTAACCAATTAAACGTTTGCTCTAATGGTTTCATACGTTTCTTGATCAAGCGACTTGATCAAGACTTTTAACATTTCATGAACTGCTTTATAATCATCTTCATGAATCATTGAAGTAGTTGAGTGGATATAACGCGCTGGCATACCAATAGTCGCCACAATGACACCTTCACCATGGAGCTGTGCTCTAGCTGCGTCGGTTCCACCCATTGATTTATAATACTGAAATTTAATGTTATTTTTTTCCGCAAGTGCTTCAATATGTTTTTTAATGCCTTGATGCATAATGGCATTTGGATCGTAAAAACGAATTAAAAAGCCTTCATTGAGTTTACCAGATATTTCATCGCCATCAAATGAATCGGCACACGGTGAACAATCAACCGCTAAGAAAATATCAGGGTCAACTTTCGCTGTGGCGGTTGCTGCGCCTCTTAAGCCGACTTCTTCTTGCACGGTAGCCCCTGAATAAAGGGAACATGGTAAGGACTCATCTTTAAGCGTGTCTAAAATATCGAGACTCATCGCACATCCAAAACGGTTATCCCACGCTTTAGAGATATGTTTTTTACCATCTTTAGTCGTCACATAATTATTACGCGCAATCACTTGTTGTCCAACCTTAACGCCTAATTTCTCCGCATGGTCTTTATCGTCTGCGCCAACGTCTAACAATAAATCATCAAACTTTAACGTCTCTTCTTTTTTACCTTTGGTAAGATGGGGAGGTTTAGAAGCGGTAACCCCAGGGATTTCTTCTAAATCATCCGTATAGATGATCATATGTTGTGAAAGGAAAACATCGCCCTTCATGCCCCCAAGATTCGTAATTTTTACCAACCCTTCTTTTGTGATGCCTGTGACCATACCACCGACTTCATCCATGTGACCAGCGACCATTACTTTTGGGCCCTCACTGTCTTTATTAAGCACTCCAAAAATTCCCCCAAGACGGTCTTCAACCAACTCGTTGGTTGATTTTAAAATTTGGGCTTTCATATAACGTCTTACGTGTTTTTCAAAACTTGGTGCCCCCGGAATTTCGACTAAATCTTTATAAATCTGTTTCATGTAAAGCCTCCTAGAAAGATATTTTCAGTTTATAAATTGGTCCCTTTGTTTTAAACTTTTCTTCAAATTCAGTTTCGATATTATCTACACTTTCATCTTCATGAACATTCAAGGAAATATCTTCAATCCTTACCCCATAACGATTGAATGATTCTAAAGAATATTCAAAAAACTTACGGTTATCCGTTTTAAGATTTAACGTTCCATCTTTTTTTAACAACGTCTCATATTTTTTTAAAAAGTTTTCATGGGTTAAACGTCTTTTAGCGTGTCTTTTTTTAGGCCATGGGTCTGAAAAATTTAAATAGATAGTCGAAATACTGCCCGGGGCAAAACATTGATCAATTTGCGACGCATCCATTTTTACAAGGTGCAAATTATCTTTTGGGTTTGCAAGTTGTTTTTCTAACGCACGGACAATCACACTATCGTATAGTTCAATCCCCATAAAGTTTTCTTCTTTATTAAAGCTTGCTAAGGTATGGATGAATTGACCTTTTCCCGTTCCAATTTCTACATTTAACGACCGATTATTATCAAATATTTGATTTAAATTCTTTGTTTCCTCTCGAGATACTGAAGTAATATACGCTTCATTCGACGCAATTTTTTCTTCAGCATATTGAACATTTCTAAGTCTCATGAAATCACCTTTATCATTATACCAAAAACTTTTGGCTAAATGAAGAAAAACCCCTTATATTTTCACGTCTTTACGCGTTAAAGCATAAATTGCTTCCATGTATATCGCGGTGCCTTCAATTAAATCATCAATAAAGATATGTTCATCAACTTGGTGGGCCACATCTTTCCTACCAGGCATCACCATTCCAAACGCAACCCCTTTATCAAGGGCTCTTGCGTACGTCCCTCCACCAATCGTGTACGGTTTGTTTTCATTATCGTATGTCACTTTTTGATAACTTTCCATGAGTTTTTCAACCAGTGAGTCATCTTTTTCAACATAATGAAGAGGCATATTTTGGCCAAACGCATAGGTTAAGCCATACTTTTTCGCCGCATTCGATATCTTTAATGCGGCACTTTTTAGATTAAACCCTTTAGGGTAACGAATGTTTTGTCCAACCATTGACCCTGATTCATCGTATTTAAAAATACCTGGATTGAGGGTTAATACCCCCATCACTTCGTGTTTAATATCAAGCTCCATTTTTTCACCATATGGATCAAAACTTAAACAATCATTAATGTAGTGGATAAATTTATTATCGAGATGTTCGCTTAAAAACTTCGCAAGGATAAATGCGGCATTCACCCCTAAATTTGGCGTCATACCATGGGCGTTCTTCCCATAAACAATGTAGCGTCCATCTTTATAGTCACCTTTATAATCATTATATTTTAAGAATTTTTTGAATTGATCTTTTAAATCGATACTTAACGTCGCTTCGGCTTTTTCAGGGACAACGTTATAGCGCTCCCCTGCATAAAAGGTTTTTAAAGCATCCGCTTCAAATGCCCCCGTTGTATCATACACATAAATCCCTTTTTCCCCATGAATAAGCGGGAATGTCGCATCAGGAGAAAAGCCAAATGTTGGCATTTCTTCTGTTTGTAAATACTTCGCAATCCCTCTCCATTTTGTCTCTTCATCGGTTCCCATGATTAAGCGAACCCGTTTGTGAAAACTTACGTCCAACGCTTTTAAGAACTTCATCGCAAAATATGCCGCAATGGTAGGTCCTTTATCATCAGAAGTTCCTCTACCATAAATTTTTCCATCGTGGACAGTTGGTTCAAACGGAGGAAATTTCCATCCTTCATTTTTAGCCGGTACCACATCTAAATGGGTTAACACCCCTAAAACATCATCGCCTTCTCCCATTTCAATATGGGCAGCATAGTTATCGATATTTTTAACCACAAATCCATCTTTTTTTCCATTATTTATCATATGGTGCAATGCTTTATTAATATTTTCACCAAAAGGCGCTTCTTTTGATGGGTCAAATTCTGTTAATACACTTTCAATTTTACACAGTTCTTTAACTGCTTGAATAATTTCTTTTTCATGTTCTTTTACATAATTTAAAAAGTCCATATTTTATCACCTCTTAATGATAGATATCATACCATGTTTTAATAGGGTTTTCAACGAAAGAAAGCGCTCGAAAACATATGAAAGATTTGACATATGTTCTTTGATTCATATATAATACATTCTGTAAAGGTGGGATGAACATGAATAAAAAAATTGTCATGAAAAATTTAAATTGTATCGATTGTGCAAACCAAATTGAAAAAGCCATCAATAAACTTCCATACGTCGATGAGTGTGCGTTTAATTTTGCGAATGAAACCATGAATATTACCTTAAATCATCCCATTGATAATCAAACGATCATTGATGACTTGCAATCCATCGCAAATCGGTATGAAGATAATATTATCGTCTCTGAGTCATACCCCACTAAAGCGCTTTACGCACCGTTTTATAAAAAATACACATTACTAATCATTGGACTTGCGGTTTTTTCACTCGCTTTTATCTTTGATTTATTTACACCTTATGCGTTTTTTACTCAACTGTTAATGTGGTTGGGGTATATTTTAATTGCTCATAAAATCATAAAAAAAACATGGTTAGGACTCAGACAAAAAACATTATTTAATGAAAACTTATTAATGTTCACAGCAACGTTAGCCGCTATGATTATCGATAAGCCTTACGAAGCCATTGCGGTCGTACTTTTTTATTCGGTTGGTGAGTATTTACAATCTAGAGCGCTTAATCACTCTAAAAATGAAATTTCATCATTAATCGATCTGCATATTGATCAAGCAACTTTAGTAAATAGCGATCATTCTTTGAAGATAATTGATCCTAAAATGGTTAAAGTAGGCGATATTTTAAGGGTTAAAAAAGGGGAAAAAGTACCGGTAGATGGAAAAATACTTAAAGGAAAGACAACACTTAACACATCCATCTTAACTGGGGAGAGTCGCCCACAAAATGTTAAAATAGGCGACACCGTTTTAAGCGGAACGATCAACACATCGCAAGTCATTGAAATCGAAGCGTTAAAACCCTATGAATCATCTTCTGTTAAAAAAATTATTGATCTAATCGAAAATGCGCCGTCTAAAAAGGCTAAAACCGAACGTTTTATCACTTCTTTTGCCAAGTATTATACCCCAATCGTTGTCATTTTGGCGTTGTTAATTGCGGTGATTCCCTCCTTGATTTACCCTGAAAACCGCAGTGATTATATTTTAAGAGGGGCGACTTTTTTAGTGATTAGTTGTCCTTGCGCCCTTGTTTTATCAATACCTTTAAGTTACTTTGCCTCAATTGGGAAAAGTGCGAAACAAGGTATTTTATTTAAAGGGGCCGATGCACTTGATAAAATGAATCACGTTGATTTTATCGGGTTTGATAAAACGGGCACATTAACCAATGGGACCTTTGAAGTAAGCGAATATTCATCGCAAGAAGCGTTAGCGATTGCGGCCATGGTTGAAAATTATTCAACACATCCCATCGCCAAAAGCATTAAAGCTTACCACACGCCACCTTCTACACAGCTAAGCAATGTAGAAGAACATGCTGGGCTAGGCTTAAGTGCGACCCACAATCAAGCACACTACTTAGTTGGCAACCAAAAATTATTTGATCAATATGATATTAAAACCCCACCATTAAATACTGCCAAAACCACTGTCCACGTCGCAAAAAACAAGGTATATGTCGGCTATATATGCATCAGTGATACATTAAAACCAAATGCTTATGAAACCATTCATGCCCTTTCTCAAAGTAAAAAACTGATTATGTTAACCGGAGACAATGCTTTCGTTGCGAAAGAAATATCTCAATCCCTTGGTAATATTGATTATTTTGATAGTTTATTGCCTCAAGATAAAATTAAGGCTTTTAATCTTTCAACGTTACATAAATACTCGATGTATGTCGGGGATGGTATTAACGATGCGCCACTGATAAAAAATGCTGATATAGGGGTTGCTGTGAGCAATGGCAGCGACATTGCGTTAGATGTCGCAGATGTCATCATTACTACCAATCACTTACACTCTATCAAACACGCATTTGATATCGCGAAGAAAACGCGTAAAATCGTTTGGCAAAATATTGTTTTAACCTTAGGCGTTAAGTTTTCGTTTTTAGCCTTAGCAACTTTTGGATTAACAACGATGTGGATGGCCATATTCGCAGATGTTGGAATCACTTTAATTGCGGTAGCCAATGCCCTTAGATTATTATATGGAAGGAAGAATGCAGATGAAACAAAACCCGTTAAAACCTATGCGTGATTTATTCGCTATATTTTCTGATTTAACCCGCCTTAGAATCATTGATGCATTAAGTAAAGACCCCAAATGTGTGAAGGATTTAGTAAATACCCTTCACTTAGAACAATCCAATATCTCCCATCAACTAAGAATTTTAAAAGACAATCACGTCGTAACGTATCAAAGAAAAGGCAAGCGTGTTTATTACACCTTAAAGGATTCCCATGTTAAACTGATTTATGAGATGGCAAAAACGCATGTTTGTGAATGCGATTGAGGTGAGTTATTATGCGTGAAGAAAAGAAAAGTGGCATCATTCAAGAAGGCATTATGGATAAAGAAATCGAGGCCTTCATGGGACTCGATAAAGAACGCGAAGAAAAACAAATCAACATTGCGAAAGACCGTACCATCGAAAGTCACTTTAGTGCACTTCGTATGATGTTAAGAAGAGCGTTTCATTTTAACGGGTTTTCTGGGTTAAATGAATTTCTATGGGCCTTTAGTTTAGGCATCGTCTTATTCACTTTATTAAGCACGATTAATTATTTTTTAATCAAAGCGTTTATGGAAGGCCTTAATATAATATTCGGACTCTTAATGCTTATATCACCGGCATTGATCATTTTTCATATTTTATTAGGGGTAGGGTTGATGGCGTTATTTATGCGAAGGTATAAAGATATCGGCGTGCCTAGATGGAGTGCTTTAATCCCTTTCACTTTAAGTCCTATTCCTTTTTTCTTCTCATTAGAGTGGAGTATTTTAGTTATTGTTTTAACCCTTTTATTTACGCCTTTTATTCTCATTGGATTAAAACCCAGTAACCTTGAATTATCACAAGATAATAAAACATGGACGCCTAGTGAAGTCAAAACAACCTTATATAAAAAATAAACGGCCAAAATTGGTCGTTTATTCTTTTAAAATTGCTCTTACAGGTAGTGCTTCAACATCATGAAGTTTAAGCGGCAAGCAAATTAATTCGTAAGGTTTTGCGTCCACGTTTTTTAAATTGATGCCTTCTAAAATGATAATATCATTTTCTAATAATGTATCGTGGGTTGGATGGCCTTCTTGATTTCTCTCAATCCCTAAAGCATCAATCCCTACCCCTCTTACCTTTTGGTCTTTTAAGTATTTAGCCGCGTCTAAAGCAACATAAATAAATTCAAAATTGAAAAAGGCTTCAAAACTATTTCTTGTTTTAAATAAGACAAAATCGTTCGCTTTTATGTCTAACGTTTCAATGTCTTTTTTGGAAATTCGATCATTCAAATGCGTTAAATCAAAAACTTTTGCTTCGCCCATTAACGCGTCTAAATTTTCCGTTAATGACGTTTTACCATTTTCAATCGTATGTAAGGGAAAATCGATATGGGTCCCGGTATGAAGGTTCATAGAAATATCGGTTTCATAAACGCCTTGTTTTTCAAACGTTGCGCTTGCTTTAAAGGTTGGTTTTTTTGCGGCTCTGTTTTTATACACTACCATATCATTTTGAATCGTCATTGAAATATCATGAATCATAATCGATGCCTCTTTCTTTCATCGTTTTAACCAAGTCTTCTTCACTCTCATAAACGTAAGGTGTAGGCAGACACTGGTTGGTTACTTTATCAATAAATTTCCAAGTTGTTTCTATTTCATCCCAGCGGGTAAATAATAAGGTGTTTTTCTCAATAATTTCTGATAAAAGTTTTTCATACGCTTCAGGCACATTCCCAAAACTATCTTTGCCGTGTGAATAATCCATTAAAGAAGGAATAATCTCACTAGAGAGTCCTGATTTTTTAACATTCATTTTAAAGCTAACCCCTTCATCAGGCGCCACTTTTATGACAAGTTGATTATTTTCAAACGGCGTCTTTGGCCATAAAGCGAGTGCTTCATCGAGTGGTTTAAAATCGATGATAATGACACTTGATTTTTCTTTTAACTTTTTCCCTGTCATTAAGTAAAAGGGAACATCGCGCCATTTCGAATCATCGATTTGGGCTTTGATATGAACAAATGTTTCCGTTTTAGAGTTGTCTCTTACTTTTGGTTCACCGCTATAGCCTTTGTATTGTGCGTTAAAAACATCGCCCTTTTCAACAAAAAGTTTTCTTAAGATTGATACTTTTTCTTTACGAATCAACTCTGAATCATACGCTTTAGGCGCTTCCATTGCGACTAAAGCAAGCATTTGGAGTAAGTGTGATTGTACCATATCTCTTAACGCACCGATGGAATCATAATAGGTCCCTCTTTGATCAATCCCGTTTTTTTCTTTAACAATAATGCTTACTTTTTCAATCGAATCTTTGTTCCAATCTGTTTCAAAAATACGGTTCGCAAATCTTAAGGTTAAAATGTTTTGAATCATTTCTTTGCCTAAGTAATGATCGATTCTATAAATCTGTGATTCATCAAAATAATCCCAAAGGGTTCTATTGATACTTCGGGCGCTTTTTAAGTCTTCACCAAATGGTTTTTCAAAAACAATTCGCGCAAATGCATCGCCTTTTTCAATTAAGCCATTTTCAGATAAACCGCCTGCGACTTTAGGGAAAAGAGATGGTGGTAAGGCCAAATAAAAGATTTTATCTTTTGCGTTAACGCTTTTTATTTCTTCTTTTAACCCTTGGTAGCCTTCAAATGTATCTAAGGTTACTTTGACATATTTTATTAAAGGTTCAATTTCACGGTATTTGTCTTTAGGCACCATTTGCTTGACACTTTCTAAATAGCGTTTCGTATCCCAATCTCTTCTACCGACACATAAAATTTTACTTTTTTCTGGGAGTTTATTCGTTTTTTTAAGGGTATTTAATGCAGGAATTAACTTGTTATACATTAAATCGCCCGTTGAGCCAAATATCGTTATTACGGTCATCGTTATTGCTCCTCTTTATGACTTATTCTTTTGTATGTCTCAAAGATATTGTAGCATTTTTTTCATAAATTCTCTTGCGATATACAATCTTGATGATAAAAAATAAGGGTCGTCTGACCCTTATTTGTGATGAATTAATGCATAGTGTTTTTTCCCGCGTTTTAAAACGGTATAAACTCCGTCTAGAGCGGTTTCCTTATTAAGCATAATTTCAGTATCTTGTACTTTTTCTCCGTTTAGGGCAATCGCATTTTGTTTTAAGAATGTTCTAGCTTCACGTTTAGAAGACGCTAAACCTGATAAAATGAGTCCATCCACAATATTGGTGGTTTCATCCACACTACAGGTAGGAACCCCTTCAAACCCCATTTTAATTTCTTCAGCGCTTAAGGTTTGAATGGCGCCATTAAATAACGCTTCAGTGATTTTTAAAGCTTGTTGGTAAGCCGCTTCACCGTGAACCAAGGTGGTTAAGTGTTCGCCTAAGGCCTTTTGAGCATGTCTTAAATGCGGGGTTTCTTGCATTTTCTCTGCGATGCGTTCGATGGTTGGTTGATCAAAATCAGTGAACTGTTTTAAGCGTTCAATCGCTTCAGTGTCCTCTAAATTGACCCAGTATTGATAAAAGGCATAAGGGCTTGTTTTCTTTGGATCTAACCAAACCGCGCCATCAGCGGTTTTTCCAAATTTAGAGCCATCTTTTTTCGTAATTAGAGGAATGACGAGTCCGTGGGCATCATGATCAACGCCTTTTTGTTTACGGATCAATTCTAAGCCAGCGGTGATATTTCCCCATTGGTCTTGTCCGCCAATTTGGACGGTACAGTTTTTCTTATTATACAGTTCTAAAAAGTCAATCGACTGAATGATTTGATAGGAAAACTCGGTAAAACTAATGCCTGCTTCTAAACGACTCTTTACACTGTCTTTCGCAAGCATCGTATTAATGTTAAAGAATTTACCATAATCTCTTAAGAAAGTGATCATGTCAATATTTTTAATCCAATCATAGTTATTGACAACATCGGCTTCTGGTAAGATATTGCGGACTTGTTTTTCAATTGCTTTCGCGTTTTTAAGCGTATCGTCTAACGTAAGTAAGTTACGCTCACTACTCCTACCACTTGGGTCACCAATTAAACCTGTTCCCCCACCAATCAGTAAAATTGGCTGATGTCCATATTCCGCCAAACGTTTCGCGACTAAAAAGGCAAGTAAATGCCCAACATGAAGCGAATCCGCCGTTGGGTCGGCCCCTAAATAAAAGGTGATTCTATCGTTGTTAAGTTTTTCTTCTAATGCATCGTCGGTTAATGCGTATATTAAATTTCTGTATGTTAAATCATCGGTTAGTTTCATAAAAATTCCTCCTAAAATATAAAAAAGGTGGCACCATAAAGGACGATTAAAAAACCGCGGTACCACCTTCTTTTCAGTTTGACTGACGCTTAAATAAGGATAACGGCTTGCCCCCGTCCATTATTTGGTAATGGAAACTTCCAAGTGTATGCCATACGCTTATTCTTAGTTCACAGCCCCACTAAGTCTCTTTAAACAGTGAGTATGGCGTCTCTTGTGCATCGTTTATATTTATTGTAACGTGGTTTTTCTTGAAATGATATCGTGATCAAGCATCACCGTACGGTCTTCAACTTCTTCTTGATTCATCACTTTAGTCAGCACACGCATAGATACCGCTCCAATATCATAAATTGGAACATCCACGCAGGTAAGTTGTGGTCTTGCGAGTTGCGAATATTTCGTATTTTGGAAACCAACTACAGAAATATCTTCAGGGATTTTCACTTGATTATCTCTTGCGACATTCATAAATGAAACCGCAATAGAGTCACGAACTGCGATAACCCCATCCACTTTATGGCTTTTAAAATATTCATTAAAGTGTTCAGTGTTGATAGAAATTCTACCACTGGTACGCATAATTTTAGGGTTTAATTCCGCTTCTTTCATCGCTCTTAAGTACCCTTGTTCTTTTTGATCATTAACCATGTATTTACGCACCGTCGATACCATAAAGACATCTTTGCGGCCTTCGTCAATTAACTTACGCGTTATTTCATACCCGGCTTTTTCATAATCAATCGAGACACTCGGTATTGCTTCGTTATCAGGATAAAGGGTGTTTGTAAGGACTATTGGAATCTTATACTCATCACGCATCGTGAGTAAAAAGTCATACTGTTTTGGGGTAATTTCATCATTCAAATACAGTAATCCATCCACTTGTGCAGCCACAATCTCTTTTAATACATCCTCTTCAGTCGTTTCTTCGCTGTCTAAAATATAGAGTAAAATAGAATACTTATAAACCCTTGCAATATCCGCAATTCCATTCATCATCTCTGCGATTGACGCTCTTGACATATCTGGAACAAGTACTGCCACTGTCGTTGATTTACGACTCGCTAATCCTTTGGCAAATGCGTTTGGTTTATAGCCTAATTCTTCAATCACTCTTAAAACACGCTCGCGTGTTTCAGGTTTAACTTTTTCAGGGTTATTGATTGCTCGTGAAACAGTCGCTAATGATACGCGCGCTGCACCCGCAACATCATAAATTGTCGCTTTACTCATTAAACCACCTTCTTTCCTTTGCAATATTATAGCACTTTATGAAAATGTTTTCAAACCATTTTCATAGTTTTTTAAGAATAAAAAAAGCCTTGTGAAAGGCTTTTTGTTATCGACGCTCTTTAATACGAGATTGCTTAGCACTACGTCCGCGGATGTAGTTCAATTTCGCACGTCTTACTTTACCTTTTCTGACTACAGAAATAGAGGCAATAGATGGTGAATTTACAGGGAATGTTCTTTCGATACCAACACCGAATGAAATCTTTCTAACTGTAAATGTTTCACTTACGCCAGATCCTTGACGTTGAATGACGAGGCCTTCGAATACCTGAATACGTTCGCGCGTTCCTTCTTTAATTTTTACAGAAACTCTTACGCGATCTCCAGGACGAAATTCCGGAAGGTCATCTCTTACGTAACTTTTAGTCAAATCACTGATAAGTTGTTGAGACATGTGGAATCACTCCTTCTTGATAGAAAATATATTTGAAATTTGTTCATAGAGTCATCCCCAGCGGAACAAAAGTTTTTAACAGCGCAAATGATTATAGCATATTAAAGGCGTATAAACAACTATTTTTCTTGATTTTTTTGATACTTTTTATATAAATCTGGACGTCTTTTTTCCGTTCTTTTTAACGACTGTTCATGACGCCACTTCTTGATATGGTCGTGATGCCCTGATAATAACACATCAGGGACACTTTTCCCTTCAAAGACACGCGGTTTTGTGTATTGAGGGTATTCTAATAAATCATTAGAAAAAGAATCATCTTCATGTGACATTTGGTTGGATAAAACCCCCGGAATCAAACGCACCAATGAATCAATCACACTAAGCGCCGCAATCTCACCACCAGTTAAAACGTAATCCCCAATAGAAATTTCCACATCAAAATAATCTCGAATGCGTTCATCATACCCTTCATAATGCCCACAAAGAATAATAATATGATCGTTTTTAGATAAGGTTTTGGCGCGTGATTGTGAATAAGGAATGCCTTGTGGGGTCATTAAAATTTTCAAGGCTGTTTCATGCCCTTCTAAAGCCCTTAGTGCATTGACAACGGGTTCTACGCGCAGTACCATACCTGCGCCCCCACCATAAGGTGTATCGTCGACACTTTTATGTTTATCTACGCTAAAATCTCTAAAATCATGGACATTAATCGTAACGAGTTCTTTATCAATCGCTCTTCCAATAATTGAATGGTTTAAAACCGGCTCAATCATTTTAGGAAAAAGCGTTAAAACATCAATAATCATATTAATCCCTCTAATTCATGAATATAAATCGCTTTTGCTTCCATGTCGACATCTTTAATATACACTTTTAAAAATGGAATAGGTTTGATCGAGCCATCTAATTTTTGCACTCTTAATAAAGCCGATTGAGGCATGTCTTTGACTTCAATGACTGTCCCTATTTTTTCATCTTTTACATAGACGTCTAAATCTACTAAATCTGCGTAATAATACGCATCTTCTTCTAAAGGTTCTCTTAAAGACTCATCAATATATAACGTCGAATTACGGTATTTTTCAACGGCTTTCGCATCCTTAAATTCTTTAAAGGATAATACATCCAACGTTCCTTTAGTAAAATACCCATCAACGGTTACTTTTTCATAATTGCCTTTATAAAAAATATATAATGTATTACCTTTTTTATACCGCTCATCTTTAAAATCACTATCGGTCTTAACACGCACAGCACCTTTTAATCCATGCGGTTTTGTGATGGTTCCTATTGGTATTTTTTCCATGAAATCACCTACTTTAAAAACATGTATATCATTATTTATGTTTTGTTTGTTAATATTTATAACTCGAATTATTTATAGGTTAAAAAAGTCTCCTACTTTGTCTAGGAGACCTTCGAGTCATCAAAATGAATCAATATCAATGGTTATTTTTTTATGTTCGCGAGAAGCCGATGCATAAGCAATCGTTCTTAGCGCATTTGCAATGCGTCCGTTTTTACCTATTACGCGTCCTAAATCATCTGGATGCACCAAAATTTGAACGGTAACTAACTTATCATCCTCTGCGATTTTTTTCACTTCAACATCGTCTGAGTTAATGACCAGTGGCGTTACTAAGTTATGGATCAGTTGTTCATAATTGACTGCCATTTTTTAACGCTCCTTACTGCGAGGTTTTATCTTGACGGTACTTCGCAATGACGCCTTTTTTGCTTAAAATGTTTTTGACGGTATCGGTAGGTTGTGCGCCTTTTTTAAGCCACTCTAAAGCACGATCTTCATTGAGTTCAACTAAACTTGGTGTTTGTTTAGGGTCGTAAGTTCCTAAAATTTCAAGATAGCGTCCGTCTCTTTTATGTTTTGAGTCTGCCACCACCAAACGATAGAATGGGCGTTTCGTAGTACCAAAACGTTGTAAACGTAGTTTTACTGCCATAAATATATTCCTCCTTTTTTAATCCTGATTAAGTGTATCAAAAACAAAAAAGGTTGTCAAGCATAATTACTTGACATAATTACTTTTTTTCTTCTTCTGTAGAAGCGTCTTTTAAAGGCTTTGAATCTTTTTCTTCTTTTAAAGAATACGGCGAATAATCAAGCTTTGAATCATCGACTCTTTTAATATGTCTTAAACTCAAAAGGGTTTTTTTAACACTTTCACTTTCACTGGCATTGATATAAATCACTGCATATTTCCTTTTTTTATTAAAATACGAAATATTCCCCGTTTTTTTCAGACGTTTTAAAACTTTGGGACTTTTAAAATATACAATTAATGCTGATCTGTCTTGCATGATTTGCCTCCTAAAGCTGTCAATGAAGTAACTCTGTCGACTTTTAGCCTTGGTGAAATGCATTTTGCAAGACTCAAAGCAACGGCTTCCAATGTTTGATTCAACTCTTTTTCAGACGTCTTATACGCTTTAATTAAGGGGTGTCTAAAAAGATGATATGATGCTTCTTGGAACACTTTCTTACTTGTTTTATAATCCGGATGATAGGTCGAATACTTTTTGACTTCATGATATTTTTTTTCTGCATTTTTAAACTGTTTAATCAATGTTTGCGCTTCAGGGGAGGCTTCAATCGCTTTTTCTTTTGATTTTAAGGTTTGATAAGCCTCTGTGTGTTTGATTTCATCGATTAATTCATAAATCGTTTCAATCATTGTTTCGTTCATAATAATCACCAAAATCATTATAACACGTGAGTGAAAAATCATAAAAGCTAGATGATAAATATTTAAATTTTTAAAAGTTTGACAAGCGAATTAAACCTTTCTATAATAAATAGAGACACTTTAGAGGCGATTATAATGAGACGTAAAATTATTCCACTATTATTAATAAGTTTAACCATCTTTACATTGTTCAACCAAACTGCTATCCACGGCCAAAATGATGCCTTTAACGAGGTTATTTATTTCTATGAACCTAGATGTCTTTCTTGTTTTGAAGTGGAAGAATCGGGCGTTTTAGAAAGCCTTGAAGATGAAGGGATTCCTGTAAGAAGGGTCCATGTCGATGAAAATGACTTTGAAAGTGTTTATTTATTCACCGCGTTCTTATCGACTTATGGATCAAACGATGATTATCCGATTGTGTTTGCTGGAGATGATTATTACGCTGGGGCTAGTACCATTATAGAAGGCGTAGAAAACGGCTCTATACAAGAAAGTGCACTCAATCCATTAAGAACCGTGAGCGAACCAGCTTCTTTAGAAGGGTGGAGTGGGTTTTTAACGGTTATTGTGGCTGGATTATTAGATGGCGTTAACCCCTGCGCGATTGCGATGCTTTTAATGTTTATATCCATCTTAAGCTTTATGAAGTCTAAAAAGATGCTTCTAATTGTAAGCTTTGCTTATATATTTGGGGTATTGATTACTTACTTTTTAGTGGGATTTGGACTGCTTCAGTTTTTAGCGACCCCTACTGTCACAAGATTTATGGCAGAGTTAGGACAACTGCTTTATATTATCTTCGCAGTCATGGCGTTTTTATTATTCCTTATTACCTTTTATGATTTTTTAGTCACCAAAAACGAAGATTACGATAAAGTCAAAAACCAACTTCCAAGTAAAATTAAACGATTCAATAAAAACTTAATGGAAAAATTCACATCAGTGTTAAAAGATGAAAATCCATCTTTCAAAAAAACAGTGAACACATTTCTTATTCCGTTTGTGATTGGGGTCATCGTAGGATTTACAGAAGCCGCGTGTACAGGACAAATTTATTTCTTTATCCTTGTTGGCCTCCATACCGTTAACCCGGCATTAGGGTTTGTTTATTTAGTCATTTTTAACTTACTATTTATTTTACCGCTTGTCGTTATTGCGATTATTGCGGTAAGAAGCAAAAATATTATGGCGGTCTCTAACTTCTTTA
>CAYZOR010000003.1:0-41540 GCA_964479895.1 uncultured Candidatus Izemoplasmatales bacterium | reverse complement strand
TATTTAATTTTATTTGTCTAACTTTTGGGGTTCAGTACAAAATTTGCAGACTTTTATCTTTTAAAGAAAGAGAATATCCGGGTGCAAGATATCCTCTTTCGCGACGGGAGGAGCTAATTACAAGCCCCTGGTCTTTACAAATGCACAAAATAAATTGTGCGGAGGAACTGAAAAAAATGAAAGGGTTTGTGCAGCACATTTTTGTTAATAAACCGCCTAAGTAAACGTTTTAAAAGCAATTCACTTTTTTTGAAAAAAGTTTATTGCCCTAAATAGTTATGTTTTAGACATTTCACCCGTATATTTGTATTATAGATTATTTTGTAATACAAGTAAATAGAAATCGTGAATTTTTTCTAATTAATAAAGATCCATTTTAATCAATGGGTCTTTTTCTTTTTCATCATATTGTTATCGATAATCTGGATTGCTTCATTTTTAAGCGTACTCAACGACTTATTATCAACATCGATGATAAAAGGCTCAAATTGATTATAAAAGTAAGTAAATTGTCTTTTAGCATATCTTCTCGTGTTTCTTTTGATAAGTTCAATGGATTCCTTTAACGTCGTTGCCCCATCAAAATATTCGAACAATTCTTTATATCCAATGGCTTTTTGCGCGGTTAATGATGGGTGGCTTTGATAAAGTTTTTTAGCTTCTTGCACTAAGCCATTTTCGATCATTTCATCAACGCGGTCATTGATGATCTGATAAAGGGTTTCGCGGTTTCTTCTTAAAACGATTAAACAGTAATCATAAAGAGGGGTTTCACCGTTTTTTGTGGAGGTATGGTGCGAAGTGTTATGGGTTTTATAAAGTGCTTGAATGACCCTTTTTTTGTTATTGGGATGAATAAGACGCGCAGCTTCACTGTCTTTTTCGCTTAACATTTCATAAAGGGTTTCACGATCGAATGGTTCGTGCTTTTTGATGAAATCTTCGTCCGGATGGGATGCTTCAAAGTTAAAGTCATGCAACACACTTTTAATATAAAAGCCAGTTCCTCCGACAATCAAAGGCAACTTATTATTTAGTTTAAACTGTTCGATTAAAGCTCTCACTTGTTTTTGATAGAGTGCAACACTAAAGGATTCTTGCGGAGGTAATATATCAATCATGTGGTGCTTAATTAATGATTGTTCTTCTTTACTCGCTTTGGCGGTTCCGATGTCTAACCCTTTATAGATTTGCATGGAATCTCCTGAAATAATGGCTGTGTTATAGTGCGTGGCAATCTCTAAAGATAGTTTGGTTTTCCCAACCCCTGTAGGGCCTGTAATAACGACGACCATTATTGCACCCTCTTAAAGCGTGTTTCTAATTCGTTTAAAGAAATTTCTATAATCGTTGGTCTACCGTGCGGACACGTAAAGGGATTCTTTACTCGATTCAAATCTTTAATCAACACATCAACTTCGCCATGGTTGATGTGCTTATTGGCGCGTATTGAATGTTTGCATGATAAATCTTTTGCGAGCTGATTGATAATTTTATCAATCGACAAGGTCGTATCATTTAAAAGGTATTTGATCATTGATTCTGCGTAGTCGGTTTCTAAGTTCTTTTTAAACCACGTTGGAATGGATGTAATGTGCAACGTGTTGGAATCGTGTTGTTTGGTTTTAAGCCCAAAATATTCTAATTGTGGTTTATACGTTTCGTATGCTTGCACTTCATTGTTTGATAAATATAGTTCTATAGGGGTTAATAAGCGTTGCGTGGATGAGGTAGGATTAGACATTTTATCTAAATAATTTTCATAACGAATACGCTCTGCTGCGGCGTGTTGGTCAATGATATATAAGCCGTTTTCATTTTGAAATAATAGATACGTTCCACTATATTGGCCAATGTATTCTAAATAGGGCAATCGATCGGTTCTAGGAATATTTTTCACCGCATCAGGCGGGGTTTCACGAACGGTTTTTGGCGGTGTGAATTCGTCGGTATACGTTTTAATGTCTGAATCATAGGGATGGGTTTCATCGTTAGAATCCTGTGGTGACGTTACATCTTTGTGGGGGGATTCATTGCTAACTTTTTGTGTTTGATTTTCTTGATCACGCATATCAAATGCTGTTTGTGTTTCTTGTGTTTGATTTTTTACCTTAGGCGTTTTATAGGTTTTAGGAATTAAGTTTTCTTGTCTTAAACGATCATTAATTGTAGATGTAATTAAGTGTTCTAAACTATGTTGTTCACTAAATTTTACTTCGAGTTTTTGAGGGTGAATATTAACATCAAGCATGATTGGGTCTACTTCAACTTCTAAAAATATAATTGGACTTTTATGCATCGGCAAATAGGTATCATATCCTGCTTTAATCGCATGAATTAATCGTTTATTTTTAATGATTCTTTTATTGGTAATAATATGCATATGTTGGTTCGATGAACGGTTATAGGCAGGCTTGGTTAAATATCCTCTAATTTTAAAATATTGATTCGCGTTTTCAAAGGGAACCATGTTTTTAATGATTTCTAATGCGTAGATACTATTGAGGATTTTTAAATGATTGCCATCCCCCTTTGTCTTTAACAATATTTTTTGATTGTTGGAAAGTTCAAAAGCGATATAGGGGTGCGAAAGCGCAAGTTTATTTACATAATCCAAAAGCAATGCGAGTTCACGCTGCTCACTTTTTAAATGTTTTAATCGTGCTGGGGTATTATAAAATAAATTTTCTACTATAATCGATGTTCCTTTTAAAGCACGGCCTTTATGGATGCCTTTTAAGTGACCGTTTTCAATGATTGCTTGGTGTCCTGGGGCTTTATTTAATGAGCTCTCTAAGGTGACTTTAGCTACACTCGCAATGCTTGGCAACGCTTCACCTCTAAACCCTAGGGAACCGATGTGATGGAGATCGTGATGAGTTTTTATTTTACTTGTTGCGTGACGTTTAAACGCCATTTTAATATCACTTTCATCCATCCCATCGCCGTTATCTTCTACTTTTATCATTTTTAAACCACTATCTTTTAAAGCAATCTTTATATCCGTCGCATTGGCATCAATAGAATTTTCCAATAATTCTTTGATGACACTCGCCATATTTTCAACCACTTCACCAGCTGCGATCATGTTTGAAATTTGTTCATCCAATTGAATAATTTTTCCCATCCGTTTACCCTCATTTCTTATAAGTTCTCTTTCATTTTAGCATATCCTATTATATGCTTGTATTAAAAATCGCAATTGCATTCAATTGCGATTTTTGAGTTTTTGTTTGAGTTCATAAATTAGACTTAACGCATCAATAGGACGCATTGAATCTGGATCTGTTTCTTCTAACGTTTTTCTTATTTCGTCTTCTTCCAAAGCGGGGAATTCATTGGTTTCATTGATCGAAAATAAGTCATATTCTGATGATAAACTGACCGTTTCATTCGTGTTTTCAAGCGATTTTAAAATGGCGTCGCTTCTTTTGATTAATGCTTTTGGTAAATTGGCTAAGCTTGCGACATTGATGCCATACGATTTATCGGCTTTTCCAGCTTTTACGGTATGATGGAAGATAATTCTTCCATCCTCTTCTTCGGCCGAAACATGGATGTTTCTCAGGCGCATTAAACTTGATTCTAGATTCGTTAGTTCATGGTAGTGGGTTGAAAACAGTGTTTTCGCCCCTATTTTCTCATGAATATATTCAATAATCGCTTGGGCAATCGCCATTCCATCATATGTTGAGGTTCCACGACCAATCTCATCAAATAAAATGAGTGAATCTTTTGTGGCGTTTTGAATGGCATGATTCGCATCAAGCATTTCTACCATAAAGGTAGATTTCCCACTTAAAAGATCATCGGATGCGCCTATTCGTGTGAAGAGTTGATCAAATAGTTTGATGGTTGCTTTTGAGGCAGGCACAAAGGATCCAATTTGAGCCATGATCGCGGTAATCGCAAGTTGTCTCATATACGTCGATTTACCACTCATGTTAGGACCGGTAATTAAAAATATATCGGTATCTTTATCCATTTTAATATCATTTTCGATGAATGATTCACTTTGAACCAATTCAACGATGGGATGCCTAGAGCCTTCAATTTCAATTATTGGGTCATTCGCAATAGTGGGTCTTGTTAAACGGTAACGTTCACTTGCTTTTGAGAACGCTAAAAACATATCTACTTCGCTTAAAATTTCAGCGTTTCTTTGAATGATACCGATTGATGCTTTAATTTTATCTCTTAGGGCAATGAATAATTCGTATTCTCGTTTGATGCTTTTTTCTTCTGAAGCGATGATGACTTTCTCTTTTTCTTTTAAGGCTTCAGTGATATAGCGTTCAGCATTCGCAAGCGTTTGTTTTCTGGTATATCCAAATTCTGCTTTAACGTTTTTAATTTGTCCCTTAGGGATTTCTATATAATAACCAAACACCCGGTTATAGCCAACTTTGAGTTTTTGAATCCCTGTTTTTTCACGTTCTTCTTTTTCTAAATTTTTCAACCATTGTGAGATATTAAGGTAGACATCTTTTAACTCATCTAATGTTTTATCGTACCCTTCTTTAAAGATATTGCCTTCTTTAATCGTTAAGGGGACGTCTTCTTTTAATGCGCGCTTTAATTCTTCATAAATCGATGATAAAGGATCAATAGAATGGCTTAAATAATCCGCATATTCTAGCGAAAGTTCGCTAAGTTTTTCTTTGAAATCCGGTAAAATACTTAAACTTCTTCTCAGTTGAACTAAGTCTTTGGCATTGGTGTTTCCATAAGAAATTCTTCCTACAATTCTCTCTAAATCATAGACCGCTTTTAAAAGCTCTCTTAGTTCACTTGTTATAATAAATGCCTCATTAAGTGTTTGAACAAAGTCATATCGTTTGTTTAAAACGGCTTGATTGAGTAGAGGTCTCAAAATTTGACGTTTTAAAAATCTTGATCCCATCGCAGTCTGTGTGAACTTTAACAACCAAAATAATGAGCCATTTTCTTTATTTTGTCTTAAGGTTTTACTCAATTCAAGATGCCGAATGGTATTGGCATCCATTTTCATAAACCCACTACTTTTAAGTTTTTTAGCAGGTTTTATATGCATCAGGGTTCTTTTTTGCGTAAGCATGATGTATGAAAGCAAACGTTTCGTGGTTTTTTTCTCTTGGTCGGTTGGTAAATGATTAAATAAATGATTAAACGTATCATCTAAATCTGTTGACGCATGAATACTTATAATGATGCCTTCTTGATCACAAAATGATTGTATGTACGTTTTATCAAAGGCATGAGACACCACAATTTCTTTTAGCCCCATTGTGGCAAGTTCTGAGATGAGCACATTGATATCTTTTAGTATTTTTAACGCATATAATTCTCCAGTTGACGCGTTTAAGTGGGTGATTGTATAAAAATAATCGCTCAGTCCAATCGCAGCGATAAACTGTTCTTCAGCTTCAGGATTATCAATATTGGTTCCTGGGGTCACAATTCTTACAACTTCACGCTTTACAATGGTTTTGGTTGCTTTAGGGTCTTCCGTTTGATCACAAATTGCGACTTTATACCCTTTTTCAACTAAGCGTGCTAAATACGCTTCACTGCTGTGGTGAGGAACACCACACATCGGAATACGCTCTTCAGCGCCGCCATCTCTTGCGGTGAGTTGAATTTCTAACTCACGAGAAGCCAACACTGCATCTTCAAAAAACATTTCGTAAAAATCGCCTAACCTAAAAAAGACAATAGCGTCGCTATGGTCTTCTTTAATCGTCAAATATTGTTGAATCATTGGTGTGTATTTAGACTTTTCTTTGGGCATAAGGCTCACCTTTATAATAAATCAAATATATAAATTGACAGGGCAGCTGCCACGATAATAAAACTAATAATAATATTTCGATACATTTTTTTACGTTTTTTTCTTTCCATGGTATAACGATGGGCAATTTCTTCAAATTTCGCATCGTATAAATAGTCCTCTAAATTAATATTTTCAAACAGTTTCGCGTTTTCTTCTTGAACAGGAACACTGGATTTTTTGCGTTTTAAGAAAATAAATTCAATCATATCAATCTTTTTAAGTTCAATTGAAATATTAATGTTATTTTCTTTGGCATAACGTTCTAAATCTAAAATAGATTTTTTACTTAGTTTTTCTTGTTCTGCTTCGTTCAAATCAAGTTTTAACGCAACAATTTCAATCAATTGACTTTTATTGATTCTTCTAGGAATATCAACGTCGTATTTTTTTCCTAACTCTCTGACGTCACTCAGTGTCATCGCGTAAACTAAAACTTCGCGAGCCTTTTCTAATTTACATCCTTCAAAATATCCAGGCGGTTCAAAATAGATTTCTTGAAGGTTATTTTTCATGGTTTGATAATCTTCGCTTTGCGACCTTTGATATTTCATCGTTAGATTGTCCAATTTTATAAACTCCAAGTTGGAAATCCCAAGGTCATTACGGTTATGAATGATAATATCCCAAAAGTCTTTTTTATACTCTTTAACATTGATTTCTACACCATAACTAACTGCGAGTTTTTCGAGTTGAAAGATGGTGAACTGATCAAACCATTTTAAACGATGTTTCATCTCGTCTGAGAATTTATCATCGTTATCAGCATTCGCAATAATTGGGGCGACATTTTTTCTAATTAGCGCTTTATGTAAGTAATTTGGAAGAAAAATCTCTTTATTTTTCAAATACTTAACGATTTCTGAAGAGGGAATAATCGCAAACGCATCAATCAATTTTCCGATTTTCACTTTTTTATTATTCAGTTCGATGACTTCATCTTTACGGTGAATACGTTTTTTCATAATATGCCCCCTTGAAAATATAATCCCTTTCATTATACAACAGCTTAAGCGCTAAATCAATGGAATCCCATATCTAAGCTTAATCATTAATGCCTTGTTCAACCATTTGAAACATCATTTTAATATCTTCATTGATTTCTTCTTGCAAAGTTAAATATTGATCGATGATAGGGTTATCTTTAATTTCATTGATCGTTTTTTCATATTCTCTAATTAACGCATCTTTATTTGGCCGGTTTTTTTCTTTGGCTTGAACCATTCTTTTTTGTTTTTCTAATAAGGATTGATACTTTTTCATTAAATCTTTGTTCGCAAAAATTGCGGTTTCTAAGGTTTTGAATTGTTTAACTTTAGGATCATCATTCAGTAAAGACTCTAATTTATCAAGCGCCTTCATAAAGACTTCCTTTCATAAACCATGTTTTGACTTCTTCGACTTTTACTTTTTTTAACGTTCCAATCAAATCTTTTGACCCCGCAAAATTGATGAGTTTGTTGTGTGGTGTATATCCTGCTAAAATATGGTCGTCTTTTTTGCTTACCCCTTCAACTAAAACCTCAACAACGTCTCCTAAGAAACGCGAGTGTCCGTCTTTATACCCATCATTAATGGCTTGATTCAAGCGCATTAAACGCGCTTTTTTTTCACTGAACGGCGTACTATCTTTATAGGAGGCCGCAGGCGTGCCTTTTCGTGCGGAAAATACAAATGTAAAGGCTCCTTCAAATTGACACTTTTCCACCAAATCCAGAGTTTCTAAGAAATCTTGTTCGGTTTCTGAGGGGAACCCCACAATGATATCGGTCGTTAATGAAACATCAGGAATGGCGTTTTTGATTTTACCAACGAGTGTTAGATAGCTTTCTTTTGTATATTTACGGTTCATTTTTTTGAGGACAGCGTTGCTTCCTGATTGTACTGGCAAATGGATATGCGGCATCATATTTTGATAGTTTGCAAGGACTTCAATGGTTTGATCATCAAAATCGTTTGGATGGGATGTTGTAAAGCGTACTCTTGGCATATCAAGTTGGCCTAAATCGTTTAGTAAGTCCGCAAACGTATAGGATTTATCCTTAAAGTCTCTGCCGTAAGCATTGACATTTTGACCCAGTAAAGTAACTTCTTTATACCCTTCAGAAACTAAAGATTTTACTTCTTCAATAATGCTTTTTGGATCGCGGCTTCTTTCTTTTCCACGTGTATAAGGGACAATGCAGTACGTACAAAATTCATCGCAGCCAAACATAATATTGACCCATGCCTTGGAGTGATGCGCCCGTTTTTTTGGCATGTTTTCGATGATTGAGCCTTCTTCTGAGAACACTTCAACCACACGTTCTTTATTCATTAAAGCACTCTCTATATATTCTGGTAGCTTATGGATATTATGCGTACCAAAAATCAAATCAACATATTGGTATTTTTCCAATAAACGGTTAACGACAGACTCTTCTTGCGGCATGCAGCCGGCGATACCTAAAATTAAATTTGGGTTTTCTCGCTTATATTTTTTTAACCGACCAAGTTCTCCAAACACTCTATTTTCAGCATTTTCTCGAATGGCGCAGGTATTGAGAATAATGATATCTGCATTCGATTCTCTTTGCGTTTCTTTAAAAGAAAGCGCTTCTAAAATACCTTTCATGGTTTCACTGTCTGCTTCATTCCCTTGGCAACCATACGTTTGGATCATATATCGTTTGCCTTGGCCGACATCTTTAATATTTATATGGGCATTAAAATCAATGTGCTCAGTATGCAAGTTTTTTCTTTTTCTCGCGGATTTTAATGAGGGTTTATTATAATAGTCTTCATAAAGTTTGTTCACGCATATCACCTGTTAATCTATGTATTGTATCGTTTTAATTATATTCTTTTCAAAATCTAAAAATGTTGCGTTCAATTGTAAAATATTTTCATTGTGAGGGAATAACCTTGTTGGCATACCACTTAAAAACTTTTGCAATACCCGATCTTTATCGGCGCCTAAAATTCCATATTTGGTCCCACACATCCCAACATCGGTTTGATAAAGGGTCCCCTTAGGCAAACGCATCGCATCACCGGTTGGGACGTGGGTGTGGGTTCCTAATACCGCATTCACTCTGCCATCAAGAAAATGACCCATTGCTAGTTTTTCACTGGTAGCTTCTGCGTGGATGTCTACCATCACATAATCACATTCTAAGGTATTAAGCATTTCATCAATCGCTTCAAACGGATGATTTAAACTGCCATTCATAAACACTTGTCCCATGACTTGACAGACACATAAGTGTTGGCCATTAAAGTTAATTTTTAAGACGTTTTTTCCTGGTGTATTTTTCGGGTAATTCAACGGTTTAACAATATTGCTGTCTTCAATATAATCATACAGTTCATCTTTTGAGAAAGCATGGTTGCCTAAAGTGACGCCTCTAATCCCTAATTTCATTAACGTTTTATAGTCTGCTTTATTTAGTCCAAGGCCTCCACTTACATTTTCACCATTTGCAATCAATAAATCGTGAGGGTATTCTTCTTTTAACTTTGGTAAAAATTTTTCAAGCGACTTAATGCCATTTTCACCGTATATATCGCCTAAATAAACAACTTTCATCCTACCGTCTCCTAATCAGTGAGAAATAATTTGGCTCACCAAGTAATGCTTTATAATCCCAAAATTCGTGGGTCTCTACCATTTCAAGAATTTCACTAATTGATGCATATTTAACTTGCAATACTTCTTTCTCATTTAAAACCAACGCATCTAAATCCAATGTTGCTTGGGTGTGATAAACGAAGGTGATGGTATTATACTCGTTGTGCGAAGAAACAATGCGCGCTATTTTTTTTAATTTTGATTTATCTAACGTGACACCAAGTTCTTCTTTTGTCTCTCGGATTGCCGCATCAATTGCCCGTTCTCCTTGGTCTGGAATCCCACTGGTAATCGCCCATTGATAAGGAGTAGGATCATTTGATTTGGCCCTTTGTTGAATCAAAAATTCGCCCGAATCATTTTCTATCCAAACGTGAATCACCTTAAAGAATTCACCTTCTTTAAAGTGATGGCCTCGAAGGGCTTGTTTGTTTAAAGCATTTCCATATTTATCATAAAGGTCAAAGTATTCCATATAACCACCTTCGAAAAAGCCTTCCGAAATGGAAGGCTGTGTTTTCTATTTTGCAATGTCTTGTGCTCTTGTCTCTCTAATAACCGTCACTTTAATCGTTCCTGGATAAGAGAGCTGTTCTTCTATTTCAGATTTGATATCTCTGGCAAGTTTATGTGCCATTGTATCATCTATTTTATTCGGTTTTACAAGGACACGAACTTCTCTTCCTGCTTGAATCGCATAAGCTTGTTCAACGCCATCATATTTACTAGAAAGTGTTTCTAATTGTTCAAGGCGTTTAATATAATTGTCTAGCGACTCACTTCTCGCCCCTGGTCTTGCGGCACTGAGTGCATCAGCGGCAGCAACCAATACTGCGATGTTGCTTTCAGCTTCTACCTCACCATGGTGAGAGCGAATAGCATCTAAGACAACTTTTGGTTCTTTATAACGACTGGCAATGTTTTCACCAATTTCTACGTGTGACCCTTCAATTTCATGATCAACGGCTTTCCCAATATCATGAATTAATCCTGCACGTCTTGCTAAGATTTCATCTTCGCCGATTTCAGCGGCCATTTTTCCTGTTAAAAACGCACATTCAACCGAGTGTCTTAACACATTTTGTCCATAAGACGTTCTAAAGTGTAAACGACCAAGTAACTTGACTAAATCGGGATGGACTTTTCCAATACCGACTTCGAATATCGCTTCTTCACCTTTATCGCGGATAAAGCGATCGACTTCTTCACGCATTTTCTCAACCACTTCTTCAATGCGTCCAGGATGGATTCTTCCATCACTTACAAGGGCTTCTAATGAACGTTTGGCGATTTCTCTTCTCACTGGATCAAACCCACTTAGCACAACAGCTTCAGGGGTATCATCAATAATTAAATCGACACCGGTTAACGCTTCAATGGTTCGAATATTTCTTCCTTCCCTACCAATAATGCGGCCTTTCATATCATCATTGGGTAGATTAACTACACTTACGGTACGTTCACTTGTTACATCTTGAGCATACTTTTGCATAGCCAGTGCTAAAATTTGTTGTGATTTTTTATCTGCTTCATGTTTTGCTTTTTCTTCTTCTTCTTTAATGTATTGCGCAATTTGTTGACTCATTTCATCTTCTACTCGTTTGAAAATTAATTCTTTTGCTTCATTCTCAGTGTAATTTGCAATTTCATGTAGTTTTTCGTTTTGTTCTTCAATTAAACGCTCTAGTTTGCTATCTTTTTCATCTAAGGCTACTTTTTTCTCTTCGACTTGTTGTTCTTTGCGGTCAATATTTTCCTCACGTCTATCTAAGTTCATTGCTCTATTATCGAGTGTTTTCTCACGCTGGAAAATTTTGTTTTCTTGGGCAGAAATTTCTTGTTTACGTTCTTTTATTTCTTTATCCGCCTCAGATTTAAGGCTGTGAACTTCTTGTTTCGTATCAAGTATGGTTTGACGTTTAGTCTTTTCTGCTTGTTTTTCTGCGTCGTCGATTAATTGTTTAGCTTCAGCCTGGGCTTTTTCAAAGCCCTTTTCTACTAGGACTGCACGAATAATAACCCCTGCAAAAATCCCTATGATCAAAATTAGCAAACCGGAGACGATTAATATTAGTGGATCCATATTAATTCCTCCGTCCGTTTTTTAAAAAATATATTTCATGTTTCAAGCTCTTTAAGAGCCTTCTAAAAAATCAAATTTTAATAATTCTTATAACAACAAATTGTATCTTCCATTATACATGGTATAAAGTTCAAAAGTCAAACAATATTCCTGATACTAAAAGAATACATTTTCTTATTTTTAGCGCTTTTTGACGCTTTTGTGTTAATTTTTTTATTGAATACACGAATTCTTTTTCATATGAAAAAAGTTCGGTGGGTTTAAAAAACTATAAAGCCGTATTATAATACTATGTGTATATCTTTAAAATATATTTTTTTAACTGATAAAGGACGGTCAGTATTATGATTAAATCGAGTAAACCATTGTACTTTATTTTATATGAATCGTTAAAAGATAAAATTATTAATAAAACCATTAAACCTGGTAGTAAACTCCCTTCTATTAGAGCATTAGCCAGAAATCAAAACATCTCAACAACAACGGTCGAAAATGCTTATCAACAATTGGTCATTGAAGGGTACATTGAAAGTCGTCCCAAAAGTGGGTATTACGCATTGGATGTAAACACGCCATTAAACACTACGCCAAAAAACAACATCCGAACGTTAACTGCGAAAAAACCACCCGTCAACGACGCTCAAAACCCTGATTTTTTTAATACGGATATATACCGTAAAATCGTTAACAATATTTATGCTTCTAACCATAATTTATTTACCCCCTGTGAAAGTACAGGAGAAATCGAGTTAAAAAAAGCCATTCAAACCCACCTTCAAAAATTAAGAGAGGTTTATACATTAGAAGATTCAATCATCATTGCTTCTGGGATTCAACAAATGATTCTGCAAATAACCCCTTATATTAAAAACAAAGTGGTCGCTTATTTAAAACCCGGCTTTAGCCGTGCTTTAACCATGTTTGAAACGTTAGGCTATACATTAATTGGGTGTGAAAGCGTGGAAGCAATTTTAAAAGAAAATGCAACCCTTATTTATTTATCCCCTTCTAATACCTATCCATCTGGAGAAGTCATCCCCATTCAAGCACGTGAAAAATTGATTCAGTATGCTAAGCAAAATAAAGCGTATATTTTAGAAGATGATTATAACCATTTATTTAGATATAACGCCTATCAAATTCCCGCAATGTTTTCACTTGCTGGTGGAGAAAATGTCATTTACGTAGGCTCGTTTTCTAGAAACACTTTAATTTCAATGCGTCTTGGATATATGGTTTTACCGCCATCATTAAACACTTTATATGACCCTAATCAATTCACACAAACAGTAAGTAAAATCGAACAACTTGCGATGGCAGATTTTATGCAAAAAGGCCATTATCAAAGACACTTAAAACAATTAGCCAAAAAATCAAAACGTCAAAATGATTTAATTAAGTCAGCTTTGAAACCCTATAGTAAAAATGCAAACTATACGATTTATGGCCTACAAAGCAATATGCATATTGTGATTACTGCTAAAGATAAAATTATTAAAGAAAGATTCATCCATACCCTAAAAAACTATAATCTAATGTATCGTACATTTAAAGATAAACCCCTTGATTTATTGGTTCCATATAGTGGAATTGATCAAGCCTACATTCAAAAAACCATTGATCAGATCTTTCAATCGATTTAAAAAAATCCCCACCATTTTTAGGTGGGGATTCATTTATTCTGGATTTTCCATTTTATCGCGGATTTGTTTAGAGATTTTTTCAAATAATTCAGGATTTTCTTTTAAATATTTCTTAACATTTTCTCGACCCTGACCAATTTTTTCACCTTCATAAGAGAACCATGATCCGCTTTTTTTGACAATTTCATCCTCAACGGCCAAATCAATGATTTCTCCTTCTTTAGAGATGCCTTCACCATAAACAATATCGACTTCTGCGGTTTTGAATGGCGGAGCAATTTTATTTTTAACAACTTTAATTTTTGTACGATTTCCAACAATATCATTGCCAATTTTAAGTTGTTCTCCGCGTCTAATTTCAATACGGACTGAACTATAAAACTTTAACGCTCTTCCCCCTGGTGTTGTCTCAGGATTTCCAAACATAATCCCAACTTTTTCACGAATTTGATTAATGAATACAGCCGTCGTATTCGATTTAGAAATTGCGCCTGATAATTTACGCATCGCTTGAGACATTAAGCGCGCTTGAAGCCCAACATGTGAACTTCCCATATCGCCACGAATTTCTGCTTCTGGGACTAATGCTGCGACACTATCGACCACAACGATATCCACCGCGTTTGAACGAATAAGCGCTTCGGTAATCTCTAATGCTTGTTCACCTGTATCAGGTTGTGAAATGATTAAATTGTCGGTATCTACCCCTAATGCTTTAGCGTATTTAGGGTCTAAGGCATGTTCTGCATCAATGAACGCTGCATACCCACCAGCTGCTTGTGCTTGTGCGATTGCATGGAGTGCAAAGGTCGTTTTCCCTGATGATTCAGGACCATACATTTCAACAATTCTACCTCTAGGATAGCCCCCTATTCCTAAAGCACTATCTAAAGCGAGAGAGCCTGATGAAACTTTTTCAATTTCACGTCTTGCACCTTCATCTCCGAGTAACATCACTGAACCTTTACCGTGATTTTTTTCAATATCTTTCATTGCTTGATCTAACGCCTTTTGGCGATCATCTTTTTTAGCCATAATTATTCCTCCTTCAAACCTATAATACGCTCAAATCAATGCCATTTCTTTTATTGATTTGAAGTATCTTTAAAACTGTGTTGATTTTTCACAACATATTCTGCACCAGATATAATCGTTAGGGCCGTTCCAATATAAAGCAAAATCATGCCCGTATTAATATTAATACTGCCTACTTCAAACGCTGGTATATGGAACAGTAAAATAATTAACGCAACCATTGTGGAAGCTGTTTTATATTTACCGAGTTTAGAAGCCGCAATGACATTTCCACCATCAACAGCGATTAAGCGAATGCCTGTCACAACAAACTCACGCGATAAAATAACAAGCACAACCCACATTGGAATGACATTGATATCTTGAAGCATTAATAAAGCAAACATCACCAATAACTTATCTGCAAGTGGATCTAAAAATTTTCCAAAGACTGTGATGATTTCAAACCGTCTCGCTAAGTACCCATCAAAAAAATCAGTGATTGATGCTAAAACAAATAAAATTGCAATCGCAAGTGAATATCCATTGAATACCAATGGATCTCCAAACGCTTTATCTAGATAATAAAGGACGACCATAAAAGGGATGAAAATGACCCTAAGTATCGTTAATTGATTTGGTATATTCATAATCTCACCTCACGCGTAATTATATCACAACCAAGGGCATATACAAATATCAAAAATAGAAACTTAACGATTTATAACTTGTATCATTTTAGATTATAATTTAGTATAAAATCAGACTAAAACCATGAATATTTAAACGAGGAGGCATAAATATGTGCGGTAGATTTACTTTAACACTAGATGAAAAATTTCTTTTAAATACATTAAATGATTATTTTCATGAAAGTTTTAAAGCACAAGATTTAAACTTGCCAAGTTATAATGTTGCACCTTCACAACAAGTCCTTGGAATGATGCATGGGGATTCTAATTTAGAGTTAAATACTTTTCAGTGGGGCTTTATCCCCCTTTGGTGGAAGGAAGACTCTAAGTTAAAACCAATGATCAATGCTCGAAGTGAAACCGTTGAAGATAAAAAACTTTTTAAACAATCTATCCAAGATAAACGGTGTGTAATTTTTGCCAATGGGTTTTATGAATGGGATCAGTATTCAAAAGTTCCTTACTACTTTTTTTCACCTACCACATCTTTATTTGCGTTTGCCGCGATTTATGAAAATCATCCACAAAAAGGGTTAAGTGTAGCGCTTTTAACAAAACCTGCGCAAGATGTTTTAAAAGTACACCATTCCCGTTCACCAGTGATTTTACCTTTAGAAAATATTAAACAATGGATCAATCCATTCACTGATTTAAAAACGGTAAAATCTATAGTTGATAATGCTTTTATCCATTTAAAGAAACATCCTGTAGATGAACGTGTGAATCACGTAAAAAACAATGATTCAACCTTAATTGAGCCTTCAAAGCCACAAACACTATTTGATTTATAATTTTTGCTGAAAGGGTTTTCACTGTATTGCAATTCTATAATTTTTAGTGTACGCTTGTAAGTGGTTAGTAACGTATAAGATCAGAAATAGGGTCTGATTGTCTCTACGCCGACACCTTAAATGTTGGTACTACGCTACGTCATATTTTTAAATATGCTATGATTTTGTAGCCTTCCCTATTTTTGTATGCTTATTCGGTATTAACACAAAAAATTTGGGAGGCTTTTTTCATGGAATCTATTTTGTCCTTTTTCAAGATTGAAGAACGTGGCTCTACACTTAAAACAGAATTATTAGCGGGGCTTACAACGTTCTTAGCCATGGCATACATTCTGCCCGTTAACTCTAGTATGCTTGGCCAAACAGGAATGCCTGTAGCCGGGGTCTTTTTTGCAACAGTTATGGCTTCAATGATTGCTGCAATTATTATGGGGTGGGTTGCGAATTACCCTGTAGCATTAGCACCTGGAATGGGGATTAATGCGTTTTTCACCTACACCGTTGTCTTCGCCTATGGACTCAGTTGGGAAGCCGCGTTAGGGGCTGTATTAATTAGTGGTATCTTATTCTTAATCCTTTCTATTAGTGGACTAAGAAAAATGATCATTGACGCAATCCCACGCGGATTAAAATTTGCGGTTGGCGCAGGGATTGGATTTTTCATTACTTTTATTGGACTAACGAACATGGGGGTTATTGTTGGTGACCCTGCGACCTACGTTGCTTTAGGGGATTTAACGGAACCGGCCGTGTTACTCGGATTATTCGGTTTGATTTTGGTTGTTATTCTCTACGCAGCAGGCAACAGATTTGCACTGATTATATCTATTATAACCACAGCGGTTATTGGATTGATTTTAGCTCAAATGGGTGTTTCTAACATGCCAAGCATGGCAGGAAGCCAAGAAGGACTTTTCGAAGGCGCATCAGAAACATTCCTTGCAGCCTTTAGAGGGTTAGGAGAGCTATTTTCATTACCACAGGCCGCTTTTATTATATTCACTTTCTTATTTGTTGATTTCTTCGATACTGCAGGAACACTTATTGCGGTTGGCGATCGTGCGGGATTAATGGATGATAACGGTGAATTAAAAGATGGAAACAAAGCGTTATTGGCTGATTCTATTGGAACGGTTTCAGGCGCATTATTTGGAACCTCTACGGTAACATCTTATATAGAATCTTCTACAGGGATTGAACAAGGGGGAAGAACTGGTTTAACGGCTTTAACCGTCGGGTTCTTATTCTTAGTATCGCTGATTGCTTACCCAATAATCGGTATTTTTACCGGGGTTGTTGATGCAGACAGTGGGATGGAGTATTCACCCGTTACGTCCATGGCACTTGTCATGGTTGGAGCGTTGATGGTTTCACAGTTAAAGCATATTGACTTTGATGATAAACCATTACTCATTAGTGCCTTTTTAACCATTGTATTTATGATTTTCACGTATTCTATCGCTGAAGGCATTGCTGTTGGATTCATCTTCTACCCAATCGCCATGTTCTTCGCAAAAAGACATAAAGAGGTCAATCCCATCATGTATTTCCTAATGGCATTCTTCATTCTATTCTTCGTATTAGACGCAATCATCATTTAAATAATTATCCCTTTTCTCTTTTAGAGATTAGGGATATTTTTTTAAAAATATATTAAATTTTAAGGAGTCGATATTATGGAACAAAAAAAATTGTTAATTGAAATTGATGAGAAGCCCTCATCACTTGGAAAGTGGTTTTTACTTTCCTTACAACATGTGTTTGGAATGTTTTCAGCTACCATTTTAGTGCCGCTGCTCACAGGTTTAGATATTGGCGTTGCATTAATTGCAAGCGGCATTGGAACCCTTTGTTATATCGCTTTAACCAAAGGAAAAGTCCCGATTTATTTAGGATCTTCGTTTGCCTACATTGCGGCGATTACCTTCGCGGTTTCACAAGGCGGGGAAACGTCTGCTTTTACGGCTTTAATGGGGGTAGGGTTAATATACGTTGCTGTAGGAACCATTTTAAACTTTACAGGCTCAGAGTGGATCAATAAACTCTTACCACCGGTTGTTATAGGCCCTGTTATTGTGGTTATTGGATTATCCCTTGCTTATGTGGCAGTAAACTCATTAGGGTTGGGTGATTCAAATGATGGAAACTTATTGATAGGATTTGTCACCTTTTTAGCAGCCGCTATGTTTTCACTAAAAGCCAAAGGATTCTTTAAAATTATACCTTTCATACTCGCGATTGTGGTAGGATATGGGTTCTCTGTAGTGATTGGGGAAGTCTCACTTGCTAATACGTTTAGTGGAGTCTCCATTATCAATGTGCCTAACTTTCAATTTATAGGGACCTACCGTTTAGATTTCACCATGCTTGCTTTATTCTTACCTTTATCCTTTGTAACCATTGCCGAACACATTGGAGATCATAAAGTTCTTGGAGAAATTACGGGTAAAGATTTTCTAAAAGAACCGGGATTAAAAAGAACATTATTAGGCGATGGCGTCGCAACCTTCTTAAGTGCTTCAATTGGAGGACCTGCCAATACGTCTTATGGAGAAAATACAGGCATTATCGCAATGAATAAAGTGGGGAGTGTTTATGTCATCGGTTTAGCCGCAATCATAGCCATCTTCTTAGGGTTCTCTGGACATGTTCAAGCCTTCATACTAAGCATACCAAATGGAGTCATTGGTGGGATTACTGTCATCTTGTATGGATTGATTGCCGCAAACGGTATCAAAGTCCTTGCTAAAGGCAATGTAGACCTTTCTCATAACCGTAATTTAATCATTGTCTCAACGATACTAATTATTGGAGTCGGTGGCGCTGTTATTCAAATCAGTGATGTTGCTTCGCTTTCTGGAATGTCACTTGCTGCTTTAACCGGAATTTTACTTAATCAGTTTTTACCAAAAGATACACCTAAAGAAACCAAAAACCTTAAGGAAACTGGCATAGAAAACGCATAACATAACATTAAAAAAACATCATATCTACCCGTCAGTAGATATGATGTTTTTGTCTATTAAATTAATCTATTAAACATGCGTCATCGGAACTTTCATGGTCCAATACTTGATAATTGTCAAACACAAAGCCTGAAAATTGTAAACTGCCAAAATACTCATTAAAGAAGATCTGGTGAAATTTCACATGAGCACCAATATTATTCACAATACTGTTTTGAGCACTTGTAGGAATCCCATAGATATATAACGACTCTCCCTCATCGCATAAATAATAGTCTCCCCCTGAGTAGGTCAATGTTCCTTCTACTTCCACAAAAGTATGTAAATACTCATCAGGAGATTCAATTAAATCATTCAATGTAACTTCTGTTGGATCAGCGGTGAATAAGGGATCATCTTGACCCCACATCCGGCGGGCATTCGCATCCGCATTACTCTGTGCTAGTTGATAATATTCACTAAACTTAGAATTGGTCGTTCCACTTGTATAAGAAAGGCCTAGTTCAACAAGTTCTAAATTCAAGTTTCTCCCATCAGCCCACACCGTGACCAAATCACGGCCAAACGTTCCGGTTCTTCCAATACTTGGATGCGCTGTTGGATGCCCTTCTTCAGGGTGCGGTTCGTATTCTAAAACAATCGTATCCGCAGCTTCTAAAATATCACAAACATATTCGGTTGCGTAGGGTCCCCATGGTTCGATGGTTGATGTTGCTTCTGGGGCATCGATAAATAAATATCTAGCTGAAAATACCTGCCCACCTTGAAATGGCGCAAATCGTGTTGTATCCCCATCAATACACCCTTCATACGTCACTTCACCAATGCCATCATCTGGGAACTGTTTGCCTTCATATTCACTTGAATCTAAACGGATTTGATCGGCAATCGGCGTTTCATCATAAGAAGCATGCTCGATGGTTTTACCATATACAGTCATATCTTCTTCTACTAAATAATCATTATCAAAAGGGTCTTCGAATGATTCATCTAAGAACCAACCCATAAAATGTTTTCCGCTAATTTTTGGAACGGGTTGTCCGATGGTTCCTGCTTCTTCTATGGTTCTTACATCATGAACGTCGCCATCCACTTCAAAGGTTACTTCAATTTCACTACTGCATGCATATAAAACAAAAATACTTAAAAACAATGTTAAACTTAACGCTATTTTTTTCATTATTCTTACATCCTTTATCAAATTGTAACCGTTTTATTTCCGTTAAATTTTAACATACTTTATATGAGTGTGCAATAATAATCACCTACTCACTGGCAGGGGTTTCTAAGGTTTGTAAATTACTCATTATGCCTTTGTTTTCACTTTTAGAAGGCAGTTCTTTTTTAAGCGCGCGCTTAGAAAGCGTTAAGAGAACAAAGCTTAAAATAAACATTCCTGCAGCTACATCAAATACTAAAGTAGGATTATAATCATAAAGAAATCCACTAATTAATGGACCAAGCACCATTCCCGTTGAAAAAAATGAATGTCTTACACCCATGATTGTGCCATATTTTTCTTTGGGGGCGTTTAAGGAAATGTAGTTTTGCTCAAATGGTTGAAACGCATTTTTCATCACATAATATAATAAAAAGACACTATAAAGCATGATAAAAAAGTACTGTGACCTAAAAACTATAAAAACAATAATGGCTGAAAAAATTTGTATGGCTTGCATGATTTTAAGGTCAATATTTAGTTTAGATAATCTAGGAACCAAAACGAAGTTCGTAAATAGTCCTACAAATCCTGTTACCATAATGAACGTTCCTAATTGTCTTGGTGAATAGCCTAAATCAATCATGTAAACATCAAAGTATTTAGAAAGTGTCGATGCTGAGATGGTCGCTAACGTTAAGGCAAACAAAAACAAAAGTAAAGAACGGTCTAGTTTAGCGGCATCTTTAAAGTTTTGTAAAAAAGAACGCTGCGTCACAACATTTCGAGTGGTTTCTTTCATACTTAAGGCAATATATAAAACCAAAAAAGCATTAAACACCGCTTGAACGATAAAGACTTCACGAATGAAGTAATCACCCATAATACCACCAATTTGATACCCTATGGTTGTCCCTAAAGCAAACATCGCAACACTAAATGAAATGAATTTTGTCCGTTTATCCAATGCCACAATACTAATCAAATGTGAAAGCATTAATGTTAAATAAGCCGATACACCAAATCCGCTTATAAAACGTGCAAAAGTCATCACAATAGGGTTTTCAAACACCACAAATAAAAATTGGCCAGCGCTATAAATTAAAAGGCCAATGACAATAAAAAGTTTCTTAGACCCGCGGTCGCCTAATATGCCCCAAATAGGTGCCCCAATCAACATTCCAAGCGACATCGCCGCAAAGAAAAACCCGAACATAAAGCCGGGTAAGCCTAAATCATTGACATAAGTTGGAGTAATGGGATGTGCAAAATTGTGAATGATTCCTTGAAGTAAATAATAACTTAATGTAATGATTATGAAAATTGAATAGCCTTTAGCTTTCAAGAAGGTTCTCCATAGTTTTCAACGTTATGGTAAACATCTTGCACATCTTCGATATCATTAAGCATATCTAACATTTTTTCAAAGACTTCTAAAGCTTCGCTATCTAGGGCAACGTTGTTTTGTGCATACCATGAAGCATTTGAATGAATAATATTAAGTTTTGCATCTCTTAATACACTTTCGATTTTATCTAAATCATAGCCTTGTGCAATGATTAAAAAGTTATCTTCATGGGTGATAATATCGTTGACTTCAATATCATTTTCAAGTAAAACTTCCAAAAGCGTATCTTCATCCTTGACATCTACCACTATTTTTGAGAGGTGATCATACATATATTCAACCGATCCATTGACACCTAATTTATATCCTTGTTTAGTAAATGCATGACGCACTTCACTGACTGTTCGATTCACATTATCCGTCAATGTATCGACTAAAAAGGCACTCCCACCAGGCCCAAAGCCTTCGTAGCGCTGAAAATCATAAACAACATCATCATTGCCTTCGGCTTTTTTAATGTTTCTATGAATAATATCGGCGGGCACATCATCTTTTTTTGCACGCTCGATTAAATGTTTTAACGCCAAGTTACTCTCTAAATTGGTGCCGCCTTTTTTAGCCGTCATATAGATTTCTTTACCGTATTTCGAATAAACTTTTGTTTTTTTGGCTTGGGTTTTAGCCATGGCTTCTTTTCGTACTTCATAAATTCTACCCATTTATATCACCTTATTATTCTGAATTCTTTAAATCTGTCGATTGTTTATTTAAAACAACGTAACCCTCTTTAAATAATCTACCAAGTGCACGTTTAAACGCCGCTTTTGACATATTAAAAGCATTGAAAATATCATCTGGAGAACTTTTATCCGTTAAAGGAATCGTCCCCCCAGATTCTTTTATATAATCTAAAATACGCTGCGCATCGGTTTCAAGCATCGATTCTTTTTGTTCGATCAATGTTGCATTATAATGGGCATCGTCTCTTTTTACCGTAATGGTTGCGTCTAAAACTTCACCAACGCGGTGTTGTTTTCTTGTATGCTTATAATAGATGAATATTTCATGGCCTTCTTTCGTAAAAGCAACCACCCCTTCATCATCGACACGAAAAACAATCAGTTCAACTTTTTGTCCTTCTTCTAGCGGTTCACTAGGTTTAATAAACTCTTTAACCTTAAACCTTGATACGGGTCTAGCCACCATTTGGCGTTTGGCAGTTTTTAAATAACAAAGAAGCGTATCGCCTTTATTCGGCCAATGTTTTTTCATGTAAGGTAAGTCATCTTTAGAGACTAACATATCTTTAGAAAGCCCCACATCCACAAAAACCCCTAGTCCTTCTTTTTTCTCAACAACCTTAACAAAATCAGGTTGATGCATATCAATATAAGGCGTTTTTGTCGTTGCGACAAACCCCTTAGAATGATCAATATATAAAAAAGCTTCTATAAAGTCGCCTACACTTAATTCCTTATCACATTCATTAAAAGGAAGTAAAATATTGCCTTCATCATGAATTAAAATATAGCCATCATCCGTTTTTTTTCCTACTTGAAACAAATTTTTGTCACCGGTTTGTAACTTTGGCATCAAAATCACCTCTACTAATTATATCAAATCTGTATGATTATAACACGGAAAGTGTTGTTTTTAAAACAATAAGTGCAAATATGATTGCTTTTTATAGGTGAGTTTGATAGAATATTATCGCTTATGAAATTATGGAGGTGAAACACTATGGCAAATATGGCCCAACAAAGAAAGCGCGTGAGACAAGACGCGAAAATCAGAAGTGCGAACAGAGTATTTAAATCAGGTCTTAAAACAAGCATGAAACGTGTCGAGGTATTAATCGAACAAGGTAAAAAAGAAGAAGCACAAGTTGCATTTAACACCGCAAACAAAAAATTAGACAAAGCGCTTGTTAAAGGAATTTATCATAAAAACAAAGTGGCGCGTCAAAAGTCACGTTTACAAACAAAAATTAACGCGCTTTAATTTTTTAAACCCTGTATATTAAAACAAAAACGTCCATTTTGAGACGTTTTTGTTTTTTTATGTAGAAAGGATAAACATTTCAACCGCATGTTTTTTATCAATTCGACCACTTTTAATATTAAAATCGAGCTGTTCTAAATATTCTAAGTGCGCTTCTATTTTATCGCGTTTTACCCCTTTAGCATTTTGGACCATATAATAAGCCCGTCCACTTGAAACATTAAAATATCTTTGGATTTCATCTTGTGAGTAGCTACTTTCTAAAAGAGAATTCACTTGGATCATTTCACGGTATTTATTAATAATGATTGATAAAATCCTTAAAGGATCTTCGCTGTATGTGATTAGATCTTTATAAACTTCTAAAGCCTTGGATGGTTGAGATGCAATAATTGCGTTGGTAATGTCATAGACATTATCTTCGATATTTTTAGTAATTAGTTTTTTAACCATTACTTTATCAATAACCGATTGGTTTTGTGCATAAAGCAATAGTTTTTTCATCTCTAAAAAGGCGAGTTCCGTACTGTGTTTCACTCTGGATACAAACAATTTAAGCGCATCAGGCTCCATCGATAACCCACTATTGGCAACTTGTCTTTGTGCCCAAGAAGATAAATCATTTGGTCCCTTTAATTTCATTTCATTGACCGTTGCTTTTTCTTTGAGTTGTTTAACGATTTTCTTTTTATTGTCTAACTTACTATAAGGCACACTAATAATAAGTAAGGTTTCTTCTGTAGGGTTTTTTATGTATTCCTCTAAATACGCAACCGTTTGTGTGAGAGCTCCTTTTTTAGGTTTAGCAGCGGTTAAAAAGAGTGCATTTTTAATGATGATTGCTTTTTTATCTGCCATAAATGGAATCGTTTGAGCATCACTAATTGCGTCTGATAATCGTGTTTCATCCATGTCGTAGGTTGTGGTATTAAAAGCATCTATTTCATGTTTTTTGATGATTTGATTGATTTTAGTTTTAATATAAAAGCTATCTTCACCATAAAATACGATTACATTATCGCTCATAATTAGATTCTCCCCTTGCGGTATATTCTTTACTCATTATAGCACATTTTCAAGGGCTTATGGCAGTCTTTTTCCATATAAATGGTCCTAGTTTTTGAATTTTTACACTGCCATGATGATCCAAACGATAAATAGATGCATTAAGGGATTCGAATCTGTTTATGATGGGTTCACTGGGATGGTTAAATGTATTATTTCTGTGAGCTGGGACGAATACAATTTCGGGATCTAAGGTACGGATTAAGGGATCATACGATGAGGTTATTGAACCATGGTGCGCTACTTTTAAGATATCAACTTCCTGATTAAATTGATTCATAAACGCAATTTCTCTTTCGCGCTCAATATCACCAGTAAATAACATTGAACGGTCCATAAAATCAACATACACGATCATAGAATTATCATTTTCATTGGGATAAATTGTCGGGTTTTCAAAGATGTAAAACATGATATTACCACAAGCGTGCCATTGATTCACTTTGGATGCCTTTGTGTGATTGGTAATGGTTGTGCCAATACTCATTGCTTGATTTAAAGTTTCATACCCACCATAATGATCCCTATGCTTATGACTGATTAAAACATAGTCGATATGCGTAATATTTTGTCTTCTTAATGCATGCACTAAGTTATGATTCGAATCAACATCCCCAACATCAATAAGGATATTGCATTGATTAAACTGATCGCTTAATAAAAAACTATCACCTCTCACATCGTACATGGTTAAAGATTGTGTAGGATTTATATAAGGAAATACTATAACGGCTAAACAATAAACGCCAACTAGCCCAATTCTTTTTAGACTTAACTTGATAGACTTAGCACTTAGTGCGTAATACACTAAAGCAATATATATAAAAGAAAAGAGTCCGCTTGGAATATGAAACGCTAAAGGCAGTGAGCCAAAACGTAAGAAAAATAAAGCAAGGGTTTCAAACCCTTGTATCATAGCGCTATAGACGGGCTCCAAAAAAGGCATCATAAAAACAATATAGGTTAAAGGTAGTATAATAACACTCATTAATCCTACAAACAAAATATTGATCATAACCGAACTTAAATTGATGGCACCTTGCATCGATAAAACAACTGGAACACTGACTAAAAACGCCACAAACGACACCATAAATGCTTGCGTTATTTTAGACTTATGATTCAAGACATCTTTAGATAATATCAATGTAATACTAATCAAAAAAGATAAAACAAAGCCTGTTTGATGGATATAAAAAGGATGAATAATAATTAGCATCATACATAAAAACAGCACACAATCTAAAGTACTAAACGATAATTTAAAATGTTTGTTAATTCCTAATAAAAAAACCATCAGTGAAGCCCTTAAAACACTGGGTGGATAGTTGGTTAAAAATAAGTATCCTAATAAAAAACTGGCAATGAAAATATCGTTTATAATTGGGCGTTTACTAATGAATGATATCCCCTTTTTTAAACAAACCACTAAAAAGCCAATATGCAACCCTGATACTGCAAACAAATGGGCAATGCCTAAACGCTGAAAAGATTCATAAGACATTTCATCCATCTCATCACGAGAGGCGAGAATAAAAGCTTTTAAGTACCCACTTTCTTCAAAGGTATTTTCAATATATGAATGAACGTTTCCTCTCAAACGATGGATGTTAAATGGTTGATTAGGATTTAACGTATGGCTATCTGCATAAATGATAGATTCAATGTTTATACTTCTTAAATACTCTCCATAATCAAACCCACCAAAAAAACCATTTTTTAATGGATAAGTTTGTGCCCCTTCAACCAATATATGATCGCCAATTTGATAATCAAGCCATTCATCAAACACTAAATAATTATTTCCCTCACTTTTTAGCGTCAACCTTGGATACTCCCGGTTATATTCAGTTGATACAACAATTCCCTCAAAAGTACGTTGATCATTCAGGGGTGGTTTTTCTTCATGTAACATGAGTAATACACCAACCCCTAAGGAAAACGCAATTAAAAAGAATTGTTTATTATAAAAAAACAACCTAAGAAGTAAAAATAATGCAACAGGTACCATTTTTATATCTATATAAACTAAAATGATCGCAATAAAAGGGAAAAATATTTGATAGAGTTCCCCTTTATACGAACGCAAGGTCTTTGATTGATTCAAGCGTAGCTTGTCCTATTCCACTGACATTTAACAAATCTTCAATCGAAGAAAAGAATCCATTTTCTTCACGCCATTCAATAATGTTTTTCGCCGTTGCCCTTCCAATATTGGGAAGGGTTACTAACTCGCTTGAAGTCGCTTGGTTTAAATTAATCTTGGGAGGATTCGAATCATCGATAGGTTCATCTGTATCCGTGTCTTCCATTGCGTCATCAATACTCGGGACAAAAAGCATTTCACCATCGACTAATCTTCTGGCTTGGTTTAAGTTACTCCCATCACCTTTTGCTATAATGCCTCCTGCTTTTTCAATGACTTCATAAACTCTTGCATCTTCTTTTAATAAATAGATTCCTGGATTGGTGATGGCCCCTTGGACATCAACAATTATTTTTCGCTCCTCACTAATGGGTTCAGCTTCTTCATTAGGCAATTCAAAAATAGGGAGAGAACTCTTTTCTTCTTCTTTTGTGCGTACATTATATAAAATAATCCCAACCATTAATAATGCAATTCCTGCCATTACATAAACTTTTATATCATTTGGCATTAAAAAACCACATCCTTTCACCCGTATAATACGGATTTAAGATGGGGTTTTCTTTTTAATAATATAAATATTTCGCTCTTCGATACTAATTTGTTCTTTGAGTATATAATCTTCTAATAACCTATTCACTTTTGCTTCATCAAACGCCGTTTCTTTATGCGTCGCAACATCACCGTTATGCGTGACTTCGTGTATAATCTGTGAATGATGACTACCCTCTTTGACTTTCCAAGCGTAGTGTTTATCGTCTATATCAAACATTTCTTCATAGCCTTTAATTGACTGAATATATTCATTTTTTAAAAGATCAAATATCATCACACCACCAGGGGATAAATGGTTCAGCCATAATCTAAAAACCTGTTCAAAAGCATCCCATGATTCGCAGTGATTAAAAACATCGATAGGCGCAATAATGGTGTCATATTTTTTATTGATTGGCTGATGCATATCATGCATGAAAAAGTTAACCGCTTGATTGGTTTTTTTAGCGTGTTCAATCATTTCACTGTTATTGTCAAATGCATCGACATGATCAAAAAAACGGGTCGCCCTTATAGCGATTTCACCGACTCCACACCCTATTTCTAAAAGAGTGGGTTGATGCCCATACTTCTTTAATAAATTCACATATAAAGTGTATAAGTACTCATCCATTGCTTGTTTGTAAAACCCGTGGATTAAGCTGTAGGTATTCATAATCGGTCTTTGTCTAGTTTAGGCACATCTAGCCACATTTTTTCAATGTTATAATATTCTCTTTCTTCTTTTGTAAATATATTGACAACAATATCGCCACAATCGACCAATGTCCATCCGAAATCACTGCCTTCTATACTTGGTTCATCAAATCCGTGTTCGCTTAACGCGTGTTTAACATCTCGAGCAGCGGCAGCGAGTTGTCTAGTGTTTTTAGCACTACTTATGATAAAGAAATCGAAAAACGGATTACGCTCCCGCATATCAAAAATCATAATATCTTCTAAGATAATATCTTCTAATGCTTTTTTAACAATTTTTAATTTATCCATTATTGCTCCTTTTTAAACACTTTGTTTTTATAATACGTTCGCGCTTCATAAGAAATATCAGGGACAAACCCATCATTGCCTTCAAATAATTTAATCGAATTATCCATCGCTTGATAAACCGCTAAATCTAAAGAATCAAAAGCGATTTCACGGACGCTTTTACACGCTTCATATTGTCGGTTTGGTTCGATATAATCGCTAATAAATAATACTTTTTCATAAAGACTCATGGCTGGTTTTCCGACCACATGGTTTTTGATGGGATCTAATATTTCAGAGTCGGTGATTCCATATTTTTCCTGAGCATACGCAGCCGCACTATAGCCATGATATAAGGGTTCGCTAAATTTTTTAATAATATCTTTTCCGTAATATTTCTTTATCATTTTAACGTGGTACTTACGGTCTTCATTTTTAGTAATATCATGAAGCAATACTGCGATGGTTATTTTCTTTTGATCTAAATGATACATTTGTTGAAATTTTAGCGCGGTTTTTAAAACACCATAAACATGTGTATAACGTTTTTGATCATCTTTAAATGTTTCTTTTAAATCTTTTTTAATGGCTTCAATCATCCTATCAACGCCTCGCGGTAATAAGGGTTAATGCCTTTTGGAAGCAAGACTCTTAAGACACCGCTGCCTTTAACGGTAATAAAGCCTAAACCGGGAATAACAATATCCATTTTTTTCTCATAATTTAAGGGGAATTGATGGATTTTAAAATCAGGTTTATCTTCAAATGCCGGGGTTAAAAGTGTATTTGCATGTTTGTCAAAAAACGCATCCGCATTAATCATTTTTGTACGGTGTAAGGTAATGTTTGAAGCCATATAAAAGACAAATGTTGTAGGCAATCCTTTGATGAAATCCAAACGCCCTAAGCCACCAAAGAAAATCGTTTGATTGACTTCTAGTTGATAACTTTTTGGTTTGATTTCTTTTTTAGGTTGCATTGCTTTAATGGTTTTTTCATCCAACAATGAAAAATAATGGTTACTTTTAATGAGGCCTGGCGTGTCGATTAAACGGTTGTCTCCAAAAGGAATTTCAATAAAAGATTGGGTGGTCCCAGGCGCAAAAAAGGTTGTAATAGGATCTACGCTTTTATTGGAAGCGGCACTAATCATATGGTTGATGAGTGTGCTTTTTCCCGTATTGGAAGCCCCTACAACGTATATATCATTTCCTTCATCAAACAACGTTTGCATAAGCGTATCTAGCCCTTGATTTTTTTTAGCGCTTATTAGCTCGATGGCTTTAGCCTTTAAATTATAGGAATGTAAAATGGTATTAATACGGTGTTTTAACCGCGCATCTTTTAAACTTTTGGGCAATAAATCCCTCTTATTTGCCGCAATGATCAAATCATCGCTTTGCGTTAAAGTAGAAATTTGTGGTAAGATTGACCCTTCAATATCAAAAACATCAATGACTTTTAAAATTGAAGCGTCCCTTGGGATTTGACTGATTAATTCCCTGTAAGCTTCTTTATCGATATATGAAGGCATGATTTCGCCATAATTGCGCATTCTAAAACAACGCATACAATATAAATTTGCGTCTTCTTCTAATGGTTTCGGGGTATAAAATGGTTTAGATTTATCGGTGTTTTGAAGCTTTCCGCCACACCCTATACAATGAACGTCTGCCATGGTTTCACCTCTTGTTTAATGACAATTTTTGATATTGTTTTGGATAATTCTTTTTAATTTTTTTAAGAATTTTTCCTTCTATTTTACGGTTAATTTTGGTATACCATTTTTCGGTTTTGCGTTTGATGGGGTCAACCAATGTGACCTTGATTTTAAAGCGTTTTGCGCCATAGACATCGGTCATAATTTGATCGCCAATTAACATAATTTCATCTTTATTTACTGGCGTTTTTAGTTTCGAAAATGCTTTTTTAAACCCTGTCTTTAATGGTTTTTTAGCAGAATAGATGTAAGGTATGTTTAAGGGATCACTAAATCTTTTGATTCGTTTTTGATGATTATTTGAAATAAAAACCACTTCAAACCCTAAACTTTTAAGCGTTTCAAACAAGGTTTTTAACGCTTCGTCTGGAAGGGTAGAATCATAAGGTATTAAAGTGTTATCAATATCAAATAATAGCACGTTGATGTTTTTATTTTTCAATGCCTTATAATCGATATCAAAAACCGTCTTTTCACAAGCGTCTGGAATAAAGTGTTTTGTTTTTAAAAACCAATGAATCATAGTAGCCTCCTAAGCTGTCTTTATTATACTAAATATGGTTTTTCGTGTCACGCATGTAATCTTCGTGATAGCGTTCTAATGATTTTTTTAAGGATTTATGGTGAGGTTCAAATGCGGTGAATGTCTCATAAAATGCTTTCGAGTGATTGGCATGCTTCAAGTGACTAATCTCATGATAATATATGAACTTTAAATATTCAATTGGATAATGGACCAATACTAAATTAAAACGGATTAGTTTTGTGCTTGGATAACACGTTCCAAATTTTGTGTGGGCATAGCGTGCATCAAAATCGACACCGTCTAAAGGAAAATGTGGATGGGTTTGTTTCGTTTGATGGTGGATGGTTAAAGCTGATTGAATTAGATGTGTTTTTAAAAACTGATAAAGCAACCGCTCTATATTGTTTTCATTAAGCGATTTGCTTTTAACAACAATTAAATCATCATTAAAAACAACCCCTCCATTTTCTTTTCGGTAAACAATTGGATAATCTTTTCCAAATAACTTTATGTTCGAAGGTTTTTTTAAAAGTGATTTAAAATCAAGGCGAGTGGGCATGTTTAATATGGCGTTTTGATTGACTAAAATCATTTGCTTAATGGCTTTTAATGTTGCGCTTGACGGCGCACTGACTTGGTAGCCAAAAAAATCAGGTTTAACGATAATGCGTTTTTGATTGGCTCTTTTTACGACTTTAAATGTAATTTCAGCGTTCTTTAATTTCAAAGTTAGTTTAGAGGCCATCAATAAAATCCTTTAATATTTCGCCACTTTTTAAGGTTGCTTTTTTGACCGTGGCGGTATCATCAACTTGAGTATTGCTTTCTAAAACGTCAGAAATCACTCTAAAGCTTAAAAAAGGAATATCTAAACGATACGCGACTTGGGCGATCGCAGCACTTTCCATATCGACAGCATATAAGGTTGGAAAATGATTCAAAAATGACTGTAAAGGGTTTAAAGAAGTCATGAACTGATCTCCACTCGCAATCACGCCTTTTAAATAGGCTTTATCTTTAACACTTTTTTCAAATAAATCCATTAATACTGGGTCGGTTTTAAAGGTTTGAGGCATTAAAGGAATTTGTCCGATTTCGTATTCAAACGGCGTGACATCTACGTCGTGATATACCAGTTCAGTTGCTAAAACAGTTTTTAACACTTCTATATTCACACCGCCTGCAATGCCAGTATTGATCAAATAATCAACCCTGTAATTATTCAAAAACCACGTTGTAATCATCGCAGCATTCACTTTTCCAATGCCTGATTGGATGGCATATAGTTCATGAGTGTCATGAACAATTTCATACACTTCATAGACGGGGTGATTCACTGTTTTTACATCGTTAAAATACTGCATGAAAGCATTTAGTTCACTGTCCATAGCGAAAATAATTCCAATTTTCATCATTACACCTCTTCAAATGAAAAAAGAATGCAAAAACATTCTTTATTTCACATCTAAAATTTTAATGGTAATGTAGCGGTCAGATTCGGTTTTGAACTTGACTTCATCCCCTTTTTTATGACCGATTACAGCTTTGCCAACTGGCGATTCATTCGATATTTTATAAGTAAAAGGATCAGCTTCTAGTGATCCGACAATGCTATATTCGACTGGATCTTTACCATTGACTTTTAATAAAACTGTTTTACCGATATGCACTTTATTGTTGCCTGAATCACCTGAGATGACCTCAGCATGTTTTAAGATATTTTCGATTTCTTTAATACGACTTTCAATTCTTGCTTGTTCGTCTCTTGCCGCATCATAATCCGCATTTTCTGAGAGGTCACCTTGAGCACGCGCTTCTTTTAACGCTTCTAAGTTTGCCTCTCTTTGGTTGGTCTTTAAATCCTCGAGTTCATCTTTAAGTTTTTCAATCCCTTTTGGGGTAAGTTTGTACGATTGGTTATTTTCCATAGTCGTTCCTCCTTGCTTAATGCAATATATTGTACCATGTTTTAAAGTGGGTGACAATTTTATTTATTGTTAACTTTTCGTATCATATCAAACGGGTTTAATGGAAGGGGTAATTTAAATGTTAAATGCTGTTTGGGATGTCTTGCGGTATGCAGTATTTCACCAGCTTCATCTTGCATTGGTGGGACCACAAAAGTGGTTGGTTCAAAGTTGGGGGATAAGACTTCCACTAAATCGCCTGTTTTAAAATGATTACGTTGTTCTAGGGTTACTTGATGCGTTGATGCATCATAAGCTCTAATGAGTCCAATAAATTCCTGGGTGGGTTGTTCACTTCTTAAATTATAAAGTTGTTGTTCCATAGACGTCATGCCTTCCATGAATCCATGGCTTGATAAACGGTTTTCTGCTTTTTTGATTTCGAGTAAATATTTTGGAATATCGACATGCATTTCATCAATGATATCGTCAATCAGTTTTCTATAAGTTTTAACCACGGTTGCGATATAGTGAATGCTTTTCATTCTGCCTTCAATTTTTAAGCTGTCGATTTCTAAATCTATGAGCTTAGAGATATAACGAACACTTTGAAGATCTTTAGATGCCATTGAAAATGGGGTATCTTCATTTATCTTTTCTTCGTTTTCTATAAGGTCATAGTTCCAACGACAAGAATGTGCACATCCTCCGCGATTTGCATCACGGTCAGTCATTGTATTCGATAGCGTACATTTTCCAGAATATGATACACACATTCCACCATGTATAAACACTTCTAAATCTGCTTGAGTATTTTGTTTTAACACTGCAAGCTCATCGAGCGAAACTTCTCTTGCGAGAACCACTCTTTTAACATCCCTTTTATACCAAAAATCAATGGCTTTAGAATTGGTAATCGATTGTTGAGTAGAGACATGAATTTCTAAGTTGGTGTGTTGCCTTGCAACATCAATCACCGCAGGAGAAGCACATATGATCGCATCAACATTGATTTCATCTAACGCTTGTAAGTATTCTTTTAAGCCTTCTAAATCATCACTGTGAGGGAAAATATTTGTTGTTACATACACCTTTTTGCCTAATTGATGGGCAAACTCACAAGCCTCTTTGATGGTCGAGAGTTCGAAATTGGACGCCCTTGCACGCAAAGAAAATTTCTTCCCCCCTAAAAATACGGCATCTGCTCCATACATGAGCGCGATCTTTAATTTCTCCAAATTGCCTGCTGGGGCTAATAATTCTGGCTTTTTCATTTTCCACCGCCTCCTTGTTTATAGACGGTTTTTTTATGATAAAAGCCATCATCGTGATCGCTGTAGTAAGCTTCATCAATAGACATTCCATTTTTTAAAGCACAATAATCATCTATGATTTTTAGGATTTGTTGTTGAGAATAAAACTGTGTATCGATGATGAAATATTCAACATATCGGCTTAAAACATCAAACACTTGAATGCTTGATAATGGTTTTTCTCTAAATATATGAGTCCCAAATTGATCTTGATAAATCGGATAGGCTTCATCTCGTATTTCCTCTATAATTTTATACGTCTGTTTATGATTTTGTGGAAGATTATTTTTCTTGGTATAATCTAAAAATGTTTTAATTAAACGTCTTTTAGAGTGAAACATATTTAAATATCCATGCCCTATAATCGATACGTCCAACGTACTATTTAAGGCGATTTTCTCAATGTCTTCTAACGTCATTTCCCTTGATAAAACGGCGCTTTTAATATTTTCTTGCTGCCAAAAAGCCATGTCTTGATAATTGGTTACATACGTTTCAGGGTAATAGATCAAAAAATCGTTTAACCCGCATTCTAACGCGTATTCAAAAACCGCTAAATCCGCAAAATAGAGGCCATCAATTGGTAACTTAGAAAGTTTTTTAACCGTCTTTTTCAAGGCTTCTAGTTGATCTTCATGATAAATCGCATTGAGGGCAACATACGCTTTTTTATCATGCGCTTGAATGGCAGGTACTAAATCAATTATTTCTTCAACCGTAAAATCATCACTAAACCGCATGGCATGATTTTTAACCGGTAAAATAATCCCTTGAATATCCTTTTTTATAAGGGATTCAAAGGTTTCTTTAGTAGCTGTTACAATCAGATTCATTTCATCACCTCTTAATACTTAAACAAACGCCATCCCCAATAGGGTGAATGACAGAATGATAGTCTGAGCGTTCCATAATGTAGTGATTGAAACGATCAACTTTTTTGATAAGTTGTTTTAAATTACGACTCTTCACATGCTCTACACTTACATTATGAAAAAGCACATTATCGATGACAATCATGCCGTTTGGATTCAACAACGGTTCATAGGCTTCAAAAAATTTAATATGTTGCGCTTTTGCCGCATCTATAAAAATTAAATCAAACGATTCAAGGGTTTTTGTGTCAACGTCTAAAGCGTCTTGTTCAATAAGCGTAATATGAGAAGACGGCGCAACGGCTTTTATATTGCTCTTCGCTTCTAAAATCATATCAGGATTTCTTTCTATCGTTGTAATTCTTAACGAAGGAAATTCAAGTGCTAAATTTAAGGCGTTATACGCAATCGCAGTCCCAATTTCTAAAACGTTTTTGACGTTTTTCAAACGAATGAGCTGTGATAAAAATCGTGATGTTTCATCTAAAATGATTGGAACATCGTGTTTTTGGGAATATTGTTTCAAAGCGACCAGTTTTGGACTGGTCGCTTTGTGGATGGTGCTTAAGTATTGCATTATGACGCGTCGTCTTCTTCTAAGAAGGTGTTAAGCACTTCTTCAATAATGTCCCATTCTTCATCCGACTCAATTGGTAAGAGGTCTCCACCATCTTCATCACTTTCATTGTAAGATGCCGCAAAGACTTCATCGGAATCGCCCAGTTCTTTATATACGACATATGATTTTCCTGTTTGATCTGATTTAAAGGTTAAAACAATTTCATAATCTTGTTCGTTGCCTTGTTCATCAATCACACGCAAAGTTCTGTCTTCATTGGTAAAGTTATCAGCCATGTTAATCACTCCTTTTTTGTTGATCTAAATAGTTTTGCAGGATTATTATCGCTGCAGTTTGATCGATTGATTTTTGGCGTTTCTTTTTTTGTTTTCCAGCGAGCACCATTGTTTGTTTGGCAAGCGAGCTTGTTAATCGTTCGTCGAGTAATACCACGTCAACATCAAGCTTGTTTTCTAACAATGTTTTAAAATCTAAAGATTTTTGTGCTTGAGGACCAACCGATCCATTCATGTTTAAGGGATATCCTAATACAATAACATCAATTGGTTCTTTATGTACATATTCTATCACTTTTTTTAATGGGGCGTGAGGATAATTCTCGGAAAATTTGTAGTTTTCTAAACCCCGTGCAAATTTCTTTTCACGATCAGAAATTGCAATGCCCAAGGATGCATCGCCTAAATCAAGTCCTAGTGCTTTCATGAAACTTGCTCTTTAACGAATGATAGCACGTCATCAATTTTTGTAACATCTTTGCCGCCTGCTTGGGCAAAATCAGGTCGCCCACCACCGCCACCGCCAGCAATTTTAGCCGCTTCTTTCACTAAGTTTCCAGCGTGGATATCGGTTGTGCTTTTCGCAATAAAGACAATTTTTTTGCCATCGATATTGGCTAAGAAGACAACCCCTTCTTTAACGTGTTCCATGAGGCGATCAGCTAAGGTTTTTAAAGCATTTTTATCAATATTAGTTGTTTTAACAACGATATTTCCATTGTCTAAAGCTTGATCTAAGTATTGATTGATATTGGACAAGGATTGTTCTTTTAAACGTTGATCATACGTTTTTTCAAGATTTTTTACTGCTTTTTGGTAGGTGTTTAGGTATTTTCTCATATCTATCACATCTTGATATGAGCCTTGGTATTTAAAGCTTTTTGGCGCTTCAAATGTCAAATTAATATCATCTTCTAATGCTTTATTTAAAAGGGTCTCTTTCTTTTGACTTAAATGATGGAGATTGCTTTCAAAGCCTTGTAAATATTCGCCAATATCACTGACTCTATCCTTTGCGAGTGCAACTATACGGTAAATCCCTGAGCCTTTAGATTCAATGTTTGCGATGGCAAACCGTTCGATTTCTTGAGTGTTTTCAACATGCGTTCCGCCACATAAATCTAGGGTAATGCCCATATTTACCATGCGAACGCTTGATTCATATTTTTCACCAAACTCTGCAATCGCCCCGCGTTTTTTGGCTTCTTCTACCGTTGTTTTTTCAACAACAACGTCAATGGCTTCACCAATATGTTTATTGACTGCTTCTTCTAAAGATAATAAAGTCTTTTCATCAGGTAATTCTAAATGGTTGAAGTCAAACCTTAAATAATCAGGTCCAACGAGTGACCCTTGTTGCATGACGTGTGAACCAAACATTTCACGCAACTTAGCAAACATTAGATGTGTTGCTGAATGATGGGCCTTAGTAAGTTCACGAGACGTTTCATCAACCTGCATGGTTACATGGGCGCCTTCTTTTAAATCATGGGCCTCTAAAATGTGAATGAATTGGTTGTTTGGAAGTTTTTGCACATCACTGACTTCATGGACTCTTCCCTCACTAATGATGACGCCTCTATCCGCAACTTGTCCACCACTTTCAGCGTAAAATGGGGTTTTTTCAACAACCACCCCAATATCGAAAATCTTTATAATTTTCGTTTCGGTTTTTAGGGTTTCATACCCGACAAACTCTGATGGGGTTTTAAACTTTAAATAGGCCTCATTTTGAGCGTTCATCCCTGTCATTTCTTTTCTTGCTTGACGGGCTCTTTCTCTTTGAGCTTCCATGTGTTCTTTAAAGCCATCTTTATCAATAGAGAATCCTTCACTTAACGCATATTCCTCAGTCAGCTCAAGGGGAAAACCATACGTATCATATAATTTAAACGCATCTTTTCCAGAGATTGTTTTTGATTCATTTTTTAATAAATCTTCGAGCATTTTTTCTCCAAGACTAAGTGTTTCTAAGAATTTCTTTTCTTCTTTTTCGATGATCGTTTTTGTAAAATCTCGTGTTTTTAGTAAGTAAGGATAGGTTTCATGCATCATTTCAATAACGGTGTCTACCAACTCCCCTAAGAATGGTTTTTGTATGCCGAGTTGTTTGCCATGTTTTACCGCACGTCTTAATAATCTTCTTAAAACATAGCCTCTACCTTCATTAGAAAAGGTTGCGCCATCTGAAATCGCAAAGACAACACTTCTTAAATGATCCGCAATCACTTTAAATGACATCTGCCCATCATATGCTATATCGCTCAAGGCTTCTACTTTTTGGATAACCGGCATGAAAAGATCGGTTTCAAAATTGGTTTTAACCCCTTGAATGATTGCGGCCATTCTTTCCAGTCCCATCCCTGTGTCAATGTTTTTAGAAGGCAGTTCTGGATATTCTTCACGTGACAAGCCTTTTTTAGCGTTAAACTGTGAGAGTACTATATTCCATATTTCAACGTAACGGTCATTTTCAATATCGTTTTTAATCATATCAAGGTCAGCTTTCCCAAAGGCATCACCTCTATCGTAAAAGATTTCAGTCGATGGTCCACATGGCCCTGGTCCGATTTCCCAAAAGTTATCGGTTGTTCGAATAATATGAGTTGGGTCTACCCCAACATCAATCCATTTTTGATACGATTCATCATCGGTAGGATAAACCGTCATATAGAGTTTATCTTTATCAAACCCAAAGTATTTTTCGCTGGTAAGAATCTCTAGTCCCCACTCAATGGCTTGATCCCTAAAGTAATCACCAATAGAAAAATTCCCAAGCATTTCGAAAAATGTATGGTGTCTCGCCGTTTTTCCAACATTTTCAATATCGTTGGTTCTTATACATTTTTGAACATTTGCAATTCTCGGGTTTGAAGGGACTTTTGAACCATCAAAATACCCTTTAAGCGGGGCGACCCCAGCATTAATCCAAAGCAAAGTGGGATCATTGATGGGAACCAACGATGCACTTTCTTCAATTTTGTGTCCTTTGTCTTCAAAAAATCTTAACCAAGTTTTTTTAATCTCATGTCCTGTTAAATATTTCATCGGAATCACTCCTTTTTTCAATAAAAAAACGTCCTTAAAACGTATAAGGACGACGATGCCGCGGTACCACCTTTATTCAAATGCACTCAAATGTGATAACGCTAACTAGCGGATGGATTTAGCCATCTCTTAGAAGTAGCTTCAAAGATTTTAACGGTTTGTTTTCACCACCCACAAACTCTCTAAACGTTTCAAATCATCTACTCTTCTTCATCATCGATTTATCATATTATATAAGAAAAAAACGCTTATTGCAAGCAAAGTATTCTTTGATAAATGCATATCTTTATCATGCATTTATCAAAATGGTATAATATGAATGAAAGGGTTTTTAAAATTTGATAGGAGGGTTTATATTTATGGTAAAAGACAAAGTCATAATCATTACTGGTGCTGCAAGTGGAATTGGAAAAGAAACAGCTTTAAAGCTCACTGAAGGGGGCGCAAAACTTGTTTTATCTGACATCAATGAAGACGCGTTAAAAACCGTCTTAAAAGACGTTGAAAAACTTGGTGGCGACGCAGTCATTAAGAAAACGGACGTTGCAAAGAAAGAAGAAATTCAAGAACTTATTGACTTTGCGGTAGAAAAATTTAACACACTCCATGGAATGTTTAACAACGCAGGCATTGGCGCAATGACTCCATTCTTAGAACTAGGCGAAGAAGAATACAATCAAATGGTTCAAATTAATCAAAACTCTGTATTTTACGGCATGCAGTATGCTGGAAAGAAAATGATTGAACTTGGTATTAAAAATGGCGTCATCGTCAATACCGCTTCAATTTATGGATTTGTCGGTGCAGCTGGGTCATCTCACTACAACATGGCCAAAGCAGCCGTTGTATCCTTAACGAAATCCGGTGCGCAAGCCTTGACGCCTCAAGGCATTAGAGTTGTAGGGGTAGCCCCAGGATTTACGAAAACCGCTATCTTAGAAGCTGCGCCTGATGAAATGTTAGAAGCGTTAAAAGATGCGCATATGCGTGGTCACTTATTAGAAGCGGACGAGATTGCTTATGTTGTAAGATTCTTATTCAGCGATGAATCACGAGCAATTAACGGTTCAACCGTTTTATGTGATGATGGATTCTTAGCCTTTAAATAATCTGTACCATAAAAACGCAGAGTTTACCTTACTCTGCGTTTTTTTTATGACTTCATAAAATCATAAGGACTCACATCCCCTATATCTTCTCCCAATGTATCAAAGGGAATTGAATCATCTTCAATCATATGTTTTTCATTGAGTGACTTTAAGGCTTGATCGATACCTTTTTCACGATTATTTGTTTTCAGTGTATTTTGAAGCTTTTGTTTTAACATCGTTTTACGCTCATCTTCAACATTATGAATAGCGTATTCTAAAAGCTTTATTTCTCCCATTATAATCAACGTTTCTTTCGCGCGGGTGATTCCTGTATAAATAAGTTTTCTTTTAAGCATGATGGTATGCCTTTTATAAATCGGCATAATGACTAACTTATATTCGCTTCCCTGAGATTTATGAATACTCATCGCGTAAGCTAGGGTAAGTTGGTTTAAATCTTTTTTCTTGTATTCAATTTCTATCCCAAAAAAATCTACATAGAGGATGTCATTGGCTTCATCGATTCCGATCACTTTTCCTTGGTCGCCATTCATAATGCCGTCTTCAACGCGGTTACTTAACTGTAAAACTTTATCCCCTATTTTAAACTGTTTATCGCCATACTCCATATCTTTTTGTCCGCGCGAGTTATAGGTTTTTTGTATGAAGGCATTGATGGAATCAATCCCACTTTCGCCTTTATACATCGGCACCAATATTTGAATATCTTCGTGTAAATCATAGTCTAAACTTAAAAAGTGATCCATTACATTTTTAAGTCTAGATTTAAAAGTCGTCTCATCTTCCTCAATCATATAACGATCAGGATGGTGCTTGTTGATATTTTTAGGCAGAGAAGCGTTTCTTATATGATTGGCAAGTTCCAAAATTTTAGAGCCTTCTGCTTGTCTGTGAATCGTATTTAGAGTGACCGTTTCAATGGTTTTTGCGTCGATTAAATCCTTTAATACTTGACCGCTTCCCACTGAAGGAATTTGCGCTTCATCTCCAACAATAATAATCTTTGCGTTATCATTGATCGCATTAAATAATCGTTGCGCTAAAATGACATCGATCATCGATGCTTCATCGATGATAAACAAGCGACCTTCTTTTTGATTATGTTTATCAAACATAAATAGCCCATCATAGCCAAACCCCAAAATTCTATGGATGGTTTGAGCGTAAAACCCAGAGCTTTCTTGCATTCTTTTTGCGGCTCTCCCCGTTGGCGCAATGAGATGAATATGGCTTTCTTCGTTTAAGGAAGGGCGTTTTAAATTGTTTAAAGAAACATAAATATCTATGATGCCTTTAATGACCGTTGTCTTCCCTGTCCCAGGGCCCCCGTTTAAAATCATGATTTGATGTTTAAGGCCGCTAATGATGGCTTCTTTTTGTGTTTGAGTATATACAATAGCTTCTTTGGTTTCAAAGGCCTTTATTTTTTCTTCTACTTTTTTGAGATTAATTGGCGTAATACGCTTTTTAAATTTATCTAAAGATGAAACAATTTCATTTTCAGCTGCGGCTAAATTTTTAGTCGTTAAATGATTGTTTTCAACCACAAAATACTGCTTTTGAACCAATGCTTCTAATAAGGTTTCAAGCGTTTTGAAATCAACCAACGTATCTGTTTTATTGATGCGCGCTTCTACGAGTGTTAAAAACTGTCCGTATTCGATATGCGTATGACCAAGCTGGATACTTAAATAATTAAAAAGATAGATAATCATCGCTTTAAGTCTTCTTGGATCAGTTGGCTCAATGCCTAGTTCTCTTGCGATTACATCGGCTCTTTCAAACCCAATGCCTTCGATATCTTCAATTAACTGATACGGATTGTTTCGAATCACTTTTAAGGTGTCTGTGTCGTATTCGTCGATTAGACGCTTGGCAATTTTAGGACTGATGCCATATTCATAGAGTTTTATCAACGTTTGTTCATGTGCTTTATGCGCTTTTAACCCTTCTTTTAAGGTACGTTTATGTTTGGTGCTTAATGAAGGGATTTGATCGAGCGCATCGTCATTATTCATTATTTCATGAATCGCGTTTGTGCCTAAGGTATCGACAATTTTTTTGGCGGTCTTTTCGCCAATGCCTTTAAATAATTCGCTGGATAAATAATCAATCAATCCCGCTTTAGAGGTTGTCTCTATTTTTTCATACTTTTGAAAGCGAAACTGTTGTCCATACTTTTTATCGTATTCACTGAATCCATAAAACCGATAACTCTCTCCCACTTGAACATCAGGAAGATACCCTTTGACCGTCTCGGTTTTATTTTCATCACTCACATCAAATAACGTATTAGATGTTTGTTTTTCATCAACCGTTATTCTTAATATCGCAAAGGC
>CAYZOR010000002.1:0-44739 GCA_964479895.1 uncultured Candidatus Izemoplasmatales bacterium | reverse complement strand
TAATTAAGAAATCTTTATTTCTAGCACCTAAAATGAGCGTGACTTTGCTGCCTGATTCTTTATAGGCTTTTAACTGTGGGTATAAAGGGGCTGCACCTACGCCACCAGCAACGCCTACCACATGGTTTCTTTTTTTAATATGCGCTGCTTTTCCAAGCGGACCTACAAAATCACTCACCGTATCACCAATTGATTTTTCACCAAGAAGTTTTGTTGAATAGCCCATCTTTTGATAAATGATATCAACATACTTTTCATCGTGAGAAGCGATGGTTAAAGGGATTCTTTCTCCCTCATCATCAACCCTTAAAATAATAAAATGCCCTGGTTTGGCATTTCTGGCGACCAAAGGCGCTTCAATTTTCATATAATCAATATCTTTATTAAGAGCTTTTTTGTCAACTATTTTATACACTCAATCACTCCATTCCATTTATAAAAGCGCTTACTTTCCAAATCCATTATAACAAAAAACGTTTGAATTTTAACTTTAAATTTCAATTGATGGTTTGAACCATGAAAAAATCCTTTCATCACAGAAAGGATTAGACGGTTTTTCCGCAATAAGGACAACGTTTATCGCTAATATAGATGGGTTTATCACAAGCGGGACAACGCTGCATTTCTTTTTGTTTAAGCATGGCCTCTTTTTTATATAAGTAATATCCATAGGCCATTTGTGATAATAATAAATTGCTCACAAATAAAATCACCGCTATCACAAAAAATACGGATCTTAAGGGTTCATAAAAGTAGGCAATAAATGCACTAACGCCACTTAAAAATAGGCCAAGACCGATTAAGAATATAAACAGTTTAGAACGCATTAGTGTAACTCCAAAATGGTTTCCCCAGGATTGGTAGAGTATTTTCTTCTTTTAATTCTTTTTGATCGGATTTTTCTAGGATTAGCGATCATATCTTTTAAGGTTCTACCACTGTTGTGTCCATGAATGATGGTCAGTTCTTTGATGGATTTATCTAAAGACGCTAAATGTTTTTCTATGGTTCTTATGGCTTCTGATTCGCTCATGCCGTGAATATCTAAAATATCTTGAAACATTATTTTTCCTCCACTAAAGGAAGTGGCGTTTTGATACTGGGCCTTCTTCCATGTTTTTCTAAATGCTCTTTGATAATTGCATCTATTTTTGCTGGGTCATTTTTTGCGTTGATAATTCTTTCATAGCCTATATCATAAGCAAGGGGACAACTTTGAATACATACCGCACAATCAGTCCCGGCATTTTTAAAAATCTTATAACAGCTTTGGTCATCAAATTTATAAAAACGTTTGCCATTGACCCTTCGTTGTTTAAAAGAAATAGATTGCATTGGACAATTGATCAAACATAAAGCGCAGCGTTTACAAAACATTTCTAGTCCAAAGTCAATCGGTTGATCTTCTTCAAGCTCTAAATCCGTTAAAACCGCTCCTATTCTAACTTTATCACCATGTTTAGGATGAATTAAATGATTGTGCATCCCAACTTCTCCTAAGCCTGCGTCTACGGCTAGAGGAACAAGGGGGGTGATATAGTAAATAAGGCTTTGAAACATTGAACGGTGTCCAAGTGATTTTAAATAACTTGCGCCTCTAAAGCCTACGTATGCGGCGTTTAAATATACATTCATACTTTCAAGCGTCGTTTCAAAGTGTGGGGACCGTTTTAAATAGGTAAGATCCATCGGCATTAAAAATACAATGGCGGTTTTGTATCGCGTGTTTATTTTTTGACCGTATGACTGTTTTGGAAAGTCATAATCATAGCCTTGATGCGTATAATAATGATGCGCCTTTAAACGCACAATGCCTACCTCTAATGCACCATAATGTTTAAAGGTTGCTTTAATGTTTTGGTGAAAGGTTTTTGGAATAGGGGGTTTTTCTTTCACATCAATGGCATCTAACGTGCGATAAAATTGTTGCATAATTTGTTCGTTATGTGAAAATATTGGAAAAAACCTTTGTTTAAAAAGGTCTGGCTTTTTTAAGTTTTTTAAAAAATCTTTTTCCCTAATCGCATCATCGCCTTCAAGATATGAAGGGTTTTTTTGGTAGTATGATTGATACGCTTTAGAGCCTTTTTTGAGTCTAACTCTAGAAAACGTGATGTCTCTTTCATCGTAGAACTTTTCCATCTAATCACCTGAATCTATTGTAACATAAGAAAAGCCTCAATGAAGAGACTTATTTTAACTTATCTGGGTCTAAGGCTTCTTTAAAATCGCCGTTTTTTATATTCGTAATATGCTCCAACACTTTTTCTTTAAGTTTTAAAGGGGCATCAGTACTAAAGCCACCAACGTGGGGGGTCATTAAAACATTATCAAGCGTGTGGATGGGATAATCTGAAGGTGGCGTTAACTCACTTTGTTTAGGATAGTTATACCAAACATCTGAAGCGTAGCCTTTTAAGTGATTGGTCTTTAAGGTTTCATAGAGTGCTTTTTGGTTGACGATAAGGCCTCTGCCTACATTGATTAAGTATTTATTTTTCATCCGCTTAAGCGCAGCTTCATCAAATACGTTTTCAGTCGTGCTATTTAATGGGGCCGCAATAATAATTAGGTCTGTATTATCAATTAAAGCTTCTAAAGAATCAACCAATAAACACGGTCCATAATCTTTCCCACGGTCAATGGTATAAATATTTTGTGTAAACGGTTTAAGCATCGACGATAAATGTTTTCCTATTCTACCATATCCAAAAATGCCAACACGTTTATTTAAAAGACTCTCCCAAGAAATACGGGCTTCAGTATTTCTATTGGACCAATCGCCCTTTTGCATTCTCGTATGATAAATGTGAATATTTCCTAAAAGGCCCAGTGTTAATTTCATCGCTTTTTCCGCAACATAAATAGAATGTTCTGTGGTATTAAAGAGTTTTAAATGATAGTGTTTGATGGCCTGAAGGTCAATGCCGTTATGCCCTGTAAATGGAATGATGATTCCTTTTAAGTTCTCGTGGTATTCACTCGCTTTAAAACGACCTCTTAAAGCATAGTTGGCTTCATTAAAGTTTTGCGTTAAAGAGACACCGTTGGGCAATTTATCTTTTAGATAATCAATATATTCTTGATTTTGTGTATAAACTTTCATCGTGTTCATTCCTTTCTGAATACAAAGTAATTTTTTTCATTGGTATATATGAGCCTTAGAGGATAAGGGTTAATTAAGGCTTTGATGGCTTTTAACGTGAAAAAACTCACATGCGTTAAATCACGACGGTACCACCATTTTAAAAACGTTTCATCATCTTTGGGTCTTAAAGAGGTCATGATGGCAAGCATGCCCCCTTTTTCTAAGAGGGCACTAATATGGTTTAAGGTTTTAAGTGGCGTGTTTAAATGTTCAAATACTTCTGTTGAAGTGATTAAATCATACGTTTCATCGAAAACAGAAAAGTCTTTGTGATAAAAAGGATCATAGTGCGACGCTTTAAAGCCTTTAATTTTCAAAAGTTCATATAAAACTGGGCCAGGTCCACTCCCAAAATCTAAGGCTTTCCCCTCTTTGATATAAGGCGTTATACTCTCTTCAATGAAACGTTCAAACATGGTTTTATAGCCTTCGTTTTCCATGGTGTTTTGGTGGGAATCATATTGGGTTTTTTCTTCGGTTAACGAAAGATGATGTGCGCGATTTTTATACGTAAACCCACAGGCTTTACACACACTATAAGTTACACGAATTTGAGGGTCATTTAAACGATAAGTTTCTCCCTCACAAATCATGCAAACATTTTTATGCTTTGGTGTGTTCATTGACAAATTGATCAATCGTTAAAATTAAAAATAAAAAGAGTAAAGGTTTTTTATTTGTGGGCACATCAATTTCGTACGCTTCGCCTGAAGGAAATACCCGTTTCCCCATAGAAGCAAGCAATTCATTATTCTCATCTTTTAGCGCAAACTCATAATGGTAGACATCGCCTTCTAAGGTAATGAGTTTATCAAACGCTTTAATCTTAAATTTAGGGTGTTTTTTTCCTCTGGTACGATAAATTTCTGCGATGATGTTGTTGTTTTCATCGTCAATGGTGTATTTTTTGAAAAAGGTAAAATCAAAACGGCGTTTACTTCTATAAAGCAACTGAGAATTCATGTCGTTTAATGTCAACAATCTCAAGCCAAAAAGGTGTTTCGCTTTGACTTTAAATAAACGATTTTTTTTCTCGTCGCGAACCGTAAAACTTTTGGTATTTAGGGTGTGATTTGGTTTTAAATAAAATTTCATACAATGCCTCCTGGTTTTATGATACTAAAAAAGTTAAGGTTTATGTGATTTAACGATATTTTTCACAAAATGCATGAAGACGATTCATGCCTTTTTCAATCGTTTGTTCACTTGTTGCGTATGATAAACGTACTAAATTATCTTCTCCAAATGCCTTACCGGGTACGGATGCAATGTAGGCTTCATCTAGTAAGACTTCCGCAAAATCTGTCGATGACATAATCTTTTTTCCGTTAATCGTTTTATGTTTAAAATAACGAATATCAAACATCACATAAAACGCACCACTTGGTTTAATCGCACTGATATTCGGGATTTTTTCAATCGCACTAAGCATGAGTTGGCGACGTTTTTCAAAGGATTGACGCATTGATTCAATCGGGGTTTGATCGCCCTTTAATCCTTCAATCGAAGCGTGTTGGGCAATGGTATTTGGATTCGACGTCGCATGGGATTGAATGGCATTCATCATAGCGCTAATCATTTTAGGCGCGGCCGCATAACCGATTCGCCAGCCCGTCATGGCGTACGCTTTAGATAATCCGTTAATGGTTATGGTTCTTTCAAAGAGTTCATCAGTAAAACTCGCAATGGAATGATGCGTCCCTTCATAAATAAGTTTTTCATAAATTTCATCGCTGATGATATAAAAGTCGTGTTTGACGGCCAATGCACCAATCATGTTTAACGTTTCTTTTGGGTATACCATACCCGTAGGGTTATTTGGCGTATTAATGATAATCGCTTTTGTTTGATCGGTGATGACTTTTTTAAGGGCATCTTCGGTTGGAATATACGCATTTTCTTTTGAAGTTTTTAGGGTGATTGGAACCCCACCCGCCATTTTGATCATCTCAGGATAAGAAACCCAATAGGGGCTAATTTGAATGACTTCATCGGTTGGATTGATTATGGCTTGTAAGGCGTTGAATATGGAATGTTTCGCACCATTTGACACAATGATATCTTCTACATCATATTCTAGATGATTATCATGTTTTAGTTTGTGCTGAATGGCTTCTCTTAATGCTTTTAACCCTTTGGCTGCGGTGTAGCCATTGCCACCTTGGTTAATTTGGTGAATCGCTTTTTCTCTAATGTGTTTTGGCGTGTTAAAATCAGGTTCCCCAGAAGCGAACGATAATACATCTTTGCCTTCACTTTTCATGGCTTTGGCTTTGGCGTTAATCGCTAGGGTTATTGAAGGGGTGATGGTTTGATACTTTTGACTTAATGGTTTCATTCGATCATCCTCATTTATAATAGTTTGGTTGTGTTGATTCGTAATCGTTTAAAATCATTTTAATTTCTTTGACAAATTGATGACTTTCATCTAAATGATGGGTTGCATACGTTGAAAGTTTTCTTTTGATCACTTCGTCGCTTTCATTCATTGCTTTAAAGAATTGTTTTTTATTAGATGGTTCTGTTTTAAAGCTTGTGTGTAAGTGCGTATTTAAGTACCCAATATCAGTATACATTTCAATGACGTCTTTTTTCTAGCGGTATTATGAGTGTTCACTTAACATATCCCCATCGGTAATCACGAGGGTTCTAAAATTTGCTTTTTTGAGCTGTTGATTTACAAATGTGATATTCCCATACCCACCACATGGTAAAACACGGTATTCTCCGAATTTATTTAAAAGATCTAAGGCTTTTTCAAACCAAGGGACATCGGTTTTGCCTTCTACTAAAATAAATGGTTTTCGTTTAGATTGTGTTAAGGGGGTTGTTAGGGTATCAAGCTCTTTTTGGATATCCGCTTTATATAAAGGATGCAATGTATATTCAAAGTCGTTAATAAACCGTTTTTGTTTGGAGACGAAAAAGACTTGAGCGACTTTTTCCATTAACGGTTTATAATCTTTAAAGTGAAACGATTTTTCAACTTCATCCACACCTAATAATAACCGTTTGCTTTTTAACTCAGGCATAGTTTTAAAGCGCAAGCTTTTGAGTGCTTGAGGGGGTAAATCCTTCGGATATTTATTAAGGTGCATAATTTGAGTGCGTTGAAAAATGAGGGGTGCATTTTTACAATGAGTTAGATTTGCATTTTCGCTTAAACAAGCATTATAATAAAATGAAAGACACTGATTTTTAAAATACTCGATAGGATAGGGTTTTTTAGGCATATAAAGATAAAGGTAATCCTTTAACTTCGCTAAATTTTGACTGGATTTTTCTAAATTTAAAGTATAGTGAGGCGGAGAGAACACTTTTTTATAGTGATCGGTTACGATATGGATATCGATAACGACATCTTTTTGTTTATTTCTAATATGTTGATATTTTATAGCATGATTAAAAAACACATCGAGTGCTTCTAAGATCGTTGTTTTCCCTGATGCATGGGTTCCTATAAACATCGTATGATGACCTAAAACTATCGTTTTGTCCAAAAATGCTTTATAATTCCTTATGCTTAATGCATCAATCATTTTATCCCTCCAGGAGGTTCATATGTCTAGATTCCATCGTCATAACACGTTTTCAGTTAAAGGGGAAAAACCCATTACCTATTGGATGCAACAAACCCACAGATTCCAAGATAATTACGCCCTTATGTATGCCATTGAAAAAGCCAATGAACACCATTTACCTTTAAACGTATTATTTGTTTTAAATAAAGACTATCCTTATGCCAATACGCGGAATATGACATTTATGTTAGAAGGCTTAAAGACTTTAAAACAAAAATACTTAAAAGCTGGCATTGGATTTATTTTAGAAGTAGGCGATTTTAAATCCAAAGTGATCAACCAGTTTAAAGACGCTTCAATGCTGATTATGGATCAAAGCTATATGCGCGGACTAAGAGATATTAAAACAGAAATTGGATTTAAAGCAACGAAGCAAAATTTAGCATGCATTACCGTAGAAAACGATGTCATCGTGCCCGTACAAGAAGCGAGTGATAAAGCGGAATATGCTGCACGTACCATCCGTAAAAAACTGCTTGGTAAGCTTGATGCTTATCATGAACTTCCTAAAATCCCAACATTAAACAATAAAATCCATCGTGATGAAGCCATCATTTTAGACCAACCCATCAAAACCATTTTAAATAAAATTGGGTTAAACGATTCCATTCAAAAAAGTGATTATTATGTAGGCGGTGAAGCTGAAGCGTTTAAAGTGATGGCGTCATTCGTTAAGGAAAACTTAAATAATTATAAGGATGCGAATGACCCTTCTAAGAATTTAACCTCTAAACTGAGTATGTACCTTCATTTTGGGATGATTTCACCTTTAAGAATTTATAATACCATCGAAGAAAACGCATTAGATAACGTATCAAAAAAGAATTTTTTAGAACAACTATTTATTAGAAGAGAGTTAGCCTTTAATTATGTTATTTTCCATGAAGGATACGATCAATTTGAAACAATGACTGAAGAGTGGGCGTATAAAACCATGGATTTACACGTGAATGATCCACGAAAGTATCTTTATACAATAAAAGATTATCTCGCTTTTAACACGCATGATGAAGCGTTTAATGCCTGTATGAAAGAAATGGTTAAAACAGGCTATATGCATAATTATATGAGAATGTATTGGGGCAAAAAGATTATTGAGTGGAGCCCTGATTATAAAACGGCTTATGAAACGATCATTTATTTAAACAATACGTATTTTATTGATGGGAGAGACCCTGTAAGCTACGCGTCTGTTGCTTGGTTGTTTGGAAAGCATGACCAAGGATGGAAAGAAAGAGAAATTTTTGGAAAGCTACGATATATGAATTTCCAAGGACTGAAACGCAAGTTTGATATTAAGACTTATATAGCGCAATGTGAAAAATTGTGATGCCTAAAAAGGCATCACTTTTTTCTTATAAGTCATAGGTACTATTAATTTCAGCAGGGGTTTTGCTTAAGACTCTAAAGAGTGGTAAAAGTCCAAATAAAGAGTTGATAAGATAAAGTAAAACAAAACCACTAAAGTAAGTAAAGACTGATAAATTCATGATTTCTATAAATTCTCTTGTTTGTTCGTTAATATAACGTAAGAAGAAAAACATCAAGGTATAACCGATTAAGCTTGAAAGGGTCGTAAGGATTAAAATCTCTATCCAAAACATTTTTATTAAATCGAAGCGTTTAACGCCTAAAGAACGATAGACGCCAATTTCATAAATGCGGTTAAGCATTGATGAGCGAATGATGAAGTAATACGATAATGCGCTGGCAGCGATGGTGATAATTGAAAAGATAAATATCCCTGTGAAGCTGTCCATGCGCTCATTTCGTGCGTCACTTCTTTGCGTTTCGTATAAATTATCAAACCCACGACTTAAGGATAGACTTTCTAAATAGTCTCCTGCGCTACTTTCGCTGTTCGCATAAAGATAAAAGGTCCCAACCTGTTGGTGATCGCGATTAAAAAGATAGGCTTCAAACGATGTTTCGCTGATCATATAAGCCATATTATCTGTAGTTTCATAAACTCCTACAGCGTTAAACGTTTCGCCTAACAAAGTTACTTCATGCGGTTCGAAATCCTCTTCGCTGACCATGGTAGAAGGGAGCAATGTTTCACCCCTTGATTCTAAATCTCGTCCACTTAATATGGTTAAATCGTATAAGCTTGCAATGTCAAATTCTCCACTATATGCAGTTGAATACATCAAGGCTTTTTCGCCAAAATAAACCGGCGCATCATTGTCAACGATGCCTTGAATACTGTAGGGTTCTCCATCAAAGGTGTACGTGAGTTTGAATAAGTCATCTTCTGTTTGAATGCCTGTGCGCGTAATGGCGTTATTGTTTAACATTTGTCTTGCTAATGTACTTGAAATAACAATTTCTCTAGGGTGACTAGGCATTGACCCTTTGATTAAATCCCTTTCATCTACCAATGAAATCGGCGCAAATGATTCGGTGATATTCACCGATTCACTGGTTTGATAAAACCTGGGCAAGGTGAAATCAAGTGCCATACTGTTGCTAGAGTTCATCATTAACTGATACGCTTCAAAAGTCGCTGGAAACTCATGATCGATAAAGGCATCATAATCTTCAAAATCTTCATAATTGACTTCAAACGTATATAAAGGATCACTTAAAAACTGATCATTTGAGATGAATAAAATGTTATTGATCAGTGCCAATGCGATTATAAATATCCCTGCGCTAAACGCAAATGATAAATATAACAACTTAGAAAGTTTTGAACTTTGTTTTAATTTTCTAAGGGTTGTTTCCGCTATCGTTTTGAATGGAATGATATTTTTATTTGAAGAGAGTTCATCTTTTTTAAATGGTTCATAATCAATACTTGGCAATTTATCCTCTTGTTCTTTGATTTCTTCTCGTTTGGATTCATACACTTTGGTATCCGTTTTTTCTTTCAGTAAATTAATATTTTTAAAGGCCCCATCAATATCGATATAAAGGGTATTGTTTTTGATGATTAAACGGGCATTGATTGGGGTTTTCTCTGAACCATCGGTATAAAGGTTAATAGAATCTTTACCATTCATACTGAGGGTTTTCTTTTCTAAATCCCCTAAATAGATATCTGAATCTGTGGTGGTATCGATACTACTTTTAGCCCCGTTTTCACCGTGTGATAAGATTTTTCCATCTTCTATTTTTATGATCTGATCGCCATAATGAGACGCAATGGTTTCTTCATGGGTTACCATAATGATAAGTTTTTCTTTGGAAATTTCTTTTAACATCCGCATAATGGCCAACGTGTTTTTAGAATCTAAGTTCCCTGTTGGTTCATCGGCAATTATAATTTTAGGGTTTTTTGCAAGCGCTCTAATGATTGCTATACGCTGTTGTTGCCCACCTGAGAGTTGATTGGCGAGTCTGTGTTTATATTGGGGCATGTTCACAAGCTTTAATAAACTATTGACGCGTTGATTGATTTCTTCTTCGTCGTTCAATCCTACCAATTTTAACGTTAGGCGAATATTTTCAAAGACGGTTTCTTGTGGAAATAAATAATAGTTTTGAAAGATATAGCCAATATTTTTGTTTCTAAGATCATCAACGGTTTTAGCCTGATACTTTTCGATGGTTTCATCCCCGATTGCATAAGCGCCTTGATCGGCTTTATCCAATCCACCAATGATATTGAGTAATGTGGTTTTCCCTGAACCACTATCCCCCAGCAACATGACCATTCCTTTCTCAGGAAAATCAACACTCACATCCTTTAAGACATGATTTTCATTCCGGCGGTTTTTATTATAATATTTATTTAATTGATTGATTTTTATCATTTTAATCACCTATTGTTCCTTAAAAGCGCTGATTACGCTAATATCAAAGAGTTTTTTATTGAACCTTAAAGCTAAGAATATGCTTAAGCCAACTAAGACAACAATTAAGAAAATATAGTTTAAAACGTTATAAAATCTTAAATAATTAGGCAGCCAATATAAATAATTTTCGTTAATAATTAATACGATGAACACAAGGATTAAAGCAAGCATCATATTTAATACCATTTCTAAAATCGTAATTCGGTTCAACTCTTTTTTGGATATGCCAATTGCTCTTAAGATGACATAATCTTTTTTCTTAGCGCTCATCACATTTTTAAGGGATAAATAGCCTACAAAATACATTATAAACGCAACTCCAATACTGATTCCACCAAAGAAGATTGATAACATGACGCGGGCCAATTGGTTAAACGGATCACTTTGCTCAGCAGGATATAAAGTATTATACGTTTCACTATCAATGGAATCCATCACGGTTTGGGCATCAAAACTATCTTCGACCAACACGGTTATTTGGTAGCTTGGGATATCTTCGAAAAGCGCACTTAAACCATTGGGATGAATGATTAATCCGTGGTTTCCATTTAAGGCGCTTAACTCTAATAAATTAAAGCTTTTTATATGATCATCTCGAGAAAATGAATCGTTAAATGTTAAATCAATGGGTGAGCCATTATCAATACCGATTCCATTTCTTATATAATCACTAAGCCACAGATCATTTTCATCAATGCTTGTTGTGAGTAATACATCATAAGTATTAATGCCATAGCCACTTGTCTCATCATTTGTTTCATATTCAGCCATGATTTGATTATTTCTAAAGAAAGCATACGCTTTAACCAATGGATCTTCAAAAAAATCACGCGACGCATATACGGTGAAACTAAACCGTCCTGGCGCGTCCATAAGTCCAACGACTTCTTTTGTTATATAATACGCATCCGCTTGTTGTTGGCCACCTCTAAATGTATGTGCGAACGCTAAAGACACTTCATCGCCAATTTCATAATCTTCATTGCTGGCAATAACGACTTCACCGTCGTTTTGCGGAAGCCTTCCAGATTCTAAATTCCTTTGCTGGATCAATGTGCTTGGTAAAATCGCACCGCCCCCAAACGAAAATGATTCATTGCCATTCACAAAAGGGATATGAACATCAAGATCAAGGACTGGATCATACGCTAAGACGTCTATAACATCAGAATGATTCATAAAAGACGCTACCTCAGAGTCGCTGAAGGCTTCATGATTCGTTTTGGTTATAATTAAACGGTTTTCTGTCACATGATTAAACCCTTGCACAAAACTATTCCCTGGGACACTATTAATCTGTTGGACGTATGAGCCGTATACAAGCGCAAAAACCAACACCATAAAAACCGAAATCAAAAAGGTAAAGACACTGCGTTTTGGAGTTGAAAAAATATTTTTAAACGCAATGACTAATAGCGTCCACCACGTTAATGGTTGGTCAGATTCAATTTCTTTAGCCGCACTTGGGGATGTTTGTTTTAAGGTTTTATCCAATGTAACTTCCCCATCAAATAACCTTACATGTCGCGTTGCATATGGTTCAACTGATTCAAAGCTATGCGAAACCAATAAGACGAGTTTGTCTTTGGCGATTTCTTTTAACAGCTTTAAGATGCTTTCTCCAGTTTTTTTATCTAAGTTTCCTGTTGGTTCATCCGCAATAATAAGGGGCGCATCTTTCGCCAAAGCACGCGCAATCGCAACGCGTTGTTTCTCTCCTCCTGATAAGGTAGAACACTTTTGTTTTTCTTTTCCTTTCAACCCAACGCTTTCAATCATGTTTAAAACATGCGCTTTTCTTTTATCAGGATCATATCCTTTAATAAGCGCAGACATTTCTACATTTTCATAGACAGTAAATGATTCTATAATGTTATAGTTTTGAAAAATAAACCCGATATTATTCTTACGGTATGCTTCCCACTGTGTTTTAGAAAAATAGGCAGTTTCTTGATTTAAGAAAACCATTTCCCCATCTTCATACGTATCAAGTCCACTGATCACATTTAAAAGCGTTGATTTACCGCTCCCTGATTCCCCGGTAATAACGACAAATTCGTTATTTTCAAACGTCAAATCTATAGAGTCTAAGGCTTTTACAACATTGCCTGTTTGATGGTAATATTTTGAGATATTTTTTAACTTAAGCATTTCACCACATCCTATTTAATATTCAAACCCATTATATCACTTTATACCCCCAAGTTTAAAACGTTTTTAGTTATTGCGCAAAATAAAAATCACCGCTTGCTTATAAGCGGTGATTGTGTTAAATGTTTTTAAGATAATAGGATTCATCGTTCCAAGTGGTTTGTTGGAATCCCATTTTTTCTAAGTATTTCTTATGGGCTTCAGATGACGCTTTCATGATGAATTTCGAAAAGCCAGATTGCTTAAATTCCGATTGAGCTTTTTCATAAATATGGGCCCCTGTTTTAAAATCTTGAAATTGTGGAGTCGCATAATCTAAGGTAATCTCAAGCGTATTGTCGTCCGATTTTTGGGCCACAAAAATCCCTGCAGGATTCATGTTTCTAAGCACTAAAAAGCGAAACGTAGCGTCTTTTAAAACCAATTCGTTGACTTTCATGAACTGATTGATATCGCTTTGATAAAATTCAATGAGCTTTTTGGCATATTCCTCATTTTTTTCAAATGGTAAAATTGTAAAATATTCAGTAGAGGTATAGATTTGTTTTAGATAATACAGATTAATAAAAACAATCCCTAAGTTCATAATCATAACAGGATAGCTTCCAATTTGAAGGCCATAAATCGCAAAAATCAATGACCCAATTGTATTAATAATTCGAAGTTTTTTTATAGAACGCATTAATAAACTGATTAATACGGTCAGTGAGGCTAAATATCCAATCCATTCAATATAGTTTTCCATATCTTTATTCTCCTTTTTAGATAATCACGATATTATATCATAGTGTTAAATTTTGTAAACAATAAGTTTCTTCTCTTTTAGTCTATCATAAACACAGGGGTTATTCACAGGAACAATTTACTTACTGAAATATTGGTTTAGAAATGGTAAAATACAATAAAGGATGTGTTTATATGCAGAAAAGACCCCTTACGTTCATGCATTCATTTTTTTATTATTTTCTAATGGCTTTACTCGTCTTATTTGGATATCAATTTAGCTTAAGCCTTCAAGCAAGCATTATTTGGCCTGCGTTTGGGTTCGCTTTTGCATTAATTTTAACGTATGAAAAAAAAGTGCTTATTCCTATAGGGTTAGGAATGCTTAGTGGATACTTATTATATAATGTGGTGATGAATCCTAGTAGCCTTTTAAGTTATATTTACGCATTCGTTTTAAGTATTAATGCCCTTGCGATACTTACTTTGGCAGTTATAGTATTTAAAAAATTAAGAAAGCCTGTTTTTGTAACGTTTTATAATCTAATGGTTTTACTCGGTATTTTTATGGTGGTTAGTTTATATTCTGCATTCAGTTCAAATCTCTTTATATATTTTATTGGATATATCGATGCTTCTGAGTTTTTAGACAGCTTAATTGTATGGTTTTTTGGGGACTTTTTTAGTTTAATTATTTTTGGGTTAACGGTAAGTCCATCCCTTGAAAATGACGATACATCGATTATGTTTTTTATGAAAGATAAAGTGGGAAGACATGAAATAATGTTTTATGCCTTTTTGGCATTATTTGCGTTTTTGATGTTCAATGATTATCTTCCATTTGTTGATTATAGTGCATTTAAATATTTGTTTATCCCGTTTGCGATTTATGGCGCCTATCATTTTCAACACCGTGCATTTTATATTGGCGCACTTATATTTTTAATGTTTTTTACATTGTGGCCACCGGTTGATTTTTTAAATGCTTCTAGATTTTACATGTTATTTGATATAAACTTGTTTTTAACCTTCATCGCGGTTTTATATTTCACCTTACAACTTTTATTCAAAGGACTTGAAAAAGAAAGATGTTCTTTAAATGAAACCAACGAAAGATTGAATGATCTGTTTCAATCGATTGATTCGCTTTTTGGATTGAGTGATACCGTCATAGAACATGATGATGAAACATTAAAAAAACAAGCGATTAAAATGTTCCATACCATATTTAATTTATTCAGTGGGATTGATTATGGGTCGTGTGTATTTGTTAAAGATAACCACATTACTTGGATTGATGCGGTTGGGTATGATGTAAAACTTTTAAATCAACTAAGAAGTAATGCCCATGATTTTAAAGGGAAATTAAATAAACCTTTGAAAATTGAACATGCGGAAGAATGGATTAAAACCGATTTTGGAAAAACGTATGAAAACCATGCAAAAAGGCACCCTAAAATCAAAGAAACCGTATTAATGAGTGTCAATATTTCTAAAGATTTCATCTATGAGATGAGTTTTGACATAGATGCAAACTCTGATAAATCATTTAGTGAAAGTATCATGAAATATTTTGAATCATTAAATAATTTATTGAATGGCTTTTATGAAACGCAGATACTGAGTGATGATTACAATGATAAACAAAATGCTATGGTATTGAGTTTGTTAGATATGATAGAGTTATTTGATGAAAACACATCGGTTCATTCTTTGGATGTTGCTATGTTGTGCTTTGAAATTGGAAAGTCTTTTGAGTTAGACACCTCAACCATCAACAAACTATACTGGGCTGGGATTATGCATGATATAGGGAAAATTGGCATACCTAATTCAATTGTCAATAAACCTTCTAAACTTACAATACAAGAATACGAAACGATTAAAAAGCACGTTTACTACAGTTATCAATTACTCAATCACTCTAAAGTTTTAAAACCCATTGCCCAATTGGTGTATACCCATCATGAGCGTTACGATGGAAATGGCTACCCCGAAGGAATTAATGACCAATCCTTAAATTTGGAAGATTATATTTTATCCATTAGTGAAGCCATTGCGGCCATGGCACGAGACAGTACTTATCAACCAAGAAAATCTGTTGGTGAAATCAATGAAATTTTAAAGCAAGAAGCCAATAAAGCCTGGCCAGATTATGTGGTTTCTAATGTTTTGGTATTGATTGAAGAAGGTTTATTGGATCATTTTAAAGACGAAAATACTAAAAAATATCAATTTAAAAACGCTTAGAAATTGTATTCTAAGCGTTTATTTTTTTCTTTTTAAATCTTTAAATCCAACCATGTGCACATCAAACCATTCATAGTTAGAATTTTCATTAAATGTATATTCATAATCAAAAAATTTTAAAAAGGTAAGATAACTTCTACCATGTTTTTCTTCAATATGACCATAAACTATACTGGCATTTTTATTATCATAAAAAAGTTCAAACGTTTTATCTTGATAAGGAAGCGTAGGCCCTTCAATCGATTCAAAACGAAGCAAATCTTGTGAAGTTTGCATTTTAAATTTCCCTTTTTTAAACATTTTCCTGATAAGTGCTATTTTTTCTTCCATAGTCCCTCCTTATGATGCTATAAAATATCTTAAAAGTGTATTGATATGATTGAAAAATATAATGAGATTAAAATAAATAAGCGTTGCGTTAATGACGATCGAACTCAAAATATTAAAGGGATAAACGAAGGGTTTTTTGGGGTCGCTTTCTTTTCTTGAAACAACATAAAATCTAAACGCGATCATTAAAACCATAAGCATTAAACCAAGGGTTAGGGCAACAAAGCCTGCGTGTATTAGACTGCTTTGAACCTGATACATATTGACACTTTGCACCAAAACAATATGAAAGGTTGCTAAAAGGTTAACGCCGATACTCAGTACTAAAAATTTACGTTCTGACATAGAGTTTCCCTTTGAAGAAAGCATTAATTACAACAATAATGATTAAGACCCACCATGAAAATAAGTAAACATTTAACGCCGCAAACAAACCAAACGCAACAAAGCTGGTAAATAAGACACTTTGCATCAACCACTGACTCAAAAGACTATCTTTAGGCAACGTATAAAGGAACGTATAGATGATAAAAGGAACCATTATAAACGCATACAATTCTAAAACCCCAAGCATTAAAACACCGAAAACACCTATACTTATGGCCGTTAAAAACGTTTTAATGTCTAAGGGAAATAACGAATCCCTTTTAATAGGATTAATGAAATACGGAATCACCCCAATGTAAATTAAATATGCTCGGGTAAAATTTTCTTCTAAAAATGCGACTGTTAAATAACTAATTATGAATAAAATTAAGGTGAAACTATAGAGTAATTTTTTAGATGTAACTTTTATGTTGAACATCCATATTAAAGGATTAACCATTAAAATATGCCAAATTAGAGGGTTCGAAGTTATAAATGCATACAGGTTTAACGTTATAAAAATAGTGAAAAATGGCATTGCTATCGACACGGTTTCGATGGGGCGTTTTTTTAATCGTTCTCCATTTAAAACACCAATAAGCGGCAACAACGCTAAAATACTCAACGCAAATATCCACATCGAAAACCCTATGGTAAAAACGAAAAAGGCTATCATAATGAACAATGGTAAAATTGCTTTATAAAGCGGTTTATCGGGATCGTTTAAAAGCTCAAAACAAAGGGCTAATCCAGGAATTGAAAAGATGATCACCCATCCCGGGTGCCATAAATGAAAGAATAAACCTAGTATTAAATAACTAGTTAAAACCAATAAGGGAGATACCACTAAAATTTTATCGGTAAAAGGCATTCTCCTTTTTTTATGAAACCTTTGATTCAAGTCTTCAGTTAATTCCTTGGGCGTTTTTAATGCGTCAATTATTTCTGTTTCGCTTTTCCCTTGTTGTTTTAAAAGACGGATGGATTCTTTAACGTCATGCATATAAGCATCTTTATCATGCTTAAACATTTCATAGCGGTTTAATTTTTGATTTAAAGCCTCTAAATAACGGTCAATCATTGTTTATTCCTTATAAAAGTATCCAAGACCAATAGCACCTGGTCCAGCGTGGGCGCCAACTGCTGGTGTTAAGGGCATGCTTAAAACATCTTTGATGGTTGGATTTTTTTCTTTTATAGTGGTTTTTATATAATCAGACATTGCTTGATTGTGAGCATGACAAATGAAAACTTCTAAATGTTTTAAGGAATTGGTTTCTTCAATAAAACGGTCAATCACACGGTTAACCGCCTTTTTAAAGGTACGTATTTTTTCAATGTTTTCTACTTTACCTTCTTTTGAAATGTGCAGTAATGGTTTGATTTTTAACATGCTCCCAATAAAGCCTTGCGCATTTGATAAGCGTCCGTTTTTCACTAAATAAGCAAGGGTATCGACACCAAAATAAATATGATTATTGGCACGAATGTTATGAAGGGTATGGAAGATGGCTTCAACGCTTTTGCCTTCTTTGGCCATTGCTTTAGCGGTTAAGGTCATTTTTGCTTGAGGGAAGGCAACACTTTTTGAATCAAACGCATGAACGGTCGCTTTTTTTAAGGTGTTCCCCGCACTTAACACTGAATTATAAATTCCACTCATATGACTGGATATGGTGATGACAATAATATCTGTGTATCCCTCTTGTTCTAAACGTTCAAACGTTTCAATTATTTTTCCAAATGGGGGTTGAGAAGTTTTAGGAAAGAGCGTACTATCACTTTTTATTTTTTCATAAAACGCTTCCGCTTTTAATTCTTCGTGATCAATATATTCATCGTCCCCTAAATGAATAATGCTTCTTAATATAGGAATATCATAATCATAGTCCAAGTAATCTAAACAAGCGTTGGTATCCGTTACAATCGCAATTTTTTCCATTTATTCCACCCTTTCAATAATATAATAAATTAAAACAAAGATTAAAACCGATTCAACAATGAAGAATAAAATAGGGTCTAAATCAAATACAATATATAAAAGCCCAAAAAACAAAATGACTCCAAATATAGCAACCGGGACACGTTTATCCATTGTATTTCTTCATTCTATCTAGCGCTTTCAAAGTTTCTTGCAAGTAAAAATAATAAATCTGATAAGCGATTTAAATAGCTTCTACAATACGAGAGGTCATCGCGGTCTTTTTGGTTGATAAACCGAACCATCATCCGTTCAGTCCGTCTTGCGACTGTTCTCGCGTAATCAAAGTAAGCGTTCGCTTTAGAAGTGTCGGTGCCTGGTAGATGGAATTTTGGTTCAATACTTTTTTGTTGGAGTAACTTTGTTTCTTGTTCTTCAATGAATGTAATGTCTTTTTCATTGATTTGTCTTAAAGCTTTATACCGTTCTTGATTGGTTGGATTGGTAGCGATTAAGGAATTAATCGCTTGTAAGGTATTTTGAATTATTTTAATTTGTTCATACTTTGTGTGATGATAGGTAATCCCTAATAATGCACTCAATTCATCGATGGTTCCTAAGGTTTCAAATAATATATCATCTTTTGATAACGATTCATTTGAATAATTTTTTGATTGACCTTTGTCCCCTTTTTTTGTTGAAATATGATCAAGTCTATTAATGCCCATAAAATCACTCCTCTTTTTTATATATATAATACACCACTTATTTAAATTCAGTATAAACTTTTATACTTTTAAATGATTGGCGTAAATATTGACATGATCCCTTCTAAGAACCTTGAAAAATAAGGACGGTTATCCCACACAGCCTTATCTATTTTACTTGAAGCGTTTTTATCCGTTTCAAATTGCATGTTTATTTCACTTACCCCATGATCGACTAAAAGTGTGGTCACTTCAAAATCAATGACAGCACTTCTATTGTCCAAATTATATGAGCCAACCGATGCGACCACTTCGTCGATGATTAAAATTTTTGCATGACAAAATCCTGGGTCATAATGATATACACGAACACCGGCATCTAAAAGACTGCCTACAAATGATTTGGTGACTTTATATACAATGTATTTATCCGGTATCCCTGGGATAATGATGTCGACTTGAATACCACTTTGGGCAGCGGTTTGTAAAGCGGTTAACGTTTCGTGGTCTAACGCCATATAAGGCGTCATAATTTTGATAGATTTTTCCGCGTTATAAATCATTTTTAAATAGAAGTTTCTAATGTGAGCATAAGAAGAATCAGGACCACTTTGTATGATTTGCGTAAGGCCTTTAGACGTTTGTGATACTTCTGGGTAGTATTTTTCATCATTGATGAATTGATTGGTATTATAATAATAATCTTTGAAAAACAGGGCAGTTAAGCTTTTAACTGCGCTTCCCTTAAGTTTTAATTGGGTGTCTCGAAAATAATAAGTATATTCAATAGAGTTATCATATTCATTCGCAATGTTCATGCCACCCGTAAAACCAGTGTGCCCATCAATCACAACAATTTTTCGGTGATTTCTATAGTTAATTCTGGTATTAAATAAAGGAAAATAAATCTTATCGTTAATGATTAAATCAATATGGTTGTCTTTGATTCTCTTTAAAAATTTACGCTTGGTTCGAGCGCTTCCAAGCGCATCGATAATCATTTTAACTTCGATGCCTTGATTGGCTTTTTCAATGAGTAAATTTACAATTTCTTGACTTCTTTGATCGTGTCTAAGAATGAAAAATTCAAAAAGAATAAATGATTCAGCACTTTGAATTGCTTTTTTTAATTCTGGATAAAACTTTTCACCATTTTTTAAAACGTCAACTTGCGTATCGTTTATAAAAGCTTGATGATGCGTTGCGTGATGAATATTTTTTGTTAAGTTTTTAATCCAAGGGCTATAGGCATTCATCTTATCGTCCAAAGTGCCAGGGGGCACTTCTTGTGTTATGTATTGTCCGTTTTTCATAAGGGGGCGTTTACGGAAACGAAATGAATTTTGAAAACTACGGCCAAACGTTAAAAATAAGGTGATTCCTAAAACAGGCTCAAACGTTAAAATTAATAACCAAGGCAGTTTGTTATGCGGAGAACCACTTCTTAAGGTGATCCCTAGCCAAATAATCACAAAGATTAACACGAAAAGGGTTCGTATAACGAACCCTATGATTGATGATATGTCATAGACATCCCATAAAATGTTGAACACAAATTCTAAGAGAAATCTAAATGAGATGGCAATGGTGATAATTAAGACAACAAGTAAATTTTTTCGTAAGTTTTTTTCCATAGAACTACATCCTCAATGATGTATTATTTCGGTTGTTTAATGGTTTCTTCTAACGATGCGATGGCATCAACATCTAATGTGTCAAATGGATTGGCTTCAACCGATGATTTTAATTGTTTGGCATTGTTTTCGTAGTGTTTGAATGTTTCTTTAAGTAACTCATGTTTGCTTTCAATTTCTTTTTGAATGGATTGGTCGAGTTCTTGAATACGGTGTTCATAATTTTCTTCGTTCTTATCTTTGGCTTTAAACAATGCATCTTTGTCTTGTTCAAATCTGTTTTTAAGCGTTTCTAAAGCTTTTTCATGTGCGCTTTGAAGTTTTTCGATTTGGAGTTCAAGTTTTTCTTTTTCTTGTTGAAAATCGTTTTTAAGGACGCTTCTTTTTTGATCTTTATCCGCTAAGGTCGAACGCTTATAGTCTTCAAAAGACGCTTCAAACGATTCAATTTTATCGTCTAGGGCTTGTTTTTGATTGGCTTCGTGCGATTTTAATTTATCGAGCTGTTCTTTTAATAATTTTTCTGATTTTTCTTGTGTCGCATCGTTGTCTTGATTGCGTTTTTTCTTGTAATCAAAAGCTTTTTTGATGGTTTCATCTTTCCGTGATCTTTGGAAGGTATTAAAGAGTTTGGCGCGGTGTTTGATTTCATAATAATGTCCGTCCAAGGCTTCTTTTTCTTTTTGAGCCGATTTTCTAGCGTCTTCGATGGCTAAATTGTATTGATCAGTCGTATGGTAAAGTAAGGTTTCAGCTTCTTCGATGGATTGCTCGCGTTTTTGTTCAATCAGTTCAAGCATGTTTTGATAGGCGCTTTTGGCACTTTCTAATTGTCTTTTTTTAGCGTTTAATGCTTCTGATTGTTCGTGTTTTAAAAACGAAAGATCTTTTTTAAGTTTTAATACTTTCTTTTTATGTTTATTTTCATCGAGTTCATCGATTTGTTCTTGAATGTTGGATCGTTCTTTTGCTTGGTTGGCTAAAAAGGCATCCATAATGGCGCGGTGTTTTTTGCGGATCGTTTCTAGGGGCTCTTGATAGATACTTTTTTCTTGTTTATAGGTTGTTTCGATGGTGTCAATCATTTTTTGATGTTCTTTTTCCGCCTCTTTAATCAACGTTTTGTAGTGGTTGGTTTTGAGTTTTAAACGATTGTCAATTTCTTGATAAAAGGCAGGTTTTTTATTTAAAAGCACTTCGCTTTTTAATGCAGCGTAGCCTTCAGAATGCGATTTATAATGACTCATGAGCATGGTTTCGTGTTGGTAATCGATTTCAAAATGTTTCTTTTGTTTTAAATGACGCAGGGTATCGCGGTCAAACTCATATAAGTAATTGAGTTTTGTTGATAAATTATCTAAAGCATTCATATTAAAATCATGGGTATGTTGCATGATTTCTATTTTTGTGTCATGGTCTTTTTGGTAAATATTTTGTGATGTATCAAGTTCTAAAATCTGAATGTCACGGTTTAGTGTCGCTTCGTTTTCTTTCAGGGTATATTTAGGTTGTGCAACTTTTTGTTTGTGTTCTTCTACCATAGTGGTTTCATCCAGTGTAAATTCATAATTCAAATTTTGAATTTTACGGTCTAATTCTATGTTCTTTGTTTGTTTTTCATACTCTGCCAATTTTTTATTTAAAATATTATTGGCTTTATCCAATTCAATGTTGTGATCGTTTTGGATGATTTCACCACGTTTAACAAGCGATAAAATCGTTTGAATCGCCTCTTCTTTAAACGTTTTGAATTTTTGTTTATACGTTTCAATAAAATCATCTTTGGCTTTAAGCTCTGGGTCTAATATTTCTTTTTGTTCGTTAATTTTAGCATCTAAGGCATCGGTATGTTCTTTTGTAAGTTGTTTGATTTTTTTCTCATGATAAGTAACGTTGGGTTTATCATTGAGTTTTTCCGCTTCTTTTTTATAGCTTTCTTGTTTATTAATTGCTTTTTGTTGGGTTTCTTTGAGTTTATTTAGTGCTTTTTCGTGTTTGGTTTTTAATTTTTCAATGGTTTCATCTAGAGGTTTAAGGTGATCTTTATATTCTTTTTTTAAAGTTTGTAGATCTTGTCTGATCTGTTGGAAAGCACTCGTTTTTTCTTGCTTAAGCGCATCCAATGCTGCTTTACGTTTTTCTTCGATGGTTTCGTGTGCTTTGTTGAACGTATTATACGCTTCTTTCTCAATTTTTGAAGCGTTCACCAAGTATTTGTTCGTGTTATCGATTAACTCTTGCATTTGGGTAGAGTGTTGCGTATTGGCACGTTCAATCGCTTTTTCGGTTTGAGCGATGATATCGTTAAATGTTTGATCCGCTTCATTTAAGCTTTGATCAAACGATTTTTTCACTTTATTACGTGCTTGTTTATTATCCAAATCATTTTTTGCTAAAAGGGATGTTTCTTTATCTTTTTGTACCCCATAGTTATGGGTTCTTACATCCCGTTCTTCATCAATGGTTTGTAATTGGCGATGAAAAAGAACCTTCAGTTGATCGCTCAATTTCTGAAAGTGGTTATCAACCGTTTGATGGTTGGTGTCGATGGCTTTTAAACTTTTCGAGATGGATTGATTAATCACATTTCTTATAGACGTAAATTGGTTTCTTTTCTCATCGACCAATGCATCCGTTTTTGCATCTTTTTCAACAACCTCTTTGTAGCGTGTTTCTAATAATCCCATTATATCGTTCATGTTTTCACTCATTGCAGATGCCCCCTTTCTTACATTTTAGCATTTTTTGTAATTTTTTTAAGTATTTAATAACTTTTATTCTAAAAAAGACTACGAAATGTCGCAGTCTTTAGTATTTCGTTATTTTGTCAATAAAGCGCATTGAGCCACCGACGAAAGCTTTTGGAAGCTGATGCTTTGTTTTACTAAGCGCTACTTCAATTAAGGAAGGTTTGTTTAAAACGTTTCCTTGTTCGAATACGAACAAATCTTTTTCAATGTTTTTTTCGGCGTATAAGTACACTGCTAAGGCCCCTGAAGCTGTCCCCGTTGCACTCTCTTCTTCAATGCCTATAACAGGTAAAAAGTTTCTTCCTTGTGCCGTTGCGTAGGATTCTTCCGTTTCTAAGGTGTAAACATATAAACCAGTGCATAAAGTTTCACTACAAAGTTTTTTAACTTTCGTTTTATCTAGCTTTAAACTATGAAGCGTTTTTAAAGAATCGACTTCAACAAATATTTCTTCTATCCCTGTGGAAACGACTTTTATATCGTCACTTAATACTTGGTGGGATTCTAAATTTAATATGTCTAATATTTCTTTTTTCTTCGGACCTTTTTTAATGGTTGGTGCATCCAGTTCTAATAAAACACTATTTGGTTTAATGCGGATGGTTAAAAGTGCATCCATGGTTTCTATGGTATAAAGTTCTTTATCCAATTTATCCAAATTTCTCAATAGATTAAACGCGCCTATGGTCGCATGCCCACACAAAGAAACTTCTGTGGTTGGGGAGAAGTATCTAAGTTTAAGATCTGCTTTTTTTGATGGAAAGATGAATGCTGTTTCACTATATCCAACATGCTTTGCGATGGTTTGCATTTCTTCTTTGGTTATATTGTCTGTATCTAAAACAACCCCGGCTTCATTGCCGCCTTTGTTGCCTTTAGGGAAAGCAGAGACTCGGTAAACTAAACGGTTCATATTATCAACCCCTTTTATAGGTATTGTTAGTATACAGCATTTTATTTCGTCGTGCAATTCCTTTAATTTGATTTATTGCCTTTTGAAAATATGCTATAATTTCAATAAAGGAGTGATCAAGCATGCGGAAATGGTGGATGTATGATGAAGTAAAAGCCAGTTTTTTTGGTTTGATGATGATGCTTGTGATCGGCCTTGAAGGATTTTTTATTCCTGAAGGCTATACGTTTGCGCTGCTTACTTTAGGTGTCCCTATAGGGGTAAGTATTGCCATTCTTTTTAATCGCACGTTTTATCTGTTTATATTTTGTGGGGCGCTTTTTGGGTATTTTTTCAAAGGGGAAGTCTTTTTATCGCTTGCTTTGAGTGAAAATATTATTGTTGCGTTTTATAAATCTTTATTATTAATGGCTTTGATAGAAATTGGGTTACGCTTATATAAAGCCTATATCCACACATTCATCGTCTCAAAAAAATACTTGTATGCGCTATATGGTTTTATTGGATTTGCGATAGCGCTATCTGTTTTAAAAGGGGTTTCTGTGTTTGTTTACTGTCTATTTGGTTATCACCACCACACTTCTTTTTTCAGTTTAGTAAGTGTATTGATCGCAACCTTTTCAGGGCTTTTATTTTTCACACCTTTTATCGTGATGGGGAAAAAAGAAACTATTAAGATTAATAAATTCAAAATGGCACAAAGTCCCTTTATAAAAGCTTTATTCTTTGTTGTTTTTATCACCACCACATTGCTTTTAATCAGTGGGGTTTTTGAATTTACATTATACCGACATATATACGTTTTATTGGCGTTTTATATTGTTGCGAGTCTACTGTATAGTTATTATATTATTTTAGCTTTAAACAGTTTATTTTTACTGACTTATGGAAGTTTATCATACATCATCAATTACACCAGTGATCCTTGGGTTTTTTTAGAACGTATTGTGATCACTTTTGGATTTTTGACAATTGCCATTATCTTTAGTTTAATTTTAAAACGCTATGTTGAAGCGCACCGCGAACAAAACGAATTTTTAGAAACGTCAAATAAGGAGCTTAATAAAACCTTTGATTATATTTACCGATTTTTCGACCTGTCAAGTGATATTTTAACGCAAGATGTTACTAAGGAACATTTTGCGAAAGAAACATTTAAACTAACGAATTTTTTGTTTGAAGACACCGATGCTTCGTTTGCGTATTTTTCGACGCAAGGATCCATTGAACCTGTGATAGCTTGGGGATATGACCTTGATAATATTCCTTTCTTACATGCGCTTCATGACTCTAAAACAATGCAAGAGAAATCTTTGGTTTATTATAAAAACATAGGTGAAAGCATCAAAAAACATTATCCCAATTACGTATTTTCCGATTCGCTTCAACCCCTTAAGTCCACAACGCGTATCTATTCAGTGTTCACGTTCGAAGCTGATAGGTTATTTATTGTGGCGCACGATTATTATAAGCACACCAGTGCCATTAATACTACAACATTAAAGCGTATAAGAGATTATACCAATCTTTTAAACCGGTTATTTAAAAAGCACTACATTGAAAGCCAAAACCGGTTAATCAAAAGGGATATTATTTTATCATTCGTAAGGACGCTTGATCTTTATGATCATTATACTAAGGGCCATAGCGAAGATGTTGCGAAGCTTTCTAAAGATATTGCAAGCCAGGTCAGTGATGACCAAACGTTTATTAATGATATCTATTGGGCAGGCTTATTACACGACATTGGCAAATTAGGGGTGGAGTATGATGTCTTAAATAAAAAAGGCAAATTAAATGATCAAGAATACGAACATATTAAAAAACATGTTGAATACTCATTTGATGTTTTGAATAAAAATGAAGATTTAAAAGCCATCGCAAATATGGTCTCAGAGCATCATGAAAGAATTGATGGACGTGGGTATCCTAAAGGATTGAACGATACAGATATCTCCTTAGGGGGTAAAATAATCGCCCTTTGTGATGCGGTTGCGACCATGGCAACAGCGCGGCCTTATAAAAAGAAGTTGGACGAACAAACCATCATAGAAGAAATACAGAAACACGCTGGAACACAATTTGATGAGGTGATTGTTGAAAAGATGGTGGCGCACATTAAAAATGGCGCTTTATCAACATTAAATTCATAGAAAAAATCCCTAATGATTTTAAAATCATTAGGGTTTTTTATTGATAAGCGTTCAATACTTTATAATATACCGTTGAACTGAGCGCGAAATAAATGATAACGAATAAAACTATGAATAGTGGCATAACAAGTAGCGGAATTTGTATGAAAATGATCGCAGATATAACCATAAATGCGATATGGATAACCGTCGGCAATGTATGAAGGTGTCCGAGTAAAAACACGGTTTTTACAAGCGATGAAAAATCATCTAGCGCCATAAAAGCGAGTAAAGGAGGAGCGTTTAGAAGCATTAATAATGTTTCGAATAATAAAAAGTAAATCATGACATAAAGAATCAATCCCTCTAAAAATATAAACCCTATAATCAATAAAATAAGCAGCGCGACAAAAACAAATGAATACATGATTACATGAGAGGAATTTGTTAACTCATTGAAATACGTTTTAATCAGTGGTTTTTGTTTTTGATTGTGTTTGATATGATAAAAAATTGCTTGATAAGACGCTTTAAAAGAAGGGATTAAAAGTATTCCAATACTCCCTAAACTTACGATTAAACTTAGAAAACTTACGATGATGATAACAACCGCACGCTCTCCTAAGGTATTTTCATATTTAGGTGGCATGGTGTTATCGTTCATAAACCAACGTGCCTTGTTTATAGGTTTTTAAAACGCGGGTTTTTAAGAGTGATGCTTTATCTTTTGGATTAAAGTTTTCTGCGACGATAAAATCTGCTTGATAGCCTTGTTTGATTTTTCCAAGCGAATTTTCTTGGTAAGTAAAATACGCTGGGGTTTCTGTATACGCTTTGATTGCTTTAGAAAGACGGATCCCTTCTGTTTTGATGAAGGGGGGTAAGGTAGGATGTTTAAAACTTTTGCGGGTAACTGCTACATATAAGTTTTCAAAAGGATTGGTGCTTTCTATTGGTGCGTCTGTAGAGATTGTTGTTGGAATGCCTTTTTCAATCATGGTATTAAATAAATAAGTTTCTTGGGCGCGCGCTTTTCCTAATCGCTTTTCTATAATAGGCACATCAGACGCAATGAAGATGGGTTGGGTTTGGGCACCTAAATTGAGGTGTTTCATGCGCTTAATTTGATCGAAATCGGCGAGCTGTGCGTGGATGATGGAGTCTCTTCTTGGTTTATCAAAGATGCTTAATATATGTTCTTTGGCGTCCATGATGGCTTCAATGGTCCCATCCCCAATGCCGTGAATCGCAAAATCCATATCATATTCGCTTGCTTTTTCAAAATGTTTAATGAGTTTATCTTTATCAAAAATTGAAATCCCTTGTGTGGAAGCATCGTCCGCATAAGGGGTTTTCATATAAGCGCTTCTTGCGCCTAAAGACCCGTCGGCTAACAGTTTTAAAGGTCCATGTTTATAAAGTCCATAATCTTTTAATGCATACCCTTTTGATAAAAAGTCTTTAAAATCGTTTAAATTTGGTAAGTTCACTTGTTCGTACACGTTCAGTTTTAATTCCGAAGTTTCACTCATCGATTTTAAGACATTGAGTACCGTTTCATAAGGCGCTTTGGTCACATGAAAATCATCACTCCCAACACTTGTCACCCCGTGTGATAAAAGCGTGTCTTGTGCTTTTAAAATGTAGGATTTTATCGTTGATTCATCGGGGATAGGGATGATTGATAAAACATACTGCATCGCTTCTTCTTTAAATAGGCCTTGTTCGATGTCATAACTATCGGGTGAATACGTAATCTTCCCGTTTTGGTTTTGCGCGACTTCAATGGCTTTTGAGTTAGCAACAACCATATGCCCACAAACTCGGTACATGATGACTGGCTTTTCTAAAGAAATTTTGTCTAAATCATTTTTGTTTAACATTCTATTATCAGCAATCAAAGATTCGTGAAATCCTCGACCCACTAAAGGATTCATTTCAAATGATTTTGCGGTTTCAATTAAATCATTGATGGATTGGTGATTAGACGCATCAAAAATACTTTGCATCATTCCAAGGCCAACAAGGTGCATGTGTGAATCGTGAAATCCTGGGAATACTGAATGGTCTTTGAGATCAATGATTTCATCGACCGCTTGATTAAGAACACTCGCTTTATTCGAAACATGAGTGAAGACGCCATCTTCCACAATAAATGCGTTATGGTTAGAGAATGGTATGTGCATGTTGATGTATGCTTGTTTCATATAAAAACCTCTTTTCTTTGATTGCTTATATTTTATCATAAAAATTAGGCGCACTTAATAAGAAGTGCGCCTAAATATTATTCGGTAGATTCTACCATGAGTTTCGTCATAAGATTGCTCATCTCATTTGGATCTTCAATTGGATAGCCTTCAATTAATAATGCTTGGTGATACAGTAAGTTTGCGTAATCTCCAACTTTTTTGCCTTCTTTTTCATGAATTTTATTCAAAGCTTTAAATAAATCGTGGTCGGGATTAATTTCGAGTATTTTTTCAGCTTTCATATTGGACGCATCTGGCATTTGTTTAAGAACTTTTTCCATTTCTAATGATAAGCCATCACCACTTACTAAACAGACTGGGGATTCTTTTAAACGACCAGAAATTTTAACATCTTTCACTTTGCCTTTTAAATGTTTTTTCAGGGTTTTTAAAAGGTTTGAATAATCTTTTTCTGATTGTTTGAGTTTATCTTTTTCTTCATCGTCTAAAAAGTCACTTTCGCCTTGTTGAACGGATTTGAATTCAACCTCATCGTAACTATTTAAAATTTGAACCATGAATTCATCCACTTCATCTGTGAATAATAAGACTTCATAATCTTTTTGTTTGATGGCATCCATTTGCGGAAGGTTCATGATTTGGGTTTTGTTTTTTCCTGAGGCATAGTAGATGTGTTTTTGTTCGTCACTTTTGCGCGCTAAATATTCTTTTAATGTAATATACTCATCTGATTTATTGGTTTTAAACATGATTAAGTCTTTAAGTTTGTCTTTATGCGCGCCAAACTCATCATAAACACCGTATTTTAAGATTTGACGGTATGCATCATAAAATTCAGTGTATTTTTCACGATCATTTTTTTGCATCTTGGTAAGTTCGTTGCGCACTTTTTTCTCAACGTTTGATGCGATTTTTTTAAGTTGACGGTTATGTTGCAGCATCTCTCTTGAGATATTTAATGATAAATCTGCTGAGTCAACAAGTCCTTTTAAAAACCTAAAATATTCTGGTACTAAATCTTTATTTTTTTCTTGAATAAAGACGCCTTTAGAATATAAAGAAAGCCCTTTTTCAAATTTGTCGGTATAAAAATCATGCGGTGGTTTTTTAGGGATAAAAAGCAATGCTGTATACGTAAGCATCCCCTCAACATTTGTATGAATTACATGCAGTGGGTCTTCAAATTCATTAAATTGACGCTTGTAAAATTCATGCATCTCTTCTTCTTTAATTTCACTTTTCGGACGTTTCCAAATAGGAATTTGTGAATTTAGGGTTTCTTTTTCTTGGTAAGTCGTTGGTGATCCATCTTCTTTTTCTTTTTCTTCAGTTTTCGTCACTTCCATTTGAATTGGGTAGCGGACATAATCTGAATACTTTTTCACTAAAGATTTCAAGCGATTTTCTTCTAAAAACTCTGAATAATTTTCTTCGTTTTCTTCATCATCGTCTCTTAAAACTAAGGTGATTTCAGTTCCGATTGTATCTTTTTGGGTTGGTTCGATGCTGTAGGTACTTTCGCCTTCACTTTGCCATAAAAAGCCCTTTTCGCTATAAGGTGAACGGGTTTTAACAAAGACACGTTTCGCGACCATAAACGCAGAATAAAACCCAACGCCAAATTGGCCGATAATATCCAAATCTTTTTTCTCAATTTTTTCCATGAACGCTTTAGAACCACTCTCAGCGATGGTCCCTAATTGTTTAGTCAGTTCTTCTTCTGTCATTCCAATTCCGTTATCCTTAATCGTTAACGTACGATTGGCTTCATCACGAATAATTTCAATTTGATAATTTTCCTCGCTTGAAACGACTTCGTCTGTTAAAGACAGATGATGTCTTTTATCAATCGCATCTGATGCGTTTGAAATCAGTTCTCTTAAAAAGATTTCATTGTGGGTGTAAATCGAATTGATCATTAAATCTAGTAATTTTTTTGATTGGGTTTGAAATTCTTGTGTTTTTGCCATAATTATCACTCCATTTCCATATATGATTTTAAAGAAAATATTGATTATTGTCAAGCACCTTGCGCGAGTGCTAATTTTTTCAATAAAAAAGCAGCTTATACACGCCCTTACACTCAAGAAAGAAAATTGGATGAACTTTCTTTAAGCCGTCCCCTATGTGTATAAGCTACTATCTATAAGGTATCAGAAACCAAATCAATTTAAAGGGGTTTTATGGTTTTGTCAACAAATTTGACAGTTTGTCAAATTTGCGTGAGTTCAAAAAGACTTCTAAACGTTTTAATGGAATGAATTATACTGATGATTAAGTATAAATAAAAATGGCTTAAAATCACGAGCATAATGCCTTCAAATAAATTAACCATATCTAAGTGAATCAATTCAGCCAAAAACATCATAAACCATATGAAACTGCTCATACCTGTTATATAAAGCGCATTGAAAAAGTATGTATTGAAGGTTTGATTAACCTTTTTCGCATCAATTTTTTCGTAATATACCCGTTTAAATAACGCTTGTAAAAGTAAATAAAAAAACAAAGTGATATTTACAAATATAAAAAGACCACTAATACTATAATCTAAATCATCAAATAATCCATCAGATAGACCAATCACAAACATACTTAAAGTAAAAAAACTCAACAAACTTAATACGGTATTCACCTTAAGTTCAAAATTAAGTTTGGGGATATGAATGGTTCGATCTTTAAGTTGATATTCTAACGTTTTCCCTTTTAGAACCTTTTTATAGTGCATTTGTTGTTTAAAAACCGTTTTATAATAAAAGGTACTATAAATGAGTAAAATAAGTGCACTAAAAATAGAAACAACCATTAAACTTAGATGGTTAATAAAAAAGAAAAGGTAAAGCATAGAAAACATCAAAAAGAGTAACCCTATTTTCAGTTTGTTTAAAGGCACTTTAAATACTTGAGCCTTGCGATAATAAGTGTATAAATCGTTCGAATTTTGGATGGCTTTTGATAATAATGTTGTTACATCAACCTCATAAAGTTCAGATAATTTAGCCAACAGATTTTTAGGAACTTCTCTTTGATTATTCTCGTATTTAGATAAAGTTGAATGATCTATATTCAGTGCTTTCGCTACTTCTTTTTGCGTTAAGTTATGTTTTTTTCTTAATGGTTTTAACTGGTTTGAACCTTGTTTATCCATTCAATCACTCCCCTTTAAATTGTACCATAAAAAAAGCCTAGCTTTCGCTAGACTTATGAATTTCTTCTTAACACTTCTAATTCCGCAAGAAATTTTTCGTAATTTAAATGCTCACTCGCCTCAGGCGCAAATTCTTTATACACCACTTCACGATTATTATCAAGTACAAATAAACTACGCGCTAATAGACGGTGTTCTTTCATTAATGTCCCATACTTTTTCGCAAAATCTAAGTCTTTATGATCCGATAGCGTTATAATGTTTTCTAACCCTTCACTTCCGCACCATCTTTTTTGTGCAAATGGTAAATCATTTGAGATGGTAATAAGCGTAACATCATCAAAGTCAGTCACTAACTCATTAAATCTTTTGGTTTGAAAATCACAAACGCCAGTATCCAATGAAGGCACCACGCTTATGACAATGAATTTTGAATCAAAATCACTAAGTTTTACAGGGGTTAATCCAATATCTAACGCTTCAAAATCCGGCGCGTTATCCCCTAAAGATATCGTATTGCCTTCTAAAGTCACTTTTATGCCTTTAAACGTAACATCCATGTTGATTCCTCCTTTTAATAATTCCATTATACCATTTTAAAAGCGCCCAATGGGTTTGGGCGCTTTCCTTATTCCATCTCTTTATAATGTTTGATCAAATCGTGTTTAATATCCCATAGTTTATTGGATAAATCGACGTAATAACGGTGGGGATAATCGAAACGTTTGGCCTCGTCCCATAAACTATCAAGTTGTTTTTGTGTATAGGCTTTTATCGCTTTTAAAGATGGGGATTCATAGACTTGCTCACCATTTATGAAAATAGGTTCGAGCATTTTTTTAAGGGTATAATTTTTAAAGGTACGGGTTTTCCATGTATGGGTAGGATCAAATATTGTTAAAGGCTTGTTTTCATCGAGGGTTTCATCGTGTAAAGCGAGCAAATCAGCGCACGCTTTTTGCGTCTCGTTGTCAAAAATGCGGTAAAGGGTTTTAAAGTGAGGGGTTGTGATTTTTTCAGGATTGTCACTGATTTTAATTTTAGGGTAAATGGTGGCGTTTTTCTCTACGGCGACCAATTTATAAACACCCCCAAAAACAGGCTCGCTTTTTGCAGTAATTAACCGTTCGCCAACCCCAAACATATCAATCGGTGCACCTTGCATAAGTAAGGCATTAATCAGGTGTTCGTCCAAGGCATTTGAAGCGACAATCTTACAGTCTTTTAACCCAGCATCATCAAGCATTTTACGCGCTTTTTTAGAAAGGTAGGTTAAATCACCAGAATCAATTCTAATCGCATAAAAGGTATGCCCCTTTGGAATGAGTTCTTCTTTAATCACTTTAATGGCATTGGGAATGCCCGTTTTTAACGTATTATAGGTATCAACCAAAAAGATAGCTGCTTTTGGATATAACTTAGCGTACACTTGAAACGATTCTAATTCTGTGTCAAACATTTGAACCCAACTATGCGCCATGGTCCCAGTCGCAGGCACATTATATAACCGATCCGCTATCGTATTTGACGTCATATCAGCGCCACCAATATAAGCCGCTCTTGCGCCTAAGTTTGCACTGCTTACCCCATGCGCTCTTCTTGCGCCCATCTCAATCACTTTACGGTCCTCAGCCGCATGTTTAATGCGAGACGCCTTAGTCGCGATTAATGATTGATGATTCACCGCTAATAAAAGATAGGTTTCTAAAAGCTGCGCTTCCACGGCATTGGCTCTTACGGTAATGATGGGTTCATTTGGAAAAATAGCGCTGCCTTCAGGCACACTATAGATATCTCCACTGAATTTAAAATGACTTAAATACGTTAAGAATGCTTCAGAAAACATATGTTTTTCTCTTAGATAATTGATATCGTCATCTGAAAAAGACATATTGTTGACATAATCAATCACGCTTTGTAATCCCGCCATAATCGCATATCCACCGTTTGAAGGGATTTTCCTAAAAAATAAATCAAAATAAACAATTTCATTTTTAAACGATGATTCAAAATATCCATGTGCCATGGTAAATTCGTAAAAATCAATTAACATTGTTTCGTTTTGTTTGGATAACATAGTAAACTCCTATTTTTTAATTTCGATGTGTAAGCCTTCTAAAATGGCTAAACTTGCTTCATGTAAGGATGAATCAAAACTTTTGGTTGCCTTTGAATCAACCATTATATGTGCATTATCAAGTGCTGCTTTAACAATCACTGCGTTCGATAAAACACACATATTTGAAACCAAGCCACATAGTTCTACCGTTTCATATGACTTTGTTTTTAAATAGTTTCCTAATTCTAAAGAAGGAAAAGTTGGTTTAGTGAACACTTTATCGTAATTTTCTCTTAAGGCTTCAATCTCAGGGTTAAGTTTATGACCTTTTGAGCCTTCAATACAATGTTTAACAGCTAAGTGTTTCCCTTCTTCTGTTTTTAAGTAATTGTTTTGATGGGTATCCATGGTAAAAATCACATCAATATCATTGTTTCTAGCATGGATGATTTTTTCTTTAATGGGTTGAATCACTTGATGGGCGGCTTCAAACCCTAAAGCCCCATCAATGAAGTCATTTTGCATATCAACAACGATCAAGCATTGGTTCATTATTTCACCCCTTTTTACATAGATATTGTAACATGAAGTTGTTTTTATTAAACAAAAAACAATTAATAAAGTGGTTACATTGATTTTTTTAAGCGCTTAGTTTACACTTTTTATGTATGATAATTTAAAGAGGTGAAAAGATGAAAACAATTCTTAATGATTCTAAAAATCCTAGATTTAATTTAGCCTTAGAAGAGTATGTTTTAAAATACCTACAAAGTGATGAAGACTTTGTATTGCTTTGGCAAAATGAAAACAGTGTAATCATTGGAAGAAACCAAAACACGATAGAAGAAATTAACCCTGAAATGGTAAAAAAACATGATGTAAATGTCGTCAGAAGAATTACTGGTGGCGGGGCCGTTTATCATGATGATGGAAACTTAAATTTCTCATTTGTTACCAAACTTAAAGATAACTTAAACAACTATAAAAAATTCACAGAACCCGTCATTGGTGCACTTAATGAACTAGGGGTTCCAGCGTCGTTCCAAGGAAGAAATGATATTGTTGTTGAGGATAAAAAAATCAGTGGAAATGCACAAAGTTTTTATAAAGATAAAATGCTGCATCACGGCACGATTTTATTTGACGCAAACTTAGCGTTTGTTGCGGAAGTATTAAATGTGAAAGCCGATAAAATCAAATCAAAAGGCATTAAATCAAACCGCTCTCGCGTTACCAATGTATTGCCGTATTTAAAAGAAGAAGTTTCCATGCCACAATTTAAAAAGACGTTACTTGAATATTTATTAGATACTAAAGACATTTCGGCGCACGTGTATGAACTGACTGAAAAAGATTTAGAAAAAATCTATGAATTGATGGATAAGCGTTATAATCACTGGGAATGGAATTATGGAGAATCGCCTGATTTTGAAGTAGAAAAAGTAGGGCGTTATGAAGGTGGGAAAGTAGAATTCCACCTTAATGTTAAAGAAGGAAAAATCAGCGATGTTAAAATCTTTGGTGACTTTTTAGGCAGTCGTGATATTAAAGAGTTAGAAGGGGCTTTAAAAGGGATAAAATATGAAGAAAAAGCGTTTGAAGCGGTTTTAAAAACCCAACCGTTAGACGAATATTTCTTTAATATTACGGTGAGTGACTTACTGCATTGTGTCTTTTCTTAAGCTTTAAACCCTTGGTAAAACAAGGGTTTTTTTTATGAAAAAAGCATCCCAAAATGGGATGCTTTCGTTTAAATATGGATTGGTTTATCAATGATTCCGTGTGCGGTTTCATGAAGCATTTCTGATAAGGTTGGGTGGGGATGAATGGCGTGGACATAATCTTCAGCTGTCGCTTCTAAGTTCATACCCAATACGGCTTCTGTGATTAAGTCTGTCGCATTATCACTTAAAATGTGGACGCCGATGATTTCGTTGTATTTTTTATCAGCGATCATTTTAACGAGTCCTACACTTTGTCCTTCAGCAAGTGCTTTTCCATTGGCGCTTAATGGGAAGGTTGATACTTTTATATCAATGCCTTTTTCCTTCGCAGCTTTTTCAGTTAATCCAACTTGTGCGATTTCAGGGAAGGTGTAAATACCTGAAGGCACTTTGGTATAATCCATTGGGTGGGTTTTCTCACCATCAATGATATGACCAACTGCTGTAAGCCCTTCTTTTGACGCCACATGTGCAAGCATTTCTTTACCGTTGACATCGCCAATGGCATAAACATTATCTACATTGGTGCGTAAATATTCATCGGTTTTGATAAAGCCTTTTTCGGTGGCTAAGTTTAAAGCGTCTAATCCTTTTAAGTTCCCTTTCATTCCAGTAGCGAGTAAAATTTTATCGGCGGCTATGGTTTCTTCTTTACCGTCTAACACATAGGTGAGCTTTCCGCCATCAACTTTTTTCGCTTGGGCACTTGTAAGGACGTTAATTTTTTGTTTTTTCATGACTTTTTTGAATGGTTCTCTTAATTCTTCATCGACTGGGAGCAACACATCTTCTTGTAATTCGATGATGGTTACCTTTGTACCGAGTGTCGCAAAGATGGTCGCAAATTCAACCCCAATCACGCCACCGCCAATGATGGTAAGACTTTTCGGTTGTTCTTTTAGATCAAGGATGGTTTTAGCCGTTAAAACAGAATCATCGTCTAAGCCTTTTTCTAATCCATCAACAGGGGGAACAAATGGGCTTGCGCCAGTCGCAACGATTAACTTTTCAGTTTTAAACGTTTCATCGCCGACTTTAACGGTGTTTGAATCAACCGCTTCACCGAGTCCATTGTAGACATCAACTTCGTTTTTCTTCAGTAAATAGCCAACGCCACCGGTTAATTTTTTAACCACTTTGTTTTTACGTTGCATCATTTTTTTGAAGTTTACCGAAAAGCTGTCCTTTTCTACATCGATGCCAAAGTCTTTTGCGTTTTGAAAGTTTTTATACACTTTGGCACTAGAGAGTAATGCTTTCGTGGGGATACATCCCCAGTTTAAACACACGCCTCCAATTGAATCTTTTTCAACAATTGCGACTTTCTTTCCGAGTTGTGCGGCTTTGATGGCGGCTACATACCCACCAGGGCCACTTCCGATTAATGTAATGTCGTATGATTTCATGGTTGCACGCTCCTTAGCTTAATAATAGTAACATTGGGTCGCTTAAATACTCTTTTAATTTTACCATGAAACGGCCCCCATCGCCACCATCAATAATACGGTGGTCAATTGTTAGTGAAAGCGGAAGGGTTGAGCGCACTTGAATTTCATCATCGATAACAAGTGGTTTTTTCGAAATAGCGCCAACGCCTAATATCGCAACTTCAGGATGGTTAATGACTGGCGTTCCTAATTTAGAGCCAAACGCTCCATAGTTGGTGACGCTGAATGTTGTATTTTGAAGGTCAGAAAGTTGAATCTTACGATCTCTCGCCTCTTTAGATAATCGCTCAATTTCTCTAGCGAGTTCGATGATGGATAATTGATCGGCATTTTTAATATTTGGAACAATAAGTCCATCAGGTGTATCGACCGCAATCCCAACGTTAACGAAATCTTTATAAATAATTTCATTGGTTTCATGGTCAAAACTTGAATTAAAGATTGGGTATTCTTTCAAGGTTAAAATAACCGCTTTTAATATGAGGGGTAAATAGGTCAGTTTTGCGTCATGGTTTGCCGCAAGATTTTTTTGTTCGTTTCTAAATTTAACAAGTTCACTGACATCAAATTCATCCATAATCGTTGTTGCTGGGATGAGTTGATTCGATGTGTCCATCGCTTTAACAATGCTTTCGCGTAATTTAGAGACTTTTTCTCTTCTGGTGCCTTCTTCTTTAATCTTAGGCATGCTTGGTCTTGCTTGCGTCGCGCCCGTAGACGTTTTTGGTTGCTCAGAAGGCTGTTCTTTTGACTCAGCAGCTTTTTGAATGTCTTCTTTCATAACACGTCCACTTGGACCGCTACCTTTTAAGGTGTTAATGTCAACCCCTAAATCTTTGGCCATTTTACGCGCAACAGGCGTTGCGAGTGCTTTGCCTTTAGCGTTTTGATTGCTTGATTTTGTGGTATGTTCATCCGACGAAGGCAAGACATCATCAGAAACTTCTACGCTTCCAACAACAGATGCGCCACTTTCACCTTTTGATTCGGTTTTGGTTTCTTCTTCATCGTCATCGTCTTCTTCATCCGATGGGGCTTCTTTTGAAGAGTCTTCTTCTCCTTCATCTTCCCCTGAGCCATCATCAATAACCGCAATGACTTCTCCTACATGGATGGTTTCACCGACTTCAGCGCCTCTTTTTTTAAGGACACCATCTTCAGGGACAGGGATTTCAGCGTTGACTTTATCCGTTTCTACAACGACCATGGTTTCGCCTTCTTCGACTTGGTCGCCGACTTCATAGTTCCATTTTAATATGACACCTTCGTGAATCCCTTCACCGATGTCCGCAAATTTAAAATTAATCATTGTCTAACACTCCTTATTCGAACGTTGCGACTTTTTTGATTTCTAGTTCTATACGTTTTGGATCAAAGATATGGTGACGTTCCCCTTTTGGCAGTGGAACGGTAATATCTGGTGCGGTTAACCTGGTTGGTTGAGCTTCTAAGTGGAAGAATGCCCCTTCATTGACACGGCTGATTAATTCAGCCCCAATGCCTAATGTTTTAACCGCTTCGTGAACGACCAATAATCGGCCGGTTTTTTTTACGGATTCAACGACATGGTCGCTATCCATTGGTGCGATGGTTCTAAGATCGATGAGTTCAACTGAAATATCTTCTTTTTCTTCAATCGCTTTAACTGCTTTCATGGTTTCGTGCAACATCGCACCCCATGAAACAACGGTGATGTCTGAGCCTTCTTGAACCGTACGTGCTTTACCAATTTCTACGGTGTATTCTTCCTCAGGGACTTCTTGTTTAAAGGCACGATAAATTTTCTTAGGTTCAAAGAAAATCACTGGGTCTGGATCTTGAATTGCCGCAGTCATTAAGCCTTTCGCATCGTAAGGCGTTGAAGGAATCACTAATTTTAATCCGGGAATATGCGCGAAAAGCGTTTCTAATGATTCTGAATGGTGTTCAAGCGCTCTAACGCCACCTCCATAAGGCATTCTTATAACCATTGGAACACTGTATTTTCCACGCGAACGGTTGCGCATACGTGCAGCATGGACAGCGATTTGGTTAAAGCCTGGGAACATGAATCCAGAGAACTGTAATTCCGCAACAGGTTTCAACCCGTTCGCAGCCATCCCAATTGAGCTTCCAATAATTCCAGCTTCACTGATTGGTGTATCAAAGACACGGTCTTTCCCGTGTTTCTTTTGGAGACCTTGAGTGACGCGGAACACACCGCCTTCAAACCCAGCATCTTCTCCAAATACTACGACGGATTTATCATTTTCTAATTGTTGGTCTAAGGCGTTATTAATTGCGCCTAAAAGGGTTAAAGTAGCCATTATTTATCCCCCTCACTTTCAGCTTGTTCTTGGTATTTTCTAATCGTTTCTTTTTGGCGTTTCAAATCGTAAGGTAAGGTTTCATACGTATAGTCAAATACTTCATCAAGGGTTGGATACTCAGCTTTTTCAACTTGTTTGAAAGTATCCGCTACAAATTTCTTGTGTTCTTTTTGAAGGGCTTCTTCTTTTTCTTTATTCCATAATTTCTTATTCGTTAAATATTGACGGAAGCGAATGAGTGGATCTTTTTCTTTCCATTCTTCAACTTCTTCATCGCTTCTATAAATGGTAGGATCATCACTCGTTGTATGGGGCCCTAAACGGTAAGTGACCGCTTCAATTAATGTAGGCCCTTCCCCTTTATAAGCGCGTTCTAAGGCTTCTTTAGTCGCTACATACATCGCTAAAACATCATTTCCATCGACTTGGATGCCTGGAATTCCATACGCAATTGCTTTTTGGGCAAGGGTTTCTGCTTTGGTTGCTTGTTTACGAGGCGTTGAAATAGCATATTGATTATTTTGAATGATGGTAACCATAGGCAAATCGTAAACACCGCCCCAGTTGACCCCTTCATGGAATTCACCGTTTGAGGTTCCCCCATCTCCAATGTAAGTCACAACAGCGTGGTCTTTTTTCTGGATTTTCGCAGCATGGGCAACGCCTGCAGCGTGGTTGATTTGTGAACCGATCGGGACGTTGACGGGCATAATATTAACCCCTTCATCGTACTGTGAACCGAGTTCGTTTCCATACCAATAGAGATAGTTTTGGTAAAGGGTTGCACCTTTATAAAGCATCGCGGCAGCCTCGCGGAAAGCCGGGACCAACCAATCTTCTTTTTTAGATGCGGCCATCGGCCCAATTTGTGAGGCCTCTTGACCTTGAACAGGTGCGAACGTAAGCATACGGCCTTGACGTTGATACTGAAGGGCTTTAATATCGGCCGTTCTTGCTAATGCCATTGTTTTATACATATGCACTAAGGTATCTTTGTCAATATCTGGTTCTAAGTCTTTGTTTACAACTTTTCCATTCTTATCAAGAATGTTAAACATTTCTTTTTTGAGTGGATCATATTTTTCGAACAACATAATGTTCCTCCTTTTATTTATAAAAAATCTAATTAATATGCGATAAAATAAAATGCCATACCTATATGACAGCTTCATGATAACTTACTGTTTATAAGTTTTCACGTGATATGCACTTTTTTGTAAGAGTTCTAAATAGCTGTATTAAATTCATAGAACAGGTTTGTTTAGTTTAAACGTTTCCATTAAAAGAAAAAGCCCAATAAAGGGCTTTAGTCTTGTTTATAGTCTTTTTCTTTTAACGCACCACTACGGTAAAGGTCAATGAGTTTGGCTAAATCGTCCACTGTAGTTTGGATGGTTTTGCCTTTATCTGTGTCATATACATAGGTTCTGCGGTGGTTAATATCTTCGCTTCTAGTGATACTGATTATATCTTTTTCATCGCGAATTAATTTTTGGTAGTTTGAAAAGCGTTCGTGAGATACTAGATAAAACGCATAGGAATCAGATATAAGGGTATATCCTCCAATAGAGGTTTGTTTAGAATATTGCTTGCTCATGCCTCCATCAATAAGATAAATCCTTTTATCCGCAAGCATGACTTTATGGCCTTTGGTTATGTCTAAAGGCACATGGCCGTTAATGATTTTTCCGCGGGTTTTATCAATCGAAAACTCTTCGAAAATACGGTCTAAAATGTTCGAATCTTCTCTTTTTTCAAAATAGTGATTCATGGTTTCTTTATGTGGGGTTTTATCTTTAATAAAATAACGCTCAAAGGTTCGCATTCTGTCTTTTGCGAATAAAGGACTATTTGGTGATTGCCATAAAATAACGAAGTAATCTCTTTCGGGATTATTGACTTCATAACGATTTAAATAAGCGTTTCTAATTTTTTGTTCAAATTTATCGAGTAAGGCTTTTCCACTATAGCTTTCTCCATCGATGGTTTGTGAACGGAAACTGCCATCTTCATTGAGCGCGATGCCAGCATGCAGTAATAATACATCGTTACTTCTTAAATAGATTGAGCCTTTTCTAAACATATAGCGAATATGATTTTGCAATGTTTCGTTATGTAAAAACATTTGACGTAAATGTTTGATGACAACATTTTCTTCTTCTGTTAACTCGTAGGGACTATTTTGATTGACAGTAGGAAACGCATGATCAATAGCATACGTAATGCCATCGACTTCAATCGTTTTGTTCTCAAAATCAACACAATCCAATAATAAGCGGTTTTCAAGGTCAAAGCCTGGGTTGTTATCAATCAAGGTTTTTTCTAGTTTAAACTGAATGATGCTGATGGCTTTATGCATTCTTGCGACAAACTTTGGATGGTCAAACAAGGCATTTTTATCTTCTGTGTTTTTAGGATAAAATCCTTCACACGAATCGTTTTTATAAAGTTTATTTGCCAAAGAAGATAACGGTCTTAAATTTATCCCATACCCGTCTTCTAAACAATCAAGTGTATTATACCGCGCCGCAATTCTTATGACATTGGCTATTGATACACTGCACCCACTCGCAGCGCCCATCCAAATAATATCGTGGTTCCCCCACTGAATATCAACAAACTTTTGACGCATAATTTTATCCATTACCATATGGGGTTTTGGCCCGCGGTCAAAAATATCGCCAACAATATGCAGTCTATCAATGGCTAAGCGTCTAATAAAGCGAGAGAGTTCAATGATCAGTTTTTTCTCTCTGCCGGTTTTAAAAATGGCTTCCATAATCGCATCATAATAGCGTCTTTTATCTTCGTGTTTATTGGATTCATAGAGTAATTCTTGGATAATATATTTAAACTCTTCTGGTAAATTTTTACCTACATGGCTTTTGGTGTACTTAGTCGCAACAATACGCGCTAAAATAATCATTCTATTTAAGACGTCTTTTAAGAGTAAATCAAACGCATCATTATCCCACGCTTTTTGATATTTATTGATCATATCATGGGGATAATAAATGAAAAAAGCCAACCGTTTTTTATTGGTTTCATCTAAATCTTTAAACGTTAACTCAATTTTTTGTTTTAAAATCCCACTCGCGTTTTTTAAAAAGTGATTAAACGCATCATATTCTCCATGTATATCCGCGATAAAATGCTCGGTTCCTTTAGGTAAGTTTAAAATTGCATTTAAGTTAATCAACTCGGTTGCGGCACTTTGAACATTTGGAAACTTTTGTGATAAAAGCTTAAAATACTTACTTTCATAAGACATATTTTTCCCTCACATTATTCGATTATTGGTGCTTTATCTTCTTTTTCAGCAATCCGTTTTACATAGATTTTTAAGATTGGTTGAAAAATTTTCCCTTGCATGTAAAAAACAAACATGAATGCCAAATAAATTAATATAGGATGCAGTATAAAAACCATCACATAAAACGTCAGTGCATTCATTAATAATAAAAACGACGTAATTGGGTGAAGATGCATTAAAAGAAGCGTGTTTTTGATTAAATGAATCGGCCCACTATGTTTAAATACCGACACAATCGGAAACGCATATTGTAAAAATAAAGCACCATACACCAATACTAAAATAAGCAACACCAAACGCAAAGGATAATCATCAGGGATGATTGTTAATGTAATATAGAGCCCTCCGCCAAATATAACCATTATCCCAATAAACGTTAAAACCGAAGGGATAAAGGTTAATTTAAGTTGCTTTTTAAAGGTGTTTAAGATGCTTTCTTCGACAATATCTGTTTGCATCTTATATACCGTGATGAATGCAGCACTTAATGCTGCGCCTGTTCCAATAAATAAAGTTGCGACACTAACCCCTAAAAATATTAGGGTGACCCATAAATAATCAACCACTTTTTCGTACGTTGTTTTTTGACTGTGTTGTATAAACATCTAACCACTCCATATCACTTATTAATATATCATAGAGCGCTTATTTTTTCATGGTTAAATCGCTTTTATGAAAATAGAGTAGACAAAAATTGTCTACTCTAATCCTTACTCATTTAAAGACATCGTCGCAACAATATCTACACCGGTATCAAAAACATTGTCAATCACGACATCATTCATTTTAAAAGGAACTTCTAAACGTACACTTTCTAACATATCCATCAGATCAAAGATTTTATCTTTTGGAATGGCATCGGTTGTTTTAACAGGAATTCTTCTTTGGTGGATTGAATTAATGCTCACAGTTGAAGTGACCATGCGTGTCGGATTTAATAGTTCTTTTTGGGCATAGCGTTCTCCGCGTTTACATTTATTGTTGGTCACTTCATGACTTTCCGTATCAATGCTGACGTGACAGCCTACCGGACAAACAATACAAATCATATCTTTTTTCATACATTCACCACCTCAAATTGAACCGTTATTGGTCCTTTATATTTTAACATTTCTTTTTTAATTGATAATTTTTCCATCTCAGCAGGAACCACAAATCTTGCCTTTTTAGTGAATAATAAGTTTTCCCCTTGATAGATATGGAATTTTCCACTCATCGCATTGGTTGTCGTACGCAATGATAAGATAACCTCTTCAAAATCATCATCCATATCGAGGGTTTGTGGCAGTAAGTATGAAACATTGCTTGAAGGGGTAACTGAAATCATGTTATTAGAACGCTTTTTACTATTTAAAATGTATGCTTTGGCTTGGGCACCCGCCTTAGTAGATTCTTCAGTCACAAAGTCTACTAAATCATGAACATGAAGCGCATTTCCACAGGCAAACAAACCTTCGACACTTGTTTGATACGTTTGATCAACAATCGCCCCGCCAGTCTTTTTCGAGACATCAAACTTTAATGAATCAAACATATTAATATCAGGAATTAACCCAACCGATAATAAAAGTGTATCCACTTCGAAAGTTTTTTCAGTGCCATCGATATATTCAAAGTTTTCATCCACTTCACTAATGGTAAGACTTTCTAAGACATCTTTGCCTTTAATATCACTAATGGTGTGTGATAAGAATAAAGGAATATCAAAATCGTGTAGACACTGGACAATATTACGGGTTAAGCCATTGGAATGGGGCATTAACTCCGCAACGCCTAAAACGTCTGCGCCTTCTAATTTCATTCGTCTTGCCATGATAAGCCCAATGTCTCCGCTTCCTAAGATAAAGACTTTTTTACCAACCATATAGCCTTCCATATTCAAATATCTTTGGGCACTTCCTGCAGGCATAATGCCTGCTGGGCGGTCTCCTGGTAATTGGATCGCCCCGCGTGTTCTTTCATAACATCCACTGCTTATAATCACACTGGTTGATTGGATACTGTGCTCTCCTTTTAATGTGTTAATCACTTTTAATTCAAACGTTCCGTTTTCTTTTAAAACGTCAATCACCGTTGTATCTGTGATAATATCAACATTTAAGCCTAATACTTCATTAACCCC
>CAYZOR010000001.1:40465-54880 GCA_964479895.1 uncultured Candidatus Izemoplasmatales bacterium | reverse complement strand
GCCATAGTAATAATGATACCTCCATAGATTTAATCCTTGTTAATTATAACACATCGATAATGTTTGTAAACTGTAACACAAAATTTCATTATAAAGTTTCGTTTTCAGTCAGAGAATGCATTAATCCAAGCAACTCTCTTTTGTTAATATTACTCTGATATCTATTATCTGATTCTTGAAAAGCAAATATATCAATCGCTTCATCAAGGGTTTTAAAGGTTACGTTTAACTTGTGGTCCAATTCTTCTTTTGTAAGCGATTGACCTTTTGCTTTAGGGTTAACTTCGCAATAAAAATAATGGTGATGCCAAATAGAATCTTGAAAATATTCCTTTAAAGTGACGGTGGGTTTATAGCGGGTCACTTCATAGCCTGTTTCTTCTAAAACTTCTCTTTTAATGGCATCTTCTAATGATTCATTGGCTTCTACCCCACCCCCAGGTAAAGTATAACGGTGGGTTTTTTCATAATGTAACACACATAATTTTCCGTCTAAAAAGAAAATCCCTCTTGCACCAATATGTGGCGTTAAATGGGTTAATGATTTTTTATCTAGATGGTCTTCTATAATCTCTATAATCATAGTTTAACCTCTTGATACATCAATCAACACAGGAATAATAATTGGACGTCTTGAGGTTGATTGAAATAGATGTTTAGAGATCTCTTCTTTTAATTTATCTTTGAACAAGCGATAATCAAAATATCGTTTGTTAAACATTTCTTTAGATAAGGTTGTATAGATGTCTCGAATTTCTTCGATGAGTTCTTCGTTTTCCTTGATGTAAACAAACCCTCTAGAAATAACTTCTGGGTCTCCGACATTTTGTTTTTTCTTTGCGTTTAGATGGCCAATAACTAAAACAACCCCATCTTGAGATAAAATCTCGCGATCTTTTAAGACGACTTCGCTTAAATCACTGTCTAAAATTCCATCGACTAAAACATCGCCACTCTTTAAGGATTCTTTGATGCCTTTATACTCGCCATTCTCAAAATGGCTGACTTGCCCATTTTCTAGCATAATGATGTCTTTATCTTGATAATCAAGTTCATGCGCAAGTTTATTTACAGCATAAAAATGACGATACTCACCGATAATTGGCACAATATATTTTGGATTTAATATATTAATCATAAGCTTAATGTCTTCACTGCTCGCGTGAGCAGATGGTAACATTGCTTTATCTACTTTGATGATATTGATGTCATTACGATATAGTGTATCGAGTGTTCGGGCCGCAATTTTTTCAGTTCCAGGAAGGGGGGGCGTCATTAAAACGACATCATCCGTTTCGTTTAAATGAATTAAACGGTCAATCTTACGCATCATACGCTGCAACATATAAAATGGTTCATGACGCTCTCCTGTTACTAAAACGACGGTATCTTTTAGCTCATTTTTATTTTTTTCGTCAATAAATTTAAGGGATACCAATTTTTCTTTAGGAATTTCTAAAACCCCTAAATTAATCGCAATATCAACCATTCTTTGAGCCTTTCTTCCGATAATTGCTATGTTTCTATTGTATCGAAGCGCAATATTGACAACTTTTTGAATACGATAAATATCGGTAGAAAATGCAGAAACAATGACGCGATTATCAGCATTTAAAAAGGTTTGATTTAATATATGTTCTAAACGCTTTCCGCCTGAAGTATTGCTCTGAGCATCCGCGTTCATTGATTCAGTTAAAAGCGCTAAAACATTTTTCCCAGCAATATGACTCAAACGATCAAACGATGTTCGATACATCGGTTCTACATTTTGATCAAACGTGTAATCAGGTGCATACACAATCACACCATCTTTTGTTTCAAAAGCCATGCCTACACTCTCAGGTATGGAATGCGTCGTTCTAAAAAAGGTTACACTAACTTCTTTAAAATCTATTTGAGAATCTTTGGTTATTGTTTCAAATGAATAATTATTTAAATCCATTTTGTGTTCTTTAAGCGTGTCTTTTAATAACGCCATAGTAAAATATGTTCCATATACTTTTACATTAATTTCTTTTAATAATTTAGGGAGCGCCCCTATATGGTCTTCGTGGCCATGTGATAAAAATATACCTTTAATACGGTTTTTATTTTCTTTTAAATACGTATAATCAGGAAGTACAGCATCAACACCATATAGCTCGTCTGTTGGGTATTTCAACCCAGCATCCATTACAAAAATTTGTTGATCGACTTCTAGACAATACATATTCTTACCATCTTCCCCTAGTCCACCTAGGGCAAAAAAATTGATTTGGCTCACAATGACACCTCCTTATGAATAATTTTTATGGTATTAACATCAAATAATTATAACATATTCAACTAGAATGTGTAGTCCAGGAGAAAAATATTCCCATTTTATCCAAAGACACCCACTAAAAACTGTGATAAACTATGAATAGGTGATGCTATGATTAATTATCCAATGCCAAAAAAACAACCCAAACAAAAAAAAGTTAGTATGTCCAACCGCGGAATGGTTTTTGAAAAACTGATTGATGAAGCTAACATGTTTTATTTAGCACATGATATAGCAGTGATTCATAAAAAACCTGTTCCCGTACAAATTGTTGATGTGGATTATCCTTCTAGAAATAAAGCACGGATTAAAGAAGCTTACTATAAAACCCCTTCCACTACCGATTATAACGGCATTTATAAAGGGCAATATATTGATTTTGATGTAAAAGAAAGCAGGGGCAAAACATCCTTCCCTCTCAAAAATATCCAATCCCACCAAATCACACACTTAAAAAACGTAAGAAACCAAGGGGGAATTGCCTTTTTACTCATTTATTTACACACAGTAGAAACGGCTTTACTATTTCCTTATGAATCGCTTGAATATTATCTTAAACGTAGTGAAAAGGGGGGGAGAAAATCCATTACACATGATGAATTATTAAAACACAGTTACCCCATTCAAGAAGGCTATAGACCAAGAATTGATTATTTAAAAGCATTAAGACAATATATAAGCGAAGCCAAAAAACAATAGGCTTCGCTTATTTTTTATTTTAGAGTGGTGCCGGATTTAATGACTTTATCTTTAAAAGTTGCGGTAGAAAAAATTCTACAATTTCTTTCGATAATTGTATCATCTGGAATAACAACCCCTTTAGCAATTGCGTTAATGCCACTCGATAATAAGTCTGGTCTTTCTACATTCGCAGTATAATCATCGGAATATCCTACTTTTGAATTGAAACCAACCGTTACTTTTTTATCGATGATTGCATTTTCAACAACCGCACCTGGCATGATTTCCGCATCATTTAAAATCACACTGTTTTTAACCTTAGCGCCAGGGTGTACTATAACTCCAGGAGATAAAACACTTCTGATGACTTCCCCTGCGACAATGGATCCATTGGATATAAGGGCTTGGTTAATTGAACTTTTTGATCCAATCTTTACAGCAGGCATCTCTTCACTTCTTGTATATATTCTCCATTTACGGTCATACATATCTAAAGGAACTTTATCAACGGTTGCGGTGAGTTCTAAGTTTGCGTCTAAATATGCATCATACGTTCCAACGTCTTTCCAGTATCCTTCAAAGGTATAACTAAATACTTGGCCACCAATTAAATAAGGAATAATATGTTTACCAAAATCTAAATTTTCTTCCTTAACGTGTTCTAAAGCTTCGATTAGCGCTTGCGTTTCAAAAACATAAATCCCCATTGATGCTAAATTTGAATCCGTCTCTTTAGGCTTTTCTTGAAATTCAATGATTTTATCATCTGCATTGGTTCTTAAAATACCAAAACGGTGAGTTTCTTCCATTGGTACTTTTTGGACCGCAATCGTTAAATCGGCGTTTTTCTCATTATGTTTATCAATCATTTTTCGGTAATTCATTTTATAAACATGATCCCCCGATAAAATAATGACATTTTTAGGGTTCGCTCTTTTAATATAATCAATGTTTTGCAAGACACTATCGGCAGTCCCACTATACCATTCTTTAAATGGTTGGAGTAACGATAGTGAGGTGTCTCTTCTATCTAAATCCCAAGGTTTTCCCGTTCCAATATGTTCATTTAAGCTTAATGGATGGTATTGCGTTAAAATACCAATATGATAAATCCCTGAATTTGAACAATTGCTTAATGAAAAATCAATGATGCGATACTTTCCAGCAAAAGGGACTGCTGGTTTAACACGTTGTTCACTGAGTAAATCAAGCCTTGAGCCTCTTCCCCCAGCAAGAATTAATGCGAGTGTTTCCATTGTACGCCTCCTCATGATTACTTTTTAATGATTTTTTTATAAAGTGTTTCATATTCTCCTGCACTTTTGTCCCAAGAAAAATCTTCTTGCATGGCACGTCTTCTTAACTTTTTAAATACATTGACTTTGTGATAAGCTTCTAACGATTCATCGATTGCGTGTTTTAAATCATAGGTATCAAAGTTTTGAAAGGCAAACCCATTGCCTTCTTCACTAAATTTATTAAAAGGTTCAATTGAATCCTTTAATCCCCCTGTCTTTCTCACCAAAGGCAGCGTTCCATAAGCTAGACTAATGAGTTGTGAAAGTCCACATGGTTCGTATTTAGAAGGCATAATGAAGAAATCACTTCCGGCATATATAAACCTTGCAATTCGATCAGAATAGCCGATATAAATCCCTACATTTCCAGGGTATTTGTGGCGTAAATATTCAAAATAGAGTTCTAAATCTTGATCTCCACTGCCTAATACAACCAATTGGATTTGATCTTTTTCTAAGTAGGGTTCAATGATTTCACTTAAGAGATTCAACCCTTTTTGGTCAGTAAGTCTTGATACAATGCCATAAACAGCAATGGCTTTATTGGGAAGATGGAACATATTTTGAAGTGCTTCTTTATTTATTTTTTTGCCTTTTAAATAGTTTCTTAAACTATAGGTTGTATCAATTTGTTGATCATTTTTAGGTGAGAAGGTATTATAATCAATCCCGTTTAATATCCCGTCTAAATCATCTTTTCTTGAAGCCAATAGTGCTTCAAGTCCATACCCAAAATAGGCATATTGAATTTCTTCAGCGTAACTTTTAGAAACCGTTGATAAGTGCGTAGCCGTTGCGACTCCCGTTTTCAAGAAATTGATAAGATTATCATGTTCTAAATCATTAGAGTATGGAACATTCAAATAAGGAAACAATCCTTTATCAAATTGCCCTTGATATGCGATATTGTGTATCGTAAACAATGTTTTAATAGAACGTAGTGTTTTCTTTTCATGATGTTTAATGATATGTGGCACTAAACCAGTTTGCCAATCATTAAGGTGTAAAATATCGATGCTTTTTCCTAAGTATTCAATTAAGTGAACAATCGCTTGTGAAAAATACGCATAACGTTCTCCATCATCAAAATCACCATAAAGATTTTCCCGGTACCCAAAATAATATTCGTTATCGATAAAATATACGCTAACCCCTTGGTGTTTCAACATTTGGAACCCAACATATTCTTCTTTGTCATGCATTTTAATGGTTCGTTGTCCTAAATGTTCAATTTCTGATGCAAACTTTTGTTTAACGACTTGGTGCTTAGGCAAAACCAGCGATACATTATGACCACGTTTTGCGAGTTCATAGGGAAGACTGCCTAATACATCAGCAAGTCCGCCCGTTTTACAAAAAGGTGTTGCTTCACTGCCTGCAAACATCAAATTCATTAAATATCACCCTCCATACCCTTATTATACAACAATCAGCGCCACATAAAACAAAAAAAAGAGACTTTTAAAAGTCTCTTTAAAGTCGAAAAATCGGGGATGGTGCTTTTAAATTTGCTGGAAACGCTCTTTTAGCGGCCTGAATAAGGCGACTGCAAGGACTCCTAATAATCCTATGGTCGGCAGCATATATGCCCCATTATACGTCAGTGAATACCACCAAACCGTAACGCCATCAGGGGTAAAAACATCAAAAATTAAGATGCCTGATAGAAAATGAATAAAGTATCTTAACACCCCAGCCAATATAGCGCCTAAAGCGAAATAGACAATGCTATCTTTGTTCAATTTAAATATAAGCGCTGAAAATCCTGCAACGCCATATGCCAAGATATAATCCAAAATGCCTTCAAACCAATGGACATAGACTACAAATCCAACCAGCATCCAGTTGATTAATCCAAATACTAATCCAGATAATATTCCAATTTTCAACCCATGGCGATATGCTAAAACGATAATTGGAATTAAGGATATTGAAACGCTACCACCTTGGGGTTGTCTAGGCAAAAATGAAGCCGCTAATTCTAGTGCTGTTGCGAACGCTATTAATACTGCTATTTCAGTAATTTGTCTTACTGATAAGTTATTTCTAAGTGTTTGTGTTGCCAAAAAATCACTCCTCTACATTAAAAAAGTTTCGTCACGTAGACGAAACTTAATTGAATAAGTATACATCCTACGCTGGCATTACCCAGATCAGGTAAGGTTTCATTCTAGTGTCAAGAATGTCTCAGCCTAGTTCTCTAAGCTCCCCTGATTTATCGACAAATTTATAATAACATAGATTTCCCATAAAACAAGAAAAATACTAATTTAAAAACACTTGAAATTCTAATGTATGCCCATCAAAATCTTTCGCAAAAAAATGATAAATCTTAAATTCACTATTCAATGCAGGTTTTGATACGTCATTGGCACGACTTTTAAGGTGTTGATACATCCTCTCAACTTCGATTTTACGTTCATACACAAACGTAATGCATGTCGAATCATTCATCAATTTAGGATGATGGGTACAAAATCCAATTTTGCCATGGCCGTTCAAATCATAAATCAAACATTTTCCTTGATCTTTATACAACGTTAAATCTAAAACATCTCCATAGAACTTACGCACTGTGTTCAAGTCATAGGTTTTATAAAAATGGATGGCATCTTTCATTTGAATCACCTCTTAAATGTATTATAACAAGAAAATAAAAAAGATGTGGAACAATTTCATCCACATCTATAAAGTTATTCTATGATTTCATATATTAATGGATTTTTTTCAACAGGCGTATCTGATATTTCAAAAGCATCTAAAACCGCTTTGATTTCTTCTTGAATATTTTCTTTATTGGTATAAATATAAGCAAGTTCTTCGCCGTTTTGAACACGATCCCCTATTTTTTTATTAAGTACTATTCCAACATCTTGGTCAATAACGTCTTCTTTCGTTGAACGCCCTGCACCAAGACGCATTGCACTTAAACCAATCACCAGTGCATCCAGTGATTTAACATATCCATCCGCTTCGCTTTTAATAGAAATAATGCCTTTAGTATTGATGTAATTGTTTAATTCAGGATAATTCCCTTTTTGTGCTTTAACTAATGCTTTAAATTTATCAGAAGCTTCTAATGTTGAGATTTTTTTCTCAATCATTTTACGTGCTTCTTTTAAATTTTCTGTAATGCCTGCTTGATGAATCAAATGGGCGCCAATTTGAACCGATAATTCAGTTAAATCTTTAGGCCCATTTCCTTGCAAGGTACGAATGGCTTCTAAAACTTCTAGTTTATTGCCAACAGCAAATCCTAATGGCTCGGACATATCCGTAATAAAGGCAACGACTTTTTTGCCAAAGTTTTTCCCAATTTTAACCATAATCCTTGCAAGTTCTCTCGCATCCTCTAAGGTTTTCATAAAGGCGCCTTCGCCGATTTTCACATCTAAAACAATGACATCGGCACCACTTGCAAGCTTCTTACTCATAATCGATGCTGCAATTAAAGGAATAGATGGCACACTCCCCGTCACATCTCTAAGGGCATACAGTGCTTTATCTGCTGGGGCTAGCGAACTTGTTTGACCCGCAACTGCTAGATTTATATCGTTTACCTGTTTAATGAAAGCATCATTATCTAAGGCAATATCAAAGCCTTCGATACTTTCTAATTTATCCAAAGTTCCCCCCGTATGGCCAAGGCCTCTGCCTGATAATTTTGCGAATTTCGCACCACACGCCGCAACAAGAGGGCCTAAAACCAACGTTGTCTTATCCCCAACGCCTCCAGTAGAATGTTTATCAACTTTAATCCCTTCGATACTTGAAAGATCGATAATATCGCCACTGTGTAATATCGCATTGGTAAAATGCGTTGCTTCATCATCATTCATTGAATTAAAATAAATAGCCATCAATAAACTACTCATTTGATAATCAGGAATATCACCTGCAGTATACCCTTTAACAAAGAATTCAATTTCTTCTTGACTTAACGGATTGTTATCACGTTTTTTCTCTATAATGTCTACCATTCTCATCGGTATCACTCCTCAATTTTCAATATAACGTTGTATTTTAACATATTCTTTAACGTTTATCATGTTGTTTAGAAAATTCATCTAATTTCGTTTGAATTAAAGCTTTAATATGCTTTGATAGTTCACTTGTTTTCATGTCCTCATAAAATTCTGGTGGAATAACTTCATGAAAATGCATGTAGACTTTCCGTTTAACAAAGGGCCATTTTTTCCATAAATTGGCAAAATTATAAATTGATAAAACCAAAATAGGCGCTTTGGGTTTTGTGGCTAATTTAAACGCACCGGCCTTAAAATCAACCATTTCATTAGATTTAGACCGCTTCCCCTCAGGATAAATCATTACAGGAACGCCCCTTTTATACGCCTTAATTCCCTTAATAATCGCTTCAATCGCGCTTCTATCTGCGAGCCTTTTAATAGGAATGTTGCCAATTAAACCTGCCAATCTACCGACGATAGGCCAATTAAAAACCGATTGTTTTGCGATAAAAACTAAAGGTTGATTTTTAATAAATGGTTTCGTCGCAATAATATCGATATTGGTTTGATGATTCCCAACCATAATAAACGGGTCGTTTTTAGGGATATTTTCTTCACCACTTACGATAAACTCTAAGCGTAACAAACGTGTTAAAAAACGCATAAAACTCATGATTACTTTATGGTTTTTCATATTGGCGGATTGATCCCCTTTTTGGAATCTACCGTAGGTAAACAAGAAAAGCGCAAGCAGTAAAGTTGATGTTAAAACTCCTAAAAATAAAGCGACAATCCAGTATAAAATATTCATTACTTCTAAAGAAAAACTAGAAAAGCCCCAAGAATAAATTAAAAAGAATAATAACGTCGATAGACTAAAGAATAATGTGATCATTATGCTTTGCCCCTTTCTTTACATGTGTTTCAAAGGTTAATGGGCCTTTAGCTTCTTTTCTTAGAAGCTTAAATTGATTTTTATCATATTCAGGAAAATACGTATCTCCCTCATAGGTTTTATGAATTTTTGTAATGTATAATACATCGACAAAATCAAAAGCTTGTTCATAAAGACTTTTGCCTCCGATAATAAAATGCAATTGATTTTCCTCTAGCGTATTTAAGTACGCTTTTAGATCGTGAATGACAGTTGCACCATCAATCTCAATATTTTGAGACGTTAAAACAACATTCTTTCTTTTAGGCAAAGGGGTTTTTAGTTTATCAAAAATTGAATCGAATGTTTTTCTTCCCATAATTACAGTATGATTTAAGGTTTTTTCTTTAAAGAATTTTAAATCTTCTTTATAATGCCATGGCAATGCATTATCTCTACCGATTAAGCCGTTTTCATCCATTGCTACAATAAATGCAATCATTATACACTCACTGCTCCTTTAATATGTGGATGATGCCTATAGTTATCTAGCGTAAAGTCTTCAAATGTCATTTCGAAAATACTTTTTTTCTCAGGATTTATCCGCATTCTTGGGAGTGGATAGGGCGTTCTACTAAGTTGCAGCTTCACTTGTTCTATATGGTTATTATAAATATGTGCGTCGCCAATTGTATGGACAAAATCTCCCAATTCTAAGTTCATATGATGGGCAATCATTTGTGTTAAAAGGGCATAAGATGCGATGTTGAAAGGAACCCCTAAAAAAGCATCCGCACTTCTTTGATATAGTTGGGCGGATAATCGATTGTTATTCACATAAAACTGAATCATCATATGACAAGGCGGCAACGCCATCTCATCAATTAATGGTGCATTCCAACTATTAATAATAATGCGTCGTGAGTCCGGTTTCATTTCAATTAAATCCAATACATTTTTCAATTGATCAATCGTACCGTTTTTTCCTTCAAAACTTCTCCATTGCTTCCCATAGACCGGTCCTAAATCGCCCCATTTTTGGGCAAACTCATCTTCTTGATTGATTTTGTCAATGAAGCCTTTCATGTCTTCACCAAGATATTCGTTTGATTGCTTGTATTTTTTAAAGGGCCACTCATTCCATATTCTCACACCATGTTTTGTGAGATATTGAATGTTTGTATCCCCTTTAATGAACCATAATAATTCATGAATAACACTTTTTAAATGAACTTTTTTTGTCGTCACCAAAGGAAAGCCTTCGTTTAAATCAAAGCGCATTTGGTAGCCAAATGTAGAGAGTGTTCCAGTATGCGTTCTATCGGTTTTCGGACTTCCATTATTTAGTATATGTTTTAAGAAATCGTGGTATTGTTTCATAATTATCACCCTAAAAGTATTATATCATAGTGATGCAAAAAAAGCGCCTTGGGATAGACGCTTTTTCTTAAACTAGTTGACTTTAAGGGGAAGGGATAAATTCAACTAGGTGTTAATAAACGTAATTTTTTCAGCGATAACTTCAGGGTATGAGATCGATTTGTCTTCGCTGATTTCATAATACTTTTGAGCCAAACGCGCTTTAACTCCAATGGTAGAACCTTTTTTACAATACTGTACGGTGTTTTCAGCGATGCCGCTCCAAAGGGTGCATTTTATAAAGTCAGTATCATACGTTCCGCTGTCTGAATTTTTAAAGCTTCTTTGTAGTGCGATGGTGATCGTTGTTACTTTCTTACCGTTTTCTGTTTCTCTTAGTTCTGGGTCATAAACTAATCTTCCTACTAAAATCACTTGATTTACCATAACTACCTCCTTCATTGCCTAAAGTATAACGGGAAGGTAAAAGATTTAATAATGCACAAAATCAATGGGTTAGGGAAAAATATCTATGGTTTGATAAAATTAAAGCGTTTACCCATTAAAAAAGACCCATAAGGGTCTAATTAAATATAATTTGATAGATTGTTGCGTCTACTGCACAATTAGAAAAATAATTTTTGATTATTTTTAATCTCATTTAAGAGATTTCTAATGACTTTAACGTCTTCTTGAAACCGGCTTAATTGCTGTTTGTTTAAAGGTCTTAAAAATTTTAACCTAAACGTATCAACATGATCATTAAATGATATGTACATTTTAGCTTCTTTTAAAGCAAAGTTAATGGTGTCACGGTGTAAACGATTCAAATTATTCATGTATTCAACAAAATCATCTGTAAATAAAGCTTTAATTTTTGGAAGGGTCGTTGTATATATGCTGTATTGCTTATTCAGTTTAGTAGAATATTTTTCTGAATAATTATATTGCTTGGTTGCTACAGGTTTTGTTTTATCTTGCAACGCTAAAAAATCCAAATTAAGGGCGTTATTAAACTCAAATATAAATAATCTACCATTAAAAAAAGGGTGTGTATCATTCTTTTTTTCATAAAGCATTAAATCACTTGATAAAAACGGGATATTATCAACCGTTCCAGTAATTAAAGCCTCTGAATGAAATTTATCAGCGGGATTGAAAAAGTCTGAACCATAGACTTGCAATTTAGAAAGGCCTACAAATTGAAAATAATCCCCACCTTTCATCCATTCTGAAAGGTTTTTTGATATGAAGGTCTCTTTAAAGGTTTCTTTTAAATGGGAAAAATTAGAAACTCCAAAAAACACCATTAAAAGCCCAATAACCAAAGCAATGCCGTTATAGATTACATGGCCATTCATTTGATATGAAAGGGCCGTTAACATTGTGATGAAACCTCCAAGAAAAACCGTAAATTCCGCAGTCTTCTTCTTGCGATAAAGATCTTTAATTTCTTTATTCATACGGCACTCCTTTCATTAAGGTGAAAACAATTCACGAAGTAAGTTAGAAAATGTAGGATTCGAATACGTTCCATACGCAATTTCTCGGGCAAGAATAGGATCATCCGTTATGATTCCATCTACCCCAATATACCTTAATTCTCTTAGGGTTTCTTGATCATTGACAGTCCAAACATAAAAGTCTTTGCCCGACGAACGAATCGCATCCGCATATGAAGGGTTTTGAAGGGCAACAAAGCGATTAAACCCATAGCTATCGACATAATCTAATTGAATGATGTTATTGATGGATCCAAAGAAACTATACACTAAAAAGAGCGTTTGAATATCTTCATTCAAAGCTTTGATTTGCCTAAGTTGATCTGAATCAAACGTGTAAATGACAACATCATCGACTAAATCAAGGGTTTCAACAGTTTCAACCACAATGTCTACCATCTCTGGCGTATAATTTTTCAAATCAATATGGGCGTCTGCACGTCCATCTATCGCAAGCAATGCTTCTTCAAGGGTTGGAATTTGTTCGCCTTCAAATTCAGAAGAAAACCAACTTCCTGCATCGAGTTCTCTTAATTCCTCAAAGGAAATAGAATCAACGCGCCTACTGGTTGAATCATTGGTGGTTCTTCCGGTGGTTGTATCATGCATTAAAACGGGAACACTATCGCTGGTTAAAAGGACATCAAATTCAACCGCATCTGCATTTTCTTCGATTGCTAATTCTATAGACGCAATGGTGTTTTCAGGCGCTCTTAGGGAAGAGCCACGGTGGGCAATAATATCAGGTTGATTGAATAAATCAATCCCTCCTCTTCTTTGGACGGTGGCATACACAGTGGTTCCATTAAAAATAAGCGCAACAATAATGACTAAAGCGACAATTGGCTTCATGTATTTTAGTTTAAAAAGATCAAAAGAACCTTTATTAAACGTTTTAATAGGTATTTTTTCACTGTCAGGTGTTCTGTAATGATACCATTCACTCATCCAAGCGTAATTAAGCGGTAACACAATCATACTTGCGATTAACGCTATAATTAAGTAAATTGTATAAATCAAGGTTAATAGGGCACCAAGTACAACCGCTTGTCCGCTTGTTAGAAAAATAAACAAAGCGATGAAACCAACAATTAAAATGTATATTCCATATAACGTGACATTCAATAAAAAATTTAAAACCGCAAAATCTCTGATGAGTTTCAGACGGTTTCCTTTTAACAACCGCCGCATTCTTTTATAAGACGCTTTAAAGGATTTATCCTCAATGGTAATGACATTCATAGAAAAAATATTTTCAATGAATAGGATAAACAAAACGATGCCAAAAACAAACGCAGAAATTATAAAAATCGTTTCTGAAAATAAGTTATCCATGATAAAAGGAGGAATGGATAACGTTGAAGCGATCCCTGAAAACTGAACGATGTTGACAACGATAAAAAAGACCCATGCAAATAAAATAAAGAAAATATGGTGTTGTTTGATTTTACTAGGGAGTTTTCTGATTGAAATATTAATTAAATCTTTGAATGGGATGGTAGCTTCTTGTCTTGAATAGTGAAATAAAATACTTAAAACAACCATTTCAAACGCTACGTAAACCCCTAAAATAACCAGCATCAAAAAGGCGATGAATAGTGTTGTTGGTGCTGTTAAATATTCAAAAATCAAGCTATTGGTGATATAGCTATACCCACTTGCTCTAATAGAATATAAAAATAAGCTATTAATCATGGGAAAAAAGATTAATATACCAAGCATTCTGTAAAAAACCTCAAATAAGATCAATGTTTTAGCGTTGGACTTAACAAGACGAATCGTTTCAATAAATCGTGTTCTCATGTTATCAATCCTTTATAATGTTAAGAGTATTATAACATATTTTAAAGGCAATAAAAAAAATAGTACCTTTGATAAAGGCACTATTTCATTCATTTATTTAGTTGCTGATTTTACAAACCAGATATGCTTGCAATATTCACCAACGATATCTTCGAGCATCGCTACCGTAGCGAAGTCTCCTTCTTCGTCGGCTACATTTCTAGCTTCAGTGGCAAGCCCTTGTAAGTATTCTAAGTTTTCTAATAATAACTCAAATACTTCTTTTGTTCTATAGTCTTTGTTTTCTAGTTCTTTTACGTTCGTCATTTCAAGATATGCTTTTAATGAAGCTGGTGGAAATTCACCTAACATTTTTACACGTTCTGCAACTTCATCGTATTGTTCGTTTAACATATCATACAGTGCTTCTGCAAATTCATGAACGGGCTTGAATCTTTCACCAACAACGTTCCAATGAAGATTATGATATTTAACGAATGATACGGATAAGTCTGCAACTAACTGGTTCAATAGTTCTACTTTTTTACTCATTTAATAGCCTCCTATAAATTTATATTATGAATGATTACATGGTCTATTATATTGTAACCATTACAATTTTGCAAGTGTTACACAAAAACTTTAACTA
>CAYZOR010000001.1:0-40455 GCA_964479895.1 uncultured Candidatus Izemoplasmatales bacterium | reverse complement strand
GGTTCAACACTATACCTAGATATATAGGCTTCATCAAACCTAATAGATTGCGATTGTACATCGTTTAACGTTAGATTTCTCGCAATCTCTAAGACATCATAAAACTGTACATTGTAGTGAATATACTCACTTACATGATACGCTAAGCTTTCTAGTTGGTCAAGCCCATGAATAAAATTACCAAGCATTTGTTTTTTGAGTCTATTAAAGTCTTTTGCTTTGATTTCAAAATCCTTTAATTGAGTGATTATTTCATACAATGCTTTATCTGTCTTTTCTAAGGTGAGTGTTTCTGAGCCAATTAAGATGTAACCATACGCTTTTTCAAATGCAACTTCTAAACCAAACGTATCATTGATCAAGCCTTGATCGAGTAGTTTTTGGTAAGTGTTTGAACTTTTTCCAAGCGTTAAATCTAAAAAAATCGATAAAGCAAGGGATTGCTTAACATGGTCTAAGGCATCTTTAGTTGTTGTATCCACTTTAATTCCATATAAGATTGAAGGAATTTTAACATCAAACTTTCCTTTATCATAAGGGTTTAATACTTCTTTGGGTTCATCGACATGAAACTTTGAAGGATATTTAAAGGTTTTTTCTGGAAATGTGATTGATTCATTCAACGCTTCAAATAATTCTTTTGGGTCAATCGAGCTGACGACGATCAAATTACAAACTTCAGGTTGGTAATATGCCTCATGCATTGATTTTAAGTCTTTTAACTGAATGGCTTGAATACTTTCTTTGGTTCCCAAAATATCATCTTTAATGGGATGATGGTGAAAGAGGTTGTTGATTAAATTTTTATATTGAATGTATGAAGGATCATCTTGATACATATTAAGCTCTTCGGTAATAATATTTTTTTCATTTTGGACCCCTTTTTCAGTTATATTAGGGTGAAAAAACATTTCTAATAAACGATTTGTGTTTTCGATTAAATGATTGGTTGCGCTAAATATGTAAGTGGTTTGATGATGTTCAGTAAAGGCATTGATCGATGCTTCTTGAAGTGCAAAATATTTAGACATATCTTGACCATCTTTTTCAAATACTTTATGCTCTAAAAAATGAGCAACGCCTTTAGGCACTTTGACTTCTTGGTGATTTTCATCCATAAACGATTGGTGAATTGAACCAATCGGTGCGTTTAAACTTACAAAGCTTTTAGAAAATCCTTCTTTTTTAATATGATAAAGATTTAATCGGTTTTGCACTTTTGAATGGTATATGGTTTCGTTATACTGTTTATATTCAATTTTTTTCATGGTCAACCCCTCCTAAAACATAGGTGAAAATAATTTCACATTGTTTTGCGACTTTTACAACCATGTCTCTTGTTACATTGTCAATGGCTTTTAGCGATGCTTCTTCTTTGTAGGGAACATCAAAGAGTGCATGTCTTAGTCCTTTTACGCTTAAGGATCTAATGTTGTCATAACTTTTTTTTATGGCTGATATTTTTTGTTGCTTAGCCAGATGAAATGCTTCATCGCTAAATGCGTTATTTTTAATATGCTCAAGGGTTTGACGAATGAGTGTTTTGGCTTTTTCAATATTGTTTTTTTCCATGCCGGAGACAATCGTGACTAGCGAAGAAAATGGCGCGTAAGCACTATGAACATAATAAGCCAATGCGTGCTTTTCGCGGATTACATCAAATAACAACGAATCACTGCCTTCGCCAAGTAAAGTATTAAAGATGCTCATCGCAAAAAATTCATCATCTTTGTAGTAAATACCACTTTTAAGGCCAATAAATAAACGGTCTTGCGTTAAATCTAAAGTTTCTTTAACATCACTTAAGTGATTGAAATCATGTTTAATAAATAAATCTTTAGGCAGCGGTTTTTGGGATAGATTAAAGTCCGATAAGTATTTTTTTATCGCTTGATGATCTATGTTCCCACTCACTGAGATGAGGGTTGGATTTTTAAGCATATCATCGTAGGCTTTTTTCACCGCATCTAAAGTAACTAAGTCGATTTTTTCTTCAATCCCTAAAGGATTGATATTATAAGGATGATCTTTATAAAGATGTTCATAGTATCTTTTAGCAGCGTAGCGTGTTTTATTTGAGTATTCCGCTTTAAAGTACGCTTTTAAAAAGGCTTTTTCTTCATTTAACGTTTTTTCATTGAATAAAGGCTCAAACAAAAGTGACTTTAAAAAAGCAAATATATCATCCATTAATCCATCATTGATTAAGTTTGGATTTGGAAAGTCTAAGGCGATTTGATTCACATGCTTTTTTCCTAAATTCATTGAGTGGGCACGCAATTGGGTATCGTATAAAGCCTCTAAATGTTTGCTTAACGCTTGGCGGGTCGGATAATGTTTTGTATTGGCTTTAAGCATCATCAACATTAAATGTCTAGCCGTCACATTTTCAGCGTTTAAATCATCAAAAAATCTTAAAACAATATTGATGGTTTTAAACTGCGTCGTTTTTATGATATGCAAAGGCGTGTTTGATACGGTTAGGGTTTTTATGTTCATTATATTCCTCAATTCTTTTAAAAAAAGTGCCGGAGCACTTTTTTTATTATTCTGCTAGCGATAACGCAATTTCCATCATTTTTGTGAATGCGTTTTGACGCTCTAAAGCACTGGTTGCTTCTTTGGTGACTAATGAATCTGAAACGGTTAAAATGCATGCTGCATTTTTACCCGTTACTTTGGCGTTGTGGAATAAAGCAAACGATTCCATTTCTACAGCGATGGCATTATGGTCTTTATAGATGGTTTTATAATCCTCGAAGTTTTCACGATAAAAGACATCTGAACTGTGAATAACCCCTTTACGAAGTGGAATATTTAAAGCGTTTGCGTGGGTTTCAATTCGTTCATTCAAATGCGTGGATGGATAAGTGTAATCTTCATTGTAAGCGCCTGATTGAACTTTAGCGTAAGAGGATTCTGAGTACGCACTTGTCGCAAGCAACACATCATAAAGTTTGATTTCGTCAGTGTATGCGCCACAAGATCCAATTCTTACGATGTTTTGTACATCAAAAAACTTATACAGTTCATATGAATAAATGCCGATACTAGGCATTCCCATACCGCTTCCCATCACTGAGATTGCTTTTCCTTTATAAGTTCCTGTATAGCCAAACATGTTTCTTACCGTATTAAACTGCTTTACATTGTCTAAGTAATTATCCGCAATGTATTTTGCACGTAACGGATCGCCCGGCATTAATACGGTTTTTGCGATTTCATTTTTTTGTGCATCAATGTGTGGTGTCGCCATAAAAAATTCCTCCTAATAATCTTCTTTTGCTGATTGACCTTGCATTATTTTTACACCGCTAGATGCGCCAATTCTTGTTGCACCAGCGTCAACCATTGCTTTTAAGTCTTCTAAATTCCTCACGCCACCGCTTGCTTTCACTTCTTTTTCCTTTGCGATGGCTTTCATAAGTTTAACAGCTTCTACCGTGGCACCACCGGTGCCAAACCCAGTCGACGTTTTAATAAAATCTGCGCCCGCATCGATGGCGGCTTGGCTAGCTTTTTTAATTTCTTCATTTTCTAAGTAACAGGTTTCTAAAATTACCTTTAACGGTTGATTTTGAGTGACTTCACGAATGGCTTCAACTTCCTTTTTGATCAAATCAAATCGTCCGTCTTTGGCCCACCCAATATTGATGACCATATCAATTTCATGGGCACCTTTTTTAAGCGCATCGGTCGTTTCATAGACTTTGGATTCGGTGGTATTTGCACCAAGTGGAAAGCCGATAACGGTACATACTAAGACGTCTGTTTCTTTTAAGCTTTCAACGGCATACTCTACCCAAGAAGGATTTAAACAAACACTTTTAAAATCATAAGTAATCGCTTCTTCTAAAATGGTATCGATTGTTGATTTGGTTCCAAATGCTTTGAGATAGGTGTGATCAATAAGTTTATTGATTTCCATCTTTAAGCCTCCTATAAATTTTAATATATATTTGTAATAATGGCCCCATTGCTATCACGGTTATTGGGGTGCCAAAATATAGTTCACCAATACTTTGTTTGAAAATAAATGTTAATAATACGCCTATTAAAACGGGAGTAAGTTCCATGAAAAACCGGATCAATATAAAGTTTCTTGTTTTGAAAAGTTTCATAAGCACCAACATAAACTCTTCATAAATGCCTGCAGGATACTTCGATAATATTAACATGGTTCCACCAAGCGGAATCATTAAAACCCCTATCAAAAAGATGAAAATTTGCATCATGCCTTCTGGTGTGAAATTCACAAAAATCACTTCGTTAAATAAATCGATAAATAATCCTACAATAATAAATGGAATGATTAAAAATGCATACCGAAAATCATTACGGATATATATAATAAACGAAGCAATTAATCCTGAAACCAGCGTAAAAGCCAAGCCAAAGGTCAAGGGGCTCACTTGATATAATGCAGTATGCAAGACATCCCAACTCGTGACGCCTAAATCACTTCTAAAAAGCATCACAACACCAAAAGCAGTAACCAATGCACCTAAGAGATAAATGATGGCTTCTTTTAAGTCAAACTTCAAATCCTTCATGTTAAGATCGTTCATATACAAATCGTCCCATCCATTGCATTTGTACTTGTAATAAAGGCGCAAGCAAAATGGCTAATAATATACTTCCAACATTAACAGCCCCTAATCCAATGCCTGCTAATAAACCAAAAATAATCGCTAAAGTAATTGCTAAAGTTTCAACAGCCAACCGGGCAAAAAATATGTTTTTTGTGTTGAATAAATCCATGATCAAAATCATTAATTCATCAAATACCCCTGCGGGGAAATCAGATTGGATAATCATTGATAATCCCATTGTCAAAAAGAATGTTCCAACTAAAAACAATACCAGTCGATACCCCATAAAAAGGGATTCGAAATCAAAATTTGAAAAAACAATGATGTCCCAAAAATCTAAAAACGATGAAATCCCTAAAATGGGAATAAGCATAAATACATAACGCCATTTACGCCTATAAAGCATCACAACCCCCATCACTGCCGCATTGATAATCCCAGCAGACATCCCAAGCGTAATATCGATTAAGTTTGATAAGTTATAAGCAGTCGTATCCCATGGTCCTGCGCCTAAGCCAGTTGTTAAAACCATCACAACGCCAAAGGGAAGTGTAATGAACCCTAACACATACTGAATAATGCGAACATAAAAGGTATCAAAGGGTGCTTTTCTTTTCCGTTTAATCATTAATTATCATTATAAATGCTCTTTTTGAAGGACAGTTTCACAGCGTTTACAAATACTATCTTCATTTAAAACAGTCACTTGCCAACACCGTTGACAAGTTTCTCCTGAAGCTTTTTCAATATCAATCGATAAGTTATCAAATGTGTAATGGCCTTTGCCGGTTTTGATTTCAGTTTGTGAAACAATGAATAAGCGTGATAAATCATTCATAGATTCTAAGATTACTTTAGTCGTCTCGTCGTTAGGGTATAACGTTACTTTTGCGGTTAAGCTTTTCGTAATAACTTTTTGATTCCGCGCATCTTCTAAGGCTTTTAAAACGTGATCGCGATAAGTCATAAAGGTTTCGTATTTATGCATTAAATCAGAATTTTTCGGATATTTTTCTTTTGGCATATCTTCTAAATAAACACTATCATAAGGCTTGTTATCGGCTTCTAAGGACTGATATGCCTCTTCGGTTGTATGAGGGATGATTGGGGTTAATGCTTTTAAAATAGTCGTTAAAATATCATAAACAACCGTTTGTGCGCTTCTTCTTAAACCATCGTCTTTAGTTTCAATGTAAACGATATCTTTAATATAATCAAGATAAAAAGCACTCAACGTCTTCGTGACATAGTTATTCATAATGCGAATGACATCATCAAATGCATAACGGTTATAAGCATCATTTAAAGCAACCACTATGTCGTCGCGCTTTTGAAGCATATAACGGTCTGTCTCATTCATCGCTTCAAAAGAAACACGGTCTTCATTATAGTTAAAATCACCAATCGTACCTAACATGAAACGAATCGTATTCCGGATTTTACGGTAGGATTCACTCACTTGTTTAATCATTTTATCGCTAATGCGCACATCGGCAGAATAATCGACTGAAGCCACCCATAATCTTAAAATGTCTGCGCCAAATTGGCTCATCACTTTTAATGGATCGACAACATTCCCCATCGATTTTGACATTTTTTTACCCTGTCCATCTAATACAAATCCGTGCGTTAAGACTGCTTTATATGGACTTGTTCCATGATAAGCAACCCCCGTAGATAAACTTGAATTGAACCACCCTCTATATTGGTCACTACCCTCTAAGTATAAATCCGCAGGATAACGCATTCCAAAATCAGTCATCCCACCTTTGTGTGAGGTTCCTGAATCGAACCAAACATCTAAAATGTCTGTTTCTTTTGTGAAATGATTGTTTGGTGATTTTTCACTTTTAAACTGTTTAGGCAGTAAATCTTTTGTCTCCCATTCAAACCAAATATTTGACCCATGTTTTTTAAATAAATCAGCAACATGACGGATCACATCCGCATCTAAAATGGCATCGCCATTTTCATGATAAAACACGGGAATTGGAACCCCCCAAGCTCTTTGACGAGAAATACACCATGAATCACGGTCTTTTACCATGTTTTCCATACGCGTTTCTCCCCATGAAGGAATCCACTTCACATTTTTAATTTCTTTTAACATGTCTGTTTTTAAAGACTCAATACTCGCAAACCATTGATCAGTCGCTCTAAAAATAACAGGTTGTTTGGTACGCCAATCATGTGGATAACTATGTTTAATCCACTCCATTTTTAATAAACTACCGCTTTCCTCTAAGTCTTTAACGACTTCTTTAGAGCATTTTTCAATGAACATGCCTTCATAACGGCCCGATTCTTTCGTCATATGTCCTCTTTTATCAACTGGACATAAAACATCTAAGTTATTCGCTTTCCCAATGATAAAGTCATCTTCACCATGACCTGGCGCTGTGTGAACCAATCCTGTCCCACTTTCAATCGTGACATGGTGCCCTTCAACAATTGGACTGACGCGGTCATATAAAGGATGTTTATAGGTTAACCCAACTAAGGCACTTCCTTTTACATGACGAATAATTTCAGTATCACCAAAATCCAAGGTTGTTTTTAAATGCTCTAAAAGCGCTGTCGCTAAGACATAGACTTCGTTGTTGGTACGAATGAAGACATAATCAATATTACTGCTTACTGCGGTTGCTAAGTTTGCAGGGATGGTCCAAGGGGTAGTTGTCCACACTAAAAATTTAAAGCCTTCTTCAAACGGTCCATGATCGACACTTTCAAAGGTAAAGTAAATTGAAGGGGATTTTTTATCAGCGTATTCAATCTCCGCTTCTGCCAACGCAGTCTCACTTGAAGGGGACCAAAAAACGGGTTTTAACCCTTTAAAAATAAGATCTTTTTCTACCATCTTCGCAAAGACTTCAAGCTGAGAGCCTTCATACTGACCATCCATGGTTAAATACGGGGTGTCCCATTCGCCTAAAATACCAAGACGTTTAAATTGTTCTCTTTGGTTATCGATTTGTTTATACGCATAGTTTTTACAGTGGTCTCTAAAATCAGAGACACTCATACTTTTACGGTCTACTTTTTCATTTTTTACAAGCGCACTTTCAATAGGAAGCCCGTGTGTATCCCACCCAGGAACATAACGGGTGTAAAACCCGCGCATCGACTTATCTCTAACAATCATATCCTTTAACACTTTATTTAACGCATGGCCAATATGGATATTACCATTGGCATAAGGTGGGCCATCAGGAAAAACGAAACGCTCATTGTTTTCGTTTTGTTTTAGACGTTTAGAATAAATATCGTTTTCTTGCCAAAACGATTGACGGTTGGGTTCGTTTTTACCAAGATTCCCACGCATTGGGAAGTTGGTTTTAGGCATATGCAAGGTATCTTTGTAATCTTTCATTTTAAAACACTCCTTTAAATATAAAAAAGTCTGAAATACAAGGACGAAATAATTCCGCGGTACCACCTTGATTCCAGAACTGGCTCTTAAGCTCTTTAACGCAGAGTAACGGAATGGATTGCATTCATCTAAACGGTGATATCTCTTTAGGCATTTCCAAGTTCACAGCACCACTTGGTCTCTTTAAAATGCTATTTTAAAAAGCGTGTCCGTCTCATAGATTTTTATCTTTATAAGCAATATAATTATATATAAAATCCTTTCAAAATGCAAGGATTATAATGTTTGCATAAAACTGTTCATAAACAACAAGAAAAACCTTAAAATCATTAATCCAATAATTGGGGTGAAATCCATCCCACCAAATACTAAAATCCCTCTAAAAACACGCATATAGGGATCAACAATCTGATGCAATATCGCATAAAATTGAGAATTTCTAATTTCAGGAATCCAGCTTAATAAAACATAAGCAATAATCATAAAGAAATAAATATTTAATAAGGTATAAACAATTTGAAAAAACATGATGAGCATCGGGTTCATAATATTACTCCTTGTATTTGTTAATAAACTTTCTGAGCGATTTATCTTTTAAATCGTCTTTGGTGGCGAACGCCATTATTTTATCACGAATCACTTCTACATTGCCATCAAGTGCATAAATAACGCCGCTTAAAAAAACTATGAACCGATTGCTTTCGATTAAATCAAAGGTTTCAAAGTTTAGTATCAATGGTTTTCTATGCATTAATTTATCCGCTAAATCAAAGACATCGGTGGTCTCATCAACCTTAATAAACTCGGTACGGTCATATGCTTTTTTTGGTTTTTTCTTTTTCATCATAACCACCATCCAATAATATTCTTCCAAGCCTTAAATGTGTCGTACCAACGCTTAAGGCGACCTTATAATCATTGCTCATGCCCATTGATAATTTGTTTAGGGTTGGATATGTTTGATTCAGTGTATCTTTTAATGTTTTTAACCGGTCAAATTGTTTTTTTATCACGGTTTGATCATCGGTAAGTTCGCCCATCCCCATTAAACCGATAACTTCAATATTTGAGTATGCGCTTAGCGCATTTAAAAATGGTTCAACTTCATGAACAGATAATCCGTGTTTTTGGGATTCGTTTGATATATTGACCTGAATAAAACACTTTAGCGGGGTAAGTCTTCTTTTATTGATTTCTTTTGCAAGTTTTAAACGGTCCAAACTATGTAAACAATCAATAGCATTGATAATCTTTTTAACTTTTTTTGTCTGTAAGGTCCCTAAAAAATGAATGCTTACATTCAAAGTTTGAAGCACTGGAAGTTTGGCTTCAAGTGCTTCAACGCGTGATTCTCCAAATTGGGTAATTCCAGCTTGGATGAATGATTCAAAATCATTGGGGGTTAAATATTTTGACGCCATAATAATTTCAACATCAGGATGAAGGGTTCGAATCGATTGAATCAATGATTGATTTGGCATTATTTAAAACGACTTTTTAACCATGAAGGAATGGTTGATTTTTTGGTTTCTTCATCTTGAGGTTCTTCAATTTCTGGCGTTTTTTTCGTCTTTCCTTTTTTCTTTTTTGGTTTCTTTTTATCGTTTGATTCAAATTCTTGAGGGTTGATGGTCGCTTTTTCACTTTCTTCATCACCTGAAGTGTATTCATCAACGCCTAAGCTTTCGATTTCGAGTGAATTATTCTCATCAAATCCTGTGGCAATAACGGTCACAATGACTTCGTCTTCTAAATCTTCATTAATGGTTGCCCCGTGGATGATATTAATTTCTGTACTCGAAGCGGCTTGAATGGATTCAATGGCTTCAGTAACTTCCCAAAGCGCAATTTCTGTTCCACTTGTAATATTAACAATGGCATCGGTAGCGCCATCAATATTCGCGTCTAAAAGGGGTGAATCAATCGCTTTTTTCGCGGCTTCTTCTGCTCGTTCTTCTCCCGTTGATAACCCAATCCCCATCAGTGCGGTCCCCTTGTCTTTCATGACGGTTTTTACATCCGCAAAGTCGACATTAATAAGGCCAGGAACCGTGATGATCTCTGCGATGCCTTGAACCCCTTGACGTAACACGTTATCGGCTTCTCTAAACGCTTCTAACATAGACGTATTGCGATCAACAACATAAAGCAAACGATCATTCGGAATGATGATCATTGTATCGACATAAGGTTTTAAAGCGTCCAAACCTTCTAAGGCAGTCGCAACGCGTCTTCTTCCTTCAAACTTAAATGGTTTTGTGACAATTCCAATGGTTAAACAGCCAACTTCACGAGCGATTTTAGCTATCACTGGTGCTGCACCTGTGCCAGTCCCACCGCCCATACCAGCGGTAATGAATACCATATCGGTTTCCGTTAATAATTCACGAATCTCATCTTCGCTTTCTAATGCGGCGCGTCTTCCAATTTCAGGGTCTGCACCGGCGCCTAATCCTCTGGTTAACATTTTTCCTATTTGCAATCTAACATCCGCTTTTGATAGACGTAAAACTTGGGCATCAGTATTAATTGCCACGAATTCTACCCCTTTAACTTCATTTTCAATCATGCGATTGATGGCGTTGCCGCCACCACCGCCAACACCTATGACTTTAATTGAGGGTTTTTGATGAAATTGATCGTTGGGTTCAAACATATTATGACCTCCAATAAATCTTTACGCTTATTATAACGTATTCGCTACAATAATAAAATACATTATGAATCTTTGTGGTGAGTTTTATTGATAATTTTCATAAAACATTTTTCGAAAGCTTTCAAGCCTGTCTTCCTTAATCGCTTCTCGGATGGCTTTCATGAGTGCTTTTAAAAAATATAAATTATGGTAACTTACTAGTCTTTGACCAAGGGTTTCACCGGCTTTAAACAAGTGTCTTATATAACTTCTAGTATAAGTTTTACATACCTTGCATTCACAGTGTTCATCCAAAGGCTCCATTGAAGTTTCGTAACGTTTCGCTTTAATGGCAATCCTACCATGTTTTGTATACGCACTACCGTGTCTAGCAAGGCGTGTAGGATTGACACAATCAAACATATCCACGCCGCGATAGGTTGCTTCTATTAAGTCTTCAGGCGTCCCAACGCCCATTAAATAACGCGGTTTATCACTTGGCAATTGATCGGTGATAAAATCTAGGACTTTATACATGTCTGCCTTACTTTCCCCAACGGATAATCCACCAATCGCATACCCATCAAATCCAATCGATATTAAATCACTTAGCGATTGTTTCCTTAAATCTTTATAAGGGCCACCTTGGACAATGCCAAATAAGTTTTGATCCGCTTTTTTATGAACATCCTTTCCCCTTTTTGCCCACCTCGATGTTCTTTCAACACTTTTTTTCATATAATCATAAGACGCATCAAATGGTGGACATTCATCAAAGCTCATAATAATATCTGCGCCAAGCTTTTCTTGAATTTGAATGCTTTTTTCTGGGGATAAAAAGAGTTTTTCACCACTTTTATGGTGTGCAAAATAAACCCCTTCTTCTTCAATTTTTCGGTTGTTTGCTAAAGAAAAAACCTGGTATCCGCCACTATCTGTTAAAAGTCCGTGTTTCCATCTCATAAAAGGTTTAATCCCGCCATGATTAGCGATTATATCTTCACCAGGTTGCAACCATAAATGGTATGTATTTCCAAGTATTATTCCTTCAGAAACCGCTTCGATTTCACTGACATCTAGTGTTTTTACGGTAGCTTGGGTGCCAACAGGCATAAATATTGGTGTTTCAAATGAGCCACTTTTAGTGTGAATGACACCACTTCTAGCACTCGTGTCTTTATTTTGGTGGGTTTTTTCAAAGCGTAGTTTCATTTTATTCTCCTTTTTTTTGAAACGTTCTAAAAGCATTGGATACCATTAGATTAATTCTATTGACTTGGTTAATTTCTGAGGCTGAAGTATCATAGTCAATCGCAACAATATTAGACTCAGGAAACAGATGTTTTATTTTTTTAAACATTCCTTTTCCGGCAATATGATTCGGCAAACACCCAAAAGGTTGTGTACACACGATATTGGGTGCACCGTGTTTTATTAAATCAATCATTTCAGCGGTCAACAACCATCCCTCCCCTGAATGGGTTCCAACATCAATCACATTGTTAACAAATGATTTTAATGTATTGTAAGAAACGGGGGCTTCAAATCCATACGCTTCGATCATATTACGAACCTTTTGACGACGGTATTCAACGTATTTTACGAGCACATTTAAAATGAAACGTTCTTTTTTAGGTCCACCATAGCGCTTAATGTCATGCGCTCTAGAATCAAAGCTATACAAAAAGAAATCATATAAAGGGGGGATCACCACTTCGACCCCTTCTTTTTCTAATGTTTCTTCTAAATGATTGTTTCCAAGTGGTGAAAATTTAACATAAATTTCTCCAACAATACCCACTTTAGGGCGTGGTGTTTTAGATAAATCTAACGCTTTAAAGCGATTTAATATTGAAGCGATTTTTTTCTTGGAGTATCGCCAAGAAAAACGCCTATTATGTTCAAAATAGGTTTTTAATTCTTGATCAATGCTTTCTTTTAAGGCAGTTACTGACCCTTTTTTATTTTCATAAGGTCTTGATTGATGGACAAGTGTCATCATTAAATCCCCAAAAACAATCGCTTCATGAAGTTTATGCAACAAACGGGCACTTAATTTAAACCCAGGGTTTTTTTCAAACCCATTGGCGTTTAGTGAAATCACTGGAACATGCTCTAACTTTGCTTTTTTAAGGGCTTTTCTTAATAAAGCAATATAGTTACTTGCCCGACACCCTCCCCCGGTTTGGGTAATAATTAAGGCGACTTTTTCATCGTTCAATTCTTTTTTCTTCACGGCATCAATAAACTGTCCAATGACTAACATCGCTGGGATACATATGTCGTTGTGGGAATATTTCATGCCTTCATGAATTAAACTATATTCTGTTTTTCTTAATAGTTCGGCATGATAGCCCTCAGCGTTAAGCGCATCTACTAAATATTCAAAGTGATAAGGAGCCATTTGCGGCACTAAAATAGTATATTCTTGACGCATTGCTTCTGTAAAAATGATGCGTCCATTCTCATCGTATTTAAGCTTCGACATCTTTTTTCGCCTCTTTATTCATCGTTGAAAGCAAGCTTCTCAACCGTATATTAATCGCCCCTAAATTTGATATTTCATCGATTTTTATTTGGGTATAAAGCTTGTTGTTATTTTCTAAAATGTCTTTTAACTCATCAGCGGTTATCGCATCAAGGCCGCATCCAAAACTAATCAGTTGGACCATATTGACACGATCAAGCGCCGCCACCACCCGAGCTGCGTCATATAAACGGGTGTGGTAAGTCCATTGATTTAAAACTTTTACCGCGTTTTGATCGGCCAAATGATTAATGGAATCTTCACTCAATAAAACGACATTTAAAGAACGAATCAACTTAGGAACGCCATGATTCACCTCAGGATCAATATGATAAGGTCTTCCAGCCATAACTAACGTATTTAAATCATTTTCTTGTGCATAAGCCAACGCGCTTTCGCCTGCTTGTTGAACATCTTTTCTAAATGCTTCATAAGACGCCAACCCTTTATCAAACGCTTTTTTAATATTTGCTTTACTCACTTCGCAGTAAGGCTTTAACATTTCATATAACGCTTCACTGAATTTCTTTTTATTCGATAAGGTGGTGTAAGGCTGTAAAAAGTTTTCTAAATCAAGATGCGTCATGTTCGCTTCTACCACTTCAGGGTAATGCGCAACAACAGGGCAGTTATAATGGTTATCCGCATGGGATTTTTCCGCAAAATTATAAGGCATATTCGGGTAGAATATAAAATCTGGATTTTTTTCATATAAATTTTCGATGTGCCCGTGGACCAATTTAGCAGGGTAACATATGGTATCAGAAGGGATGGTATCTTGACCTGTTTCATAAAGTTTTTTCGTAGAACGATCTGATAAGATGACGCGCATATTTAAGGCATCAAAAAACGGTTGCCAAAACGGTAAATTTTCATACATATTTAAAACCATTGGAATGCCAACTGTTTTTTGATATTTATGGGATGAGTCTTTGGTTTGGTATTGCATGAGTTTATCGTATTTATATAAATATAAATTGGGCACTTTGTCATAGGTTACTTTTAAGTTCGCCCCTTTTTCACAACGATTTCCACTAATATATTTTTTCCCGTCTCCAAAAATATTAACCGTTAAAGGACATAGATTCTCACATTTTCGACACACCGCACGTTTTGCATCATAGGTGAAGTTGCTTAATTCACGCTTTGTTAAAATTTCAGAATGGTTATCAGGTGCTGCGGCTTCTTTTGAGAGTAAAGCGGCACCAAACGCCCCCATTAAACCAGCAATACTTGGTCTAGTAACATGGACATTGGTTTCTTGTTCAAACGCTCTTAAAACCGCATCGTTTTTAAATGTTCCCCCTTGAACTAAGATTTGGTCGCCATATTCTTCGGTCACATCGTGTGCACGAATGACTTTATATAAGGCATTCTTTACAACACTCATCGCTAGCCCTGCAGAGATGTCTTCTGTTTTTGCGGCTTCTGATTGGGCTTGTTTCACACTCGAGTTCATAAATACTGTACACCGTGAACCTAAATCAACCGGTGCTTTGGCCTTAAGTGCCATAGACGCAAAATCTTTTATTTCAAAGCCTAATGATTCTGAGAATGTTTCAATAAAAGAGCCGCATCCGCTACTACATGCTTCGTTTAAGACAATGGAAGTAATGACACCATTTTCTATTTTAAAGCATTTCATATCTTGCCCACCAATATCCACCACAAAACTAACGTCTTTGTTAAAATATTTCGCGGCGTTATAATGACAGATAGTTTCGACTTCACTACCGTCTAAATGAAATGCTTCTTTTATTAACGCTTCTCCATACCCAGTAGAAAATGCTTTTTTAAGTGTTATGTCTTCGTGAATGGTTTCATACATTGTAAACAATGCTTTTTTCACAACTTCGATTGGATTGCCGCGGTTATGTTCGTAGTGTTGATAAAGGATTTCGTTGGCTTCACCAATTAAAATGAGTTTTGTCGTTGTGGAGCCTGCGTCAATTCCAAGATAGGCATTGCCTTTATAATGCGATATGTCCACTTCATTTAAGGAAGCTTTTTCATGTCTTTTCACAAACGCTTCTCTTTGTTCGTCATTATCAAATAAAGGGGCCATAACTTTACGGTTTTTCCCTTTTGATTTTCTTCTATAAACTTTGATACGCTCGATGATTGTATCAATATCGATCGGGGTTTGATTGGCTTCTAAGGCTGCGCCCAGTGCCACAAAAACTTCACCGTTTTTAGGCATGAAGACGTTTTCTAAGTTCAACGTTTCAATGAAGCGTTTCCTAAGTTCTTCAGAAAACGTTAAAGGTCCCCCTAAAAATGCGACATTCCCTTTAATTTTTCTTCCTTGTGAGAGCCCTGCGATGGTTTGATTAACAATCGCTTGATAAATAGACGCCGCAATATCACTTTTCTTGGCGCCTTGATTTAAAAGGGGTTGAATATCGCTTTTAGCAAACACCCCACACCTTGAGGCAATATCATGCAGTTTTTCATAGTCTTTCGCTAAAACATTTAACCCTTTTGCGTCGGTATCTAATAAAGAAGCCATTTGATCAATAAAAGCCCCCGTACCACCCGCACATGTTCCATTCATTCTTTGTTCAACATTGGCGCCGTCAAAAAACATGATCTTTGCATCTTCCCCACCTAATTCAACACAAACATCAATGGCTTGTTTAGAATGTCTTAATGCACTGGTAGCACTGATTACTTCTTGAGTGAACTGTGCTTCAATGTTTTTTGCTAACGTTAATCCTGCACTTCCTGTAAAGTTAAAATGCATGGCTTGATTCCCAAACAATGCCTTTAAGGTTTCAAACATTTCTTTCATTGATTCTGATATACTACTCATATGTCTTTTATATGTTTGATGTATGATTTTATCTGTTGGATCTAAGACAACAACCTTAATAGTGGTTGAGCCGATATCTATCCCTACACGTAAAGTATCCATAATTCTCACCTTATCACTTCATATAATTATCCTTATTCCTTTAGTAATTATATCTTAAATACGTTAAAAATTCCACATTCCATCTATAAACTCAAAGTATAATTTAAATAATAACTAAATATAAGTTTTATTCATTATTTTTAAAATATATATTAATTTTTCTTATCAACTAATAAATTTTTATGATTAATCAATTGACACTTTCGTTTTAATAAACTATAATAGGGTTAACAATAAAACTTATTTGGAAGAGTTTATAATCTGAGGTGGTTTGATGGAGCAATTGGATACCTTGCATAAACTGCATAATAACGAGATTACAGTATTAGACGCTTACGATACCCTTTATAAAGTGCAAGAAGTAAAGACACCGCCTTTAAAAAAGGCCCATTTTATTCGGCTCAACATTCATTTACTGAATGAAAGCAATGCACTAAACCAATTCCTGCGTATCCTTTTTATGTTTCCAATCCCGATCGCCATTGTTCGTTTTGCGTTAAGGTTTATGAATGTTAAAAAAATTAATCACACGCTTGATATTGATACCATCAAACAACTTATCGCTTCTGCAAAACATACGAAGATTAATATTGCAAGTGATGATGCGATTATAAAAATTTCAATTGATTAGGAGGAGTTATCATGCAAAAACATGTTATTGGAGAATGTCCAATTTGTAAACACGATTTATTTGTTACAAAACTTGAATGTTCAAATTGCCACACAGAAATCAGCGGAAAGTTTCAGCTTTCTAAATTTAATTATCTTTCTAAAGAACATCTTTATTTCATTGAGCTTTTCATTAAAAATATGGGAAGCATCAAGAAGTTGGAAAAAGAATTAAAGGTCTCTTATCCTACTGTTAAAAAGATGTTGGCCGAAGTCATTGGTGAGCTTGGATACAAAGTTGAAGACGATGACACAGAATATGAAAAAGCGGCATCAAGAGACGAAATCTTAGACCGTCTCTCCAGAGGAGAAATCACCTCTGAAGAAGCAATGAAACTATTGAAGGAGTGATTGGATGTCACAAGAAAAATTAAAGATATTAGAAATGATTGAAAAAAACATCATCTCTCCAAAAGAAGGCGCTGATTTGCTTAAAGCGGTTGATAAAGATAGTGAAAAAGAGTCGATTAAAGTAAACCGTAAAGAAGCCTTTAAAATGTTAAAAATCCGTGTTCATAGTGCGGATGGTGACAAAGTCAACGTCACGATTCCACTGGAATTCGCAAAAATTGCTTTAAGAAGTAAAAAAGGCATCCCAAAACTCGATCAGATGAATGTTGATTTAGATTTTGAACATTTAATCGATATCATTGAAAGTGGGACCGTAGGAAAAATCGTTGATGTTCAGAGTAATGATGGCGATAATGTAGAAATTTTCATAGAATAAAAAACGTTCCTTTAGACTTACATCTAAAGGAATGTTTTATTGAATAAACATCGCATCGCCAAATGAAAAAAACCGGTAATTTTCTTTAATGGCACTTTGATACGCATTCATGATATATTGTTTAGAAGCCAAAGCACTCACTAACATAAGCAATGTTGATTCTGGTAAGTGAAAATTCGTAATAAGCCCTGAGACGATTTTAAACTCAAAGCCTGGATAAATGAATAAATCACTGACACCACTTTTCGCACTTAAGTATCCAGCAGCATCTACACTGCTTTCTAATGTTCTAAGAGAGGTCGTTCCTATAGGAATGACGCGCCTTTTTTCTTTTAAGGCTTGATTTACGATCGTTTTCGTTTTTTCAGAAACACTAAAATATTCTTCGTGCATTTTATGGTTTTTCACATCATCGACTTTAACTGGTCTAAACGTCCCAAGTCCTACATGCAACGTGACGTAACAAATTTCAATGCCTAAATCTTTTAAATGATTCAAATACTTTTTCGTAAAATGCAAGCCAGCTGTAGGCGCTGCAGCACTTCCTTTATGTTTAGAATAAACCGTTTGATAACGGTCTTTTTCTTCTAATTTTTCATGAATGTAAGGGGGTAAGGGCATTTCTCCTAAAGCATCTAAAATTTCATATAAAATGCCTTGATATATAAGTTTGAAATGACGAATCCCTTCATCAAACGTCGCCACGCATTCCATTTTTAGGTGAGTAGAAAAGGTTATCACAGTCCCTACCTTAACCTTTTTAGCCTTCTTTACCAAACATTCCCATATATTATCGCCTTTATCATGCAGCAATAAAACTTCAATGGTTGCCCCAGTATCTGTTTTACTACCAATCAACCGTGCAGGAATCACTTCGGTATCATTTAAAACTAAGACATCACCTTTTTTTAAATATTGATCTAAATGCTTAAATGATTCATGAGTAATGTCACCATTCATTTTATCAAGCACTAATAATTTGGAGTCCAAACGGTTCTTTAAAGGCGTTTGTGCAATTAAATGGTCAGGTAACTCGTATGCAAAATCTCTTGTTTTCATTCAAATAATCCACCTTGATAACTTTTGTTTAAATGCTTATAAGCATGTTCTGTTGCTTGTCTTCCCCGTGGGGTTCTTTTAATAAACCCTAATTTCAATAAGTATGGTTCATAAACATCTTCAATGGTCGTTACTTCTTCACTGATTGAAGAAGCAAGTGATTCAACACCCACAGGGCCACCACCAAACTTTTCAATCAACCCTTCTAAATAATCATAATCCTTTTGATCAAGACCAAGGGCGTCAATTTGTAACTTATCTAACGCTTTTTGAGTAATATCCAAATCAATTTTTCCATCATTTAAGACATCCGCAAAATCACGAATACGTCTAAATAATCGATTCACAATACGCGGAGTTCCTCTTGAACGCTTAGCAAGTTCAACAACACTTTCTTTAGTCACAAATGCATCGTATATACGTGCAGTTCTTTGACAAATGGCTTCTAAGGCTTCTTGATTATAATATTCTAATTTATGAACGACACCAAACCGATCTCTAAGTGGTGCGGTCAAATCGCCATATCGCGTAGTCGCCCCTATTAAGGTAAATGGTGGTAAATCAACGCGTATGGATTTTTGTGTTTCATCTTTCCCAACAATTAAATCAATCGCAAAATCCTCCATTGCTGGATAAAGCACTTCTTCTACAACTCTTGGTAGTCTGTGGATTTCATCAATAAAAAGGATATCTCCTGGTTCTAAACTTGTTAATAAAACCGCTAAATCTCCACTTCTTTCAATCGCTGGCCCACTGCTTATTTTAATGTTTGCGCCTACCTCATGGGCAACAATATTCGCAAGGGTTGTTTTTCCTAATCCAGGTGGCCCATATAATAAGACATGGTCTAAGCTTTCGTTTCTATTTTTAGCGGCTTGAATAAAAATAGCCATCATTTCTTTAACATGGTCTTGTCCAATATATTCTTTTAAAGCCTTTGGTCTTAACGCAACAGGTTCTAATTCATTATTTTGTTTTTCAGCAGATAAAATTGATTCATCCATGGTACCACCTCTTTCAGTAAAAATTATACACAAAACCATAAGTTTTACAATAATAAAGGCAATTATACCTTATCTTCGTTGTCTTAATACCAATGGTATGATAAAATAATTATAATGAAAATCGTTTACATATTCTTTTCAAAGGAGGATGTCTTATGGCAAAATTCAAATCCGCCGACAAAAACCATTCCCGCTTTGCCATTGAAAGAGACATTCAAAAACAAATAGATCCAATCGAATATGACATCCAAGCGCTTAAAAAAGACTATGATGTCATTCTTTCTCATGCGCAAAAAGCCTTTGATAAAAATGAAAAAGAATACCAAAAAGCTTTAGAGACACTCAACACCAAACACGTCAAAGAAAGCCGTAATGAGATCAAAGCACTTGAAAAAGATTTGCAAGATGCTAGAAAGAAACTTTCTACTTTAAGAAAATCGCATGAAACGTATATGGAAGATATTTTAAAAAAACACCATGACAAACTAAACGCGATCGATGCTCAAATTCAAGCCATTGAAAAAGAACGGACAAAAACGTTAAAAACCATCGAACAAAAACATCAAAAAACTACAAAGACTTTCGAAGAAAAATTAAACATCTATAAACAAGCGTTATATGACAACAAAAACCATCATAATAATATGATTGAAAACGCCATAACAAGTTTAAAATCAACCTATCATAAAGAACACGACGCACTAAATAAACTTGACGAAACACTCAATCAAGATTTTGAATCCTTAGAACATTCGATGCTTCAGCAAGTTGAAGGATTAAAAGACGATTTAAAACAAGAAAAAAACACCATTGAATATCAAATCAATTCAATGCGCAAAACCCTCAACACGCTTCTTAAAACGTATAAAAAAACCATCTATAGTGTCAGTGCATCTATCAAAGAACCTTTTGAAAAAAGTAAAGCCATTTTAGAAACACTCAAATCATCTTATCATCAAAATGAAGAAGACTTTATCCTTCAATTCACCCATGATGTTGATGCTGAAATTCAAAGATTAAAACATACTGTCGCATCAAATGAAGCGGAAAATGTAGAAGCAAATGACAACGAAACAAATGAGAGTGAAAAAGAAAAGAAAGAAGCGCATAACCATGATTCTGATTTAATTTCTAAACAAATATCATTAAATCAAGAAAGAGAAAAAGGCATTAAAACGCATAGTGAAATTAAGCTTGAATTATTAGAAGCTTCTTTTGACGTTTTCAATCACGGCATCGATACATTAAACACGAAAACTAAATCGATTTTCGATACGCATGAGACGTTGATGGAGTCGCAAGTAAGTCGCGTTAAAAACATTTTAGATGTGCTTCAATCAAGCGCTTCTTCTAACCAAGAAAAACTCTCTGAAATTACAGACATACTCATAAACACAAATATTTTAACGCCCTATAAATCATTGTTTAAACACGTTTTTAAAGCCTTACACACTTTTGAACAAGAACGTTTAAAAGCATTAGAAAATACCTTGCATACCCTTAAACCTTATTACGAAGAAATTGATGACATCAGATTTTATCTTGATACCAAAGATGCTAGAAAAGAAATCAAACTCAATCAAGAGAGAATAAAAGTTGAACAGCGTGATGCTTCATTAAATAACGAAATGGATATCACAAAAAAACACCACGATAAGCTACTTTTAACCATTGAACACGATCATTTTATCAAAGAGCAAAAAGCATTACATTCAATTGAGGACGAAAAGCAAACACAAACCTTGAATGATCTCTCAGCCTATAAACACGCGTATAATGACCGAATCAAACATAATTTAGAAAAACAAAAAGCAACGCTTTATTTTAATTACCAACAAAAACAAATTGACGTTGATTTAAAACAACTAAACGATCGTAAAGCCATCGAAGAAACGATACTAAATAATCGAAAGACATTAGAAAAAATTGAAGCCTTGAAACAAAAAAGATTAAAATTGCTTGAATTAAAAGACTCCATCCATAATGATAAAGAACGCCTACAATTAACAATCGATGAACATAGTGTACAAATTGCACGCATCGAAGAAACCATTAAACAACGTGAAGAAAGAATTGAACGAACTTTCGAACATAAAAAAGACGCGTTAAAAGATAAGTTTATCAATGAAAAGTCTTCTATAGAAGATGCTATTAAAGAAACGGAAAACACCTTTGAGAAAAAACATGCTTTTATTGATAAAGCGTATGAAAAAGAAACGCAAAAAGCCAAAAAACAAATCGATTATATTGATTCAATATACCAAAAACAACAAACCCCTATTAAAACGTCATACTTAACTTTAAAACAACGCATCATCACCCACATTAATGCCATCAATGATTACGATCAAAAATCGACAATCCAACTATTACATCCTAATTTTAAAGCAGACGTTTTAAACTATTTAGAAGAGATGCACCGTACCTTTATTACTGTATTAGAGTTTAGTAAAACTCAACAATTAGACGCCCTAGATAATAGCGATCTAAAAAAACGTAAAAAACAATCCAAAAAACAAAAGGTCGAAGCGTTTATTAAAGATACAGATAACACCATGCAATCAATGCTAGAAACGACAAAGAAAACTATCAACCAAGCTTTTAAAACACCAATGGATTACTTAAAGAAAAAAGGAAGCATTTCTTTGCCGCAATTTAAATCCATGGTGCTGACGATGCTTAAAACCTTAAAAGAAACACACAACGAGTCATTTGAAACATTTGATACGCTTTTACACACTTTATTAAACCCTTTAAAAAGTGAAGAACAAGCCTTTATCGAAAAAGCCGAATCTTCTAGTGCCAACGCAAAACAAAAAACTTTGCATTCTAAAGAAGAAAAAATCGCCCCCTTAAAAAATGATTTAAAACAATTAGAAGAAAATTACGAAAAAGAACTTAACAAACTTAATACAACGCTAAATAATGAGAAACAACAAGCCATTGGTAGTTTATATGAAAAAGAAAATGACTTGAAAACTTCAATCGAAAACAATAAACATGCTTTGAATCATCTAGATGAAACCATTAAAGAAAAAGAAACTTCTATAGAAACGACGTATCAAAATCACCTACAATCCATCAACGCGAATTATGAACAATACCATCAAGATTTACACGATAAATACGCCAAACAAGAATCTAAGATCAATGAGCGCTTAGAAAATGCCAAAGCCATCCATACGCAAGCAACGATAAATGCTGAAAATGCTTTAGAGAGTATAGAACGCGTACTTGAAGACACACAAACTTACAACAAAGAAAATTTCACCTATATAAAAGAGAAACTAGAAAAACAATTGGATGCATCCAAACAAGAAAAACGTGAAAAACAAGAAAAAGCCAACCAGGATTTAAAAAACAAGTTGAATGACTTTGAAGAACAAATTTTAACATCTAAAGCCCGTTTAGAAGAACAAAATGAACAAGTGTCTAGGGCAATAGAAGATGAAATGAACATTAAAACGACTAAATTATCCCAACTCAATGAAAGCATTCAAAAAGAAGAAAACGCATTAGAAAACACCTTTGAAGATCTATTACAAACGTTAAATAATACTTTAACAGAAGCATTTAGTTATATGAAAGATACAAAACAAAACGCTGAAACATTACTAGATGCCTACATTTCCCAACATAAAAAAACAACAAATGATTTCATCCAAGCAACCATTCAATCTATAAAATCATCTTAAGAAAGGAGGTCTTAACATGGCTAAAAAATATGAAGTATCATTAGAATCCAATAAAAAACTTTCACAACTTATCGATACCAATTTACAAAAAGAAAGCCAACTATTGCAATCTTTAATTCAAGACGTTGTTGATGCAAATAAAAAAGTTAAGACCTCACATGAAAAAAGAGTCCGCGAATCCAAAGAACGTTTAGAACAACTGAACCGAGACATTGAAGACTTAAACCAAGAAATCAATCGTAAAGAAAAAGATACAACCATGCAACAACTTAATTATCTTTTAGACAGTAAAAATAAAATTTATCAATCAATCCAAGCAATGCGTAAAAAGAATATTGATTTATTTTTAAGCAAAGATGTTTTAGCAAACACCAACGATATCTCTAACCATCTTTTCACTCAACTCAAAAACCATTCAACATCAAGCGATGATGTCTTACCGATCATGGAATCGATTCGAGAAGCATTAATAGATTTATCGAGTAATGTTGTCAATCAATTCAAATCGCTTTTAGAGCATTCAGACGATGAAACATCGCCCTTATCGAAGATTGCTGCTTCTATTAAAGAAGAAACCTTTGAAGAAAGTCAATTGTTTTCCGATTTCCAAAAATCCCTTCACTCTTTAGAAGCCTCGCGTAATCATGTGCTAAAAGATATCGAAAGTGATTTAAGTTTAGATAAACGTATAGAAGATACCTTTTCAAAACGAAAAGAAAAAACAGAAAAAGCACTTGTTCAATTGCAAACGCAATTTAAAACATCAAAAAATGCCTTAGTTGAAGAAAAAAACGCCTTATATGATAAAACGTTAAATGCGCTTAAAGAAAAATATAAAGACAAATTACAAGGTGAAATTGAACACCAATCAAACGTTCAAGATAACTTGAAAAAGTTACGGTTAGATATTATTAAAGCTGAAAAAGATAATGATTTACAACGCGCCAAACAACTATTTAAGCAATACGAAAAAGAAACCCGAAAAAAACCTACCTTCTTAGAAGAAAAGCTCGAGAAAAAAGCGCAAGCTGAAGTTCAAAAAGAAACCAAACGTATTAATCAAGCACTTTATACACTTGAAAAAGATTACTTAAACAAACGCTATGAACACCGTTTAGAATTAAGTAAAATTCAAATAGAACGGGGAGAATCGAAAGATTTATTTAAAGTTCGTGAAGATTTTAAAGGACTTAAATCCGATTTAGAATATAATGAACGCTTAAAATCGTTATTGATCGAATATATTGAGAGATTTGAACAATCATTCAATGAAGTCATTACCTTTATTGAACAAATTAATGAATCATACATAAAAAAAGAATATCAATTTTTAAAGCACCAAAAAGATGGACTTGATTACTTAAATACTTTAGAATTAACCTTTAATACATCTCAGCTATCACTCACAAAACTTTTAAGAATGAAACAATTTTCGAATCAAAAATTAGAAAAAACCATTGTTAACAATATTAAAAAACATTCGCTTCAAATTGAAAAACATCAGAAATTAGCGAAAATTGACAAACAAATGACAGACATTAAAAATACGCATCATATCGATCAATTGTATGCTGAGGAAGATATTCAAAGTGAGAAGATTTATCAAAATGCACGGATTGAATTAGCGGATTTGGAATATGAACTCCAACTTTTAAAAATACAAAGCCTATATGATAACGAAAAAGGACTCACAAAAGCACAAGCAGACAGACTAGACATCGGATATGAAGTGAATGAATCAATGGTTTCTACGACTTATGAAAGCCAAATATTATTCGCTAAACAACAGATTGAATACGCTGAGAGCGAGTATAATTTACGATTAGAAAATATTGAATTATCATTAAATAAAGAAAAAGAATACGCATTAAACAAACTCAATGAACACCAACAAAAATATAAATCTGATAAAATCGATCTTATTAATGAACGCGATAAGAAATTGGAAGATTTAAGTTATAAACAAGCCTTATTTACAGAAGACAAAGACAAGAAAAAATTGAATGAACAAGAAGAAAACCTTCGTTCTTTTTATGACCAAAAAATCGAAAAAATTGATGAAGCGCTTAAACAAGACCCTTACGTAAAACGTTATAAGAAACAACTTGATAACGCTGATAATCGTGCTGAAAAAGCGAAACAAGACGCGTTACAAATTAAAGAAAAAAGTATACAAACGTTTGAAAACATGATTAAGTCTAGTGAAGAAAAACTTAATCAATTTAAATCTTTAAAACAACAAGACACTTTAAAACCAATGATAGATTCCGAAGAAAACACAGCGAAAAATCGTCTGAACGAAAGTATTGAAGATGCTAAAGCGCTTTATGAAGAAAAAATTAAAGACCCAAAAAATCGTTTAAAAACATTAGACGAAAAACTACAATCAATCTATGATGATGAAGACTTAAAACATACATTAAAAGAATTTACAGAGGAAAAAGCAACCATCGAAACAACCATTCAACAACAACAAACTGACTTAAACCAAGCGTTAGACGATTCAATTGAAACCATCAATTCTCAAGAAGATAAGTTTTTAAACACTTATCAAAATGCTTTGGATAAATTAAAGGATAAACCCAAACACAATATTGCTTTAAATGATGCATCGATTAAAAACCATCTAAGTAGCATTAGACAATCGCAAAAAAATGAGCTTAACAATTTAAGTGATGCAATCTTAACCCCCTTAGAAACATTTAAAGCTGAAATCCCTAAATATATTAAATCTTTAAATGAAGCGATTCAACCGGCTTATAAAGCCTATAACAATTATTTAAGCAAGCTGTCTTCATCGATCGAATCAAAAGAAAAACAATCAAAAAAACTTCAAAATATTGCCTTAAAAGAATCGTTAAAGACTTTAAAGAAAACGTATAAAAAATAAATATTCACCCCAGAAAATTGAGGTGAATATTTTTTATTTTAGGGAATCTAAGAAGCTTTTACCATGCTGAGGGTTCTTTACATTAAAGTTATCAGATATCGTTGCCGCAATATCTGCGAATGTTTCTCTTTGCGTAAGTTCTCCGCCACTCAACTTATTATTATATACAAGCAATGGTACATACTCACGGGTATGATCGGTACCCGTGTGCGTTGGATCATTTCCATGATCTGCCGTTACAATTAATAAGTCATCATCTTTTAATAGGTTCATGAGATCATTTAACTGACTATCAAAATCTTCTAATGCTTTTTTATAACCTTTAGGATCTCTTCTATGGCCATACTTAGCATCAAAATCAACTAAGTTCAAATAGGCAAGGCCCTTAAATTTATTTTTAGTATAATTGATATAATTTTTCATGCCTTCATCGTTATCCGCTTGTTTAATACTTTCAGTAATCCCTTCACCATCGTAAATATCGTTGATTTTACCAAATCCAACGACTGAATACCCCTCATCTTCTAAGTGGTTTAATGTCGTTTTTCCAAATGGTTTTAATGCGTAATCATGACGATTTGGTGTTCTTTCAAAGTTGTCTTTATTGGTCCCAACAAACGGTCTAGCAATGACTCTTCCTACTTTGTATTCTTCTTTTAACGTGAGTTCTCTAGCAATTTCACACGCTTTATACAGTTCTTTAACGCCAATTTTTTCTTCGTGCGCCGCAATTTGTAAAACACTATCGGCTGAAGTATATACAATTAAATCCCCAGTTTTTAGTTGATGCTCGCCTAACTCTTTTAAGATATCGGTTCCACTGGCAGCTTTGTTACCAACGATTTTTCGACCGGTTCTTTTTTCTAACGCTTGAATCAAAGAGTTGGGAAACCCTGTTTCCGTGAAGGTTTGAAATGGTTTTTCAACCTTTAAGCCCATTAATTCCCAATGGCCTGTCATTGTATCTTTTCCATTACTAATTTCAGCCATTTTTGTAAAATATCCTATGGGGTTTGAGTTCGGGGCAACACCTTTAATGTCTGTTAAATTCCCATACCCCAACCGTTGCATTGTAGGCAAGTGAATGCCGCCTTGAGAATCCGCAATGTGTTTGATGGTATTGGTGCCTTTATCCCCAAACGCAGCCGCATCTGGCATTTCGCCACATCCAACACTGTCAATGACGATTAAAAATACACGATTAAACATTTAATCTCTCCTTTTTGCATGTGGATGATGTTTGTCATACACTGCAATTAATTGTTTTTTATTGATATGAGTATATAATTCAGTGGTTGAAATACTTTCATGGCCAAGCATTTCTTGAACATACCGTAAATCAACCTCTGCTTCTAACAAATGGGATGCAAATGAATGCCTTAAGGTATGTGGGGATACATTTTTTTCTATCCCCGCTTTTAAGGCTAAGTTTTTTAATATCTTATAAAAACCTACTCTTGAAATATTTTTTCCATGACGGTTTAAAAAGACATACGCTGAAGGAACCTTAGATAAAATTAACCTTCCCGATTCTAAATATCTTTTTAATGCGCTGGCAGCTTGCGAACCAATCGGAACAATTCGTTCTTTTCCGCCTTTACCTGCGATATTAATAACGCCTTGGTTGATATGTAAATCATTAGGCGTTAAATCTAGTAGTTCACTGATTCTTAGTCCGCTGCCATATAATAATTCTAACATGGCTAAGTTTCTTTGTGATAAAGGATCATCGCCAGACGATGCTTCTATAATTTTTTCAATTTCTTCTAAACTTAAAATCGATGGCAGCCGTTTGGCTTGCTTAGGTCTAGAAATATTTAAAATAACATTATCATCTACCAGTTTTTCATCTAATAAAAACTGATGAAACCCTTTGATTGCACTCAGTTTTCTAGAAACGGTTGACGCCGCTTTATGGTGTTTCCTTAAAACCATTAAATACTGCTTAATGGTGTGTTTATCAATTTGTTTAGGATCTATAATGGATTTCTTATCTAAATAATTCACATAATGACTTAAATCAGATAAATAAGCCTGCTGAGAATTTTTCGATAGATGGGTAGTGGCTTTTAACTCGTATTCATATTCTTTTAAAAGTTGTTGTAACAAAACACCACCCCCTACAATATTCCAAATATTGCATTCCCATACATTAATCCTTTATGACTGAGTGATAAATAGGGCACTTTATAGTTTAAAAACCCTTCATCAATCAGCTGTTTAAATACTGGATAACGTTTAAAAATATCTTCTTTAAAACGATGGTTATAGTCCTTAACATTGATTCCTTGTAATAATCTAAATCCGTTCAATAAATAGTCGCGAATCGGTTCATATTCGTACGTCTCATAAGGAGGTTTTTGATCATTATTTAACGTTTCAATGTAGTGCTTAATACGACGTTTATTATAAAACCGCTTGTGGTGGTATTTTGAATGTGCCCCAACACCAAGCCCTAAATAATCGCCATCTTGCCATATTTTCACATTGTGTAAGCCTTGATGATTATTTTTACAAAAATTTGATATTTCATAATGGTGAAAACCTTGAATGGTTAACGTGTCAATTATCAATTCAAACATCGACGCTTCCAATTCATCATCTAAAAGCGAGACTTTCCCTTTTTGAACCAATGAATATAACTTGGTTTTTTCTTCTAAAATTAGATTATAGTAAGAGACATGATTGACATTAAGTGTAGATAAAATTCTTAAATCTTCCTTTAATTGTTCAATGGTTTGATTGGGCAGAGCAAAAAGCATATCGACACTTACTGAATCAAATGAAACGGTTTTAATGGCTTCAAACGCTTTTAAAACATCCTTCGCTCGGTGTGTACGATTTAAAAATGTTAGATGATCATCATTAAAGGTTTGGACTCCGAGCGATAAACGATTCACTCCCATCGATTGAATGGTCTTTAATTTCGCAAGGGTTAAATCATTTGGATTACATTCCATGGTAAATTCTCGAATTTCATCCATATTGATATATTCGTGAAGGGCTTGCGATAGTTTAACTATATTTTCATTAGAAAGGATTGATGGGGTTCCCCCACCGATGAAGATGGTTTGTAGTGAATCATAGTAAGCTTTATAGATTTTAATTTCAGATATTAAAGCATTGATATACGCATCTTGCTTATCGGTTGAATCGATTTCTTTTGCGAAATCACAATACGTGCAAATCTTTTCACAAAAGGGAATATGTATATATAAAGACTCCATCATTCCACCTTCTAATTATAGCATATTTGAAAATCATATAAAATGGTATTACGTTATGAAAAACACGCTAAAAAAGCGTGTTAGTCATCATCAATTGACAAGACAGATAAGAAGGCTTCTTGAGGAACTTCAACATTCCCAACGCTTTTCATACGCTTTTTTCCTTCTTTTTGTTTTTCAAGCAGCTTTTTCTTTCTAGAAACATCGCCCCCATAACATTTTGAAAGCACGTTTTTACGCATTGCTTTCACCGTGCTTCTGGCGATGATACGATTGTTGATTGCGGCTTGAACAGGAACGATAAACATTTGTCTTGGGATAATATCTTTTAATTTTTCAGTAATCGCTTTCCCGCGATGAAACGCAAAATCTCTATGGACAATCACACTTAAAGCATCGACAATTTCGTTGTTGATTAAGATGTCCATTTTAACTAAATTGCTTTCGCCATACCCTTTAATGTCATAATCGAGTGAAGCATAGCCTTTTGATGAACTTTTTAACTTATCAAAGAAGTCATAAACAATTTCTAATAACGGTAAATCGTAAGCCAATTCAACTCTTACGTCCCCTAAATATGTCATATTTTTGAATTTACCACGTTTATTTTGGCATAATTCCATAATATTTCCTACATATTCTTTTGGACACATAATGGTCGCATTCACGTAGGGTTCTTCAATCTTATCAATAAACTGAGGATCTGGCATATCGGAAGGATTATCAATGGTTTTTAATGTGCCATCATTTAAATGAACTTTATAAATAACACTTGGCGCCGTGGCAATCAGTTCTATATTGAATTCTCTTTCTAAACGTTCTTGAACAATCTCCATATGTAGCATGCCTAAAAATCCAGTACGAAATCCAAACCCTAGTGCTTGAGAATTTTCAGGTTCAAACGTTAATGAAGCATCATTAAGTTTCAACCGTTCTAACGCTTCTCTTAAATCATTATAACGGTTTGAATCGATTGGGAATAATCCACAAAACACCATAGGGTTTAACGGTCTATAGCCTGGCAATGCATTTTTAGCCGGATTATTCACCGTTGTGATGGTATCCCCTACACGCACATTTTCAACACTTTTAATTGCCGCAACTAAATAGCCAACATCTCCTGGGCCTAAATAGTCTCTTGGTTCTTGTTTGGGAGTCGTCACCCCAACTTCTGTTACTTCAAACTTTTTACCAGAAGAAAACATTTTGATAACGTCCCCTTTAGAAATGGTCCCTTCCACCACTCGAATCGAAGGAATCACGCCCCGATATGGATCATAAATCGAATCAAACACTAACGCTTTTAAAGGGTCTTTTGCTTCGCCTTTCGGCGCTGGAATTTTTTCTATCACTTGGTCTAATATATCTTCAATCCCAATGCCTTCCTTAGCAGACGTTAAAACTGCCTCAGAAGCATCGAGTCCAATCACATCTTCTATATCTTTTTTTACTTTATCAACATCCGCACTTGGAAGATCGATCTTATTAATCACTGGAATAATTTCTAAATCATTATCCAATGCCAAATACACATTGGCTAATGTTTGGGCTTCTATCCCTTGGGCAGCATCCACTACTAAAAGCGCGCCTTCACAAGCTGCCAAGGAACGCGAAACTTCATAGGCAAAATCGACATGACCTGGGGTATCAATTAAATGGAAGATATAATGATTGCCATCTTTATGTTCATAAGATATTTCAACCGCATTCAATTTGATCGTAATTCCACGTTCACGCTCTAAGTCCATTGAATCTAAAAGCTGTGCTTTCATCTCTCTGGATGTAATTGATTTGGTTTTTTCTAATATCCGATCTGCAAGCGTACTTTTGCCATGGTCAATATGGGCAATAATAGAAAAGTTTCTAATACGTTCTTGCCTTTCATTAATGGCTTTATAGTCTTTTTCTTTCATCGTGAATCTTCCTTTCTAAACGCTTAAACTATTGTACAATAATTTACGGTTTTTTTCAATGAATTTAAAGGGGGTTTCAAGATAAAAAAAGACGCAATAAGCGTCTTTTTGGTTTGATGCGTTTTGATAAGCCATGTTCTGTATCTCTTTAAGAGATGACAATCATTTATCTGCACTCCCGTGCCTTTACTGTAGGTTCAATTCCCTCAGTAAAGTGCCCCTACCAAAATTTGGGTTGCTGACTTGTGGGGTTTACCCGTTCCATCTTAGATGTCACCATCTAAGCTCGTCTCTGTGGCACTTTTAAAGCGATCATATCTTTTAAAGATAATCTCGCAGCCGTCACCTGCAAACCACAGGTGCATGGCGTTATGGTTTCCGCCATCACAATCACTACATTCATCTCAGAATGTGTCAACATGGACTTTCCTAACAACATTACGTTGCTCGATTGTCTAAAACGCATTGTTTGTTTATTTAGATTCTTCTTTTTTCTCTTCTGATGGTTTTTTACGCTCTGGTTTAGGAAGGGTTGCTTTTCTTGAGAGGTCAATACGCCCTCTATCATCAATGCCAATCACCTTAACATCAATGCGTTCTCCTAATTTTACAACATCTTCGACTTTACCGACACGCTCATGCGCAAGTTTTGAAATATGGCATAATCCATCCGTGCCTTTAAATAACTCAACGAAGGCTCCGAATTTTTCAATTCGAACAACTTTTCCATTATAAACTTCGCCAACTTTCGCAACACGGACTAAATCTTCAATTTGTTTAATGGCTTTATTAATCGGTTCGATTTCATGGTGCATAATCGTAACGCGTCCATCTTGCTCGATATCGATTTTAACATCGTCATTATCTTCAACAATTTTACTGATTTGTTTTCCACCCGGTCCAATAACATCACGGATTTTTTCTGGGTCAATCACCATAATTTTAACTTTTGGCGCGTACTTAGAAACTTCAGGGCGCGGTCCATCAATGGCTTCTAACATGTTGTCTAAGATTTCTAAACGTCCACGTTTTGCTTGCGATAAAGCAGTTTTTAACACTTCTTTACTTAATCCTGAAATTTTAATATCCATTTGAAGGGCAGTAATCCCTTCTTTTGTACCCGCAACTTTAAAGTCCATATCACCGATATGATCTTCTAATCCCTGAATATCTGATAAAACAATGTTTTTGTCGCCTTCATTAATAAGCCCCATTGCAATCCCTGCCACAGGCGCTTTAAGCGGAACCCCTGCTGCCATTAAAGACATACAGCCTGCACATATTGAAGCTTGTGACGTTGAGCCATTACTTTCTAATATTTCTGATACGACTCGAACGGTATAAGGGAAATCTTCTTCATCTGGCATCACTTGTTCTAATGCACGTTCACCTAAGGCACCGTGTCCAATTTCACGGCGTTTTGGAGGACCATAACGACCTGTTTCACCAACACTATAAGGTGGGAAATTATAATGTAACATAAAACGTTTTGTCTCAATGCCTTCCCCTAGTCCATCAATTTTTTGGTGTTCTCCCAATGCGCCTAAGGTTGTAAGCGATAAAGCTTGCGTTTGGCCCCGTGTAAACAGTGCGCTTCCGTGGGTACGTTTGAAAATATCAACTTTGCTTTCAAGGGCTCGAATTTGATCAAGCTTACGCCCATCCGCTCGCACTTCTTCTTCAACGGTCATACGACGAATTTCTGCAGTTATCAATTCGTCAACTGTTTTTTTCGCATCTTTTAATTTAGCATTATACGTGTCTTCATCAAGTGAAGCAAAGGTATCTTCAAAGTATGCTTCAATTTCATCTTTAAAGGTTCTACTGTCTTCACTTCTTCGTTCACGATCGTATGATTGAACCGTGTCTTGAATTCTTGATCCAAACGTTTTTTGAACATAATCAACGGCTTCTTTATCTTTTTCACTCGGGGTGAATTCCATTTTTTCTTGCCCAATTTCAGCAATAATTTCACGTTGGAAAGTTGCTAACTTTTTAATCCACTCATGCGCAAACAAGATTGCATCTAACATGGTATCTTCATCCACTTCTTTAGCGCCTGCTTCAACCATGTTGATCGCATCGTAAGTTCCCGCAACGATGAGATCAATATCAGAATATTCCATTTCCTCTTCACTTGGATTTAAAATAAATTCTCCATTGGTACGTCCTACACTTACCCCAGCGATCGGTCCATCAAAAGGCATTGATGAAATCCCTAATGTAATGGATGAGCCTAACATTGCGCTCATCGCAGGTGAATAATCCGTATTCGCACTCATTACGGTGTTAATAATTTGAATTTCATGTCTAAACCCATCTGGAAATAATGGTCTTAAAGGACGGTCGATTAAACGGCCCGTCAATGTTTCGTTGTCTGAAGGTTTTCCTTCACGTTTGAAAAATCCCCCCGGGATTTTTCCAGCAGCGTATTGTTTTTCAGTATAGTTGACCATCAATGGGAAAAAATCCATATCAACTGGTTCTCTTGAAGCTTGCATTACGCTTAATACTGATGTATCTTCATAATGCACCATTGCGGCCGCAGTGGCTTGCTTCGCCAGTTCACCAATTTCTATAACAATCTTTTTTCCATCGAGATCTAATTCAAACTTTCTCGCTTTACTCATATTAATTTATTCCTCTTTTCTAAACTATTTATCTATCAAGTTATCATATCATAATTTAAGCATTTTTTACAGTATGGAATGCCTATTCTCTTACAATTTAATCAATCAAATGATTAGACTTTTATTTTTTTAAAATGCCATGACCACCAATAATTGGTCGAATATCATTAACCGTAATCATCACATCTTCTTGGAACGAACGTAACAATTTAATGGTTTTTTCAATTCTTTTTCTTGGGATGTGCATATGCAAAACTTCTTTACGGTCATCTTTTCCATACGCATCGACCGCTGTAACGCCAAAGCCCATTTCTCTTAATGCCACAGACACTCTTTTTCCGTGTTGTTTTTTTAAGATTGCTTCGACTTTAACCGTTCCAATCGCAATTTTGCTTTCAATGATTGAGCCAAAATAAATTCCGAATGCAAACGCTAAAGAAACCACCACAACTTTTATAGGGTCGTCTGTTATATCAACTAAGACAGTTGCGGTAATTAAGACCCATATTATTACTTCAAAAAAGCCAATCACGCTTCCTTTAAATTTTTCGCCTTTGGTAATAAATACTAACCTAACTGTAGCCATTCCAACTTCAATAATTTTACCGATAAATAATAACGAATAAATTAAAATTGGATTGAGCGATAAAAACCATTCCATTATAATCTCCCTTTATGTAATTTTAAATGACTGACCATCAATAAAGACATGGCTTGGACGTGTCATGATATCAAAAATATCGCCATCCCAAAGAACCAAATCTGCGTCTTTAGAGACTTTAATTGATCCGAGTCTATCATCTAGTTTATTCAGTTTAGCCGCATTAATTGTAAGTGCTGCTAACGCTTTTTGAGCATTCAAGCCGTTTTTAACAAATAAAGCGGCTTGAATCAAGTTGTTTTGAATCGGAATTACAGGGTGATCGGTCATAATCGCAAATTCAATGCCCAAATCATCTAAAATTTTTCCGCTTTCAAACGAACGGTTCTTCGTTTCATATTTAGACGCTGCCCCCATCGTTGGCCCTAAAATAACGTTCACATTACTTTCTTTTACACTGTTGGCGATTAAGTGCGCTTCGGTTGCGTGTTCAATGGTTATTTCGATATCAAATTCTTTCGCAATTCGAATAGCGGTCATAATATCATCGCTTCTATGGGCATGTATTTTAACAAACATGTTATCAAAAACACGCGATAAACTTTCTAATTTCATATCAAATTTCGGCTTCTCACCATTGCCTTTTTCATAGGCCTTTTTTGATTGATAATAATCTTTAGCTTTACTTAACCACTCACGAATAAGCGCCGCAGAAGCCATTCTTGTTGAAGGATTCTTTTTTTGGTTTGAATACACTCGTTTGGGATTTTCTCCAAGTGCCATTTTCATGCATACTTCTTCTTTAATCACCATATCATCTATGGTATTACCATAAGGTTTAATCGCCGTAAAGGTCCCACCAATGATATTGCCGCTACCAGGACCACTTACAATGGTAGTAATGCCATTTTTAATCGTCTCTTTAAACGCACTGTCATTTGGATTTAGCGCATCAATGCCTCGCAATTCAGGATAGATAGGATTGGTTAATTCATTTCCATCACTGCCTTCAAATTGAATGCCTTCTTCCATAATGCCTAAATGACTATGGGGCTCGACTAAACCAGGCGTTAAAATTTTGCCTTTTGCATCAATAATCTCATACCCTTTAAATTTCTCAGGGTCAAAGTCTCTTCCAACGGCTTCAATTTTACCGTCTTTAAAAGCGACAAAACCATTTTCGTTGTTGATAGACTCCATCGTGTAAAGCGTCGCATTCTTAATGACTTTCATTTGGTTCACTCTCCTCATTCATTAATTCTTTTTCTTGTTTCTTCAACGCAATTTTTTCTTCATGTAACTCTAAGAAATAATGATACGTTGTGCGAATCATTCCTGTAATTGGGATGGCTAAGATAATTCCTACAACACCAAATAAATACCCAAAGAACACAAAAGCGCTTAAGACCAATAAAGGATGAATCTTTGTTTCTTTTCCCATAATAAGGGGTTGAGCAACGTTGTTTTGAATGATTTGACCAACAATGACACTCAGTGTAATCACCACCGGCGCAAACTCACCAAAACGTAGTGTATCATCGGTTAAACTATATAAAACAGGTAAAATCATCGCAATAAAAGGCCCTACATAAGGCACAATATCAAAAAATCCTAACATAAAGCCAAACAAGAAACTTCTTTCTCTAAACCCTAAAACAAAAAACATCACAGTAAACACAATCGCCATAATAAACATGGTAATGAATCGTCCGTTAAAATATTGTGTGATAACCGCATTCGCTCTATTTAATAAATTAATCGCATGCGTCCTTGTTTTTTTAGGAAACATGATAATGACGCCTTCATAAATTTTATCGCGATCATTTAAAATGAAAAATAGAAAAACTGGTACCAATACAATCGTAATGATTATATTGGTTACACTTTGAAAAACCGCAAAAACATCAAGCTCCATCTCTGCGATGCTTTCTATGGTAAATATTTCAGTAACTCGATTATAGATATCACGGAAAAAAGGCGATGAATCAACAAAAGAAAGGATGGCATTTTGTACATTCGGCCAATCATTTTCAATGAAAATTCTACCTTGTTCATAAATCATTGTCCCCGCAAACCTTAAAAAGAAAAACAAAAGAATCCCTACCCCACCAAAGATGATAATGGTATTGAGGAAACGGTTCGGTTGTTTAAACTTTTTTTCTAAAAGTTGAAACAGCGGGGCCATTAAATAGCTAATAAATAAAGCAATAGAAAACGGCAATATAATTGATGTGGCAGCTTGCCAAAAGCGCGAAATTAAATCGCCCATCAATTGATTAAGCAACAAGGCAACAACAAGCGATAACACAATAATCGCTAGATAAATCAACGTTTGAAGTGGCTTTGGATATTTTTCCAATGTAATGCCCCCTTTCTACTCATAACTATTATAGAACACACATCTTATTTATGAAAGGTTTAAACTAAAAAAATAAAACAGGTGGATTATCCACCTGTTTTAATTATCGTCTTAATCCAAGTTCTTTAATTAGCTTGCGGTAACGTTCTACATCTTTGTTTTTTAAGTAATTCATTAAATGACGACGATGTCCAACTTTTTGTAATAATCCACGACGTGAATGGAAATCGTGCTTATGCATTTTTAAATGAACGTTTAACTTTTCAATTTCTTTTGTTAAGATTGCAACTTGAATCTCTGTAGACCCAGTATCGCCTTCTTTTAAACGAAACTTTTCAACAAGCGCTTGTTTTTCATTTTTGTTTAATGACATAATATATCCTCCTTGAATTCAATTTTGACCCCTGAAACTTAGAAGAACGTTGAGGGACGTTAATCCATGTATCAGGCGCAAAAAATATTATAGCACAATTATTGCATAATGCAAGTAAATTATAAGCATTTTAATAATCAATATCGGAATGGGTTTTTAAAAATGTTAAAGCCTTCGGTTGGTTTTTCATTAAGGGGTCAAAAATGACAATTAAACTTGCAAATAATGCACCGGCTATAAAAATTATTCTTAAATCATTCATTGTAAAATCAAAAATGATGAATGTACTGATAAGCACTGCAGTAACTAGACCTATGATAAGTAGTGAAGCACGGCATTTAAAATACAACCAAATGATAATGATATTAAGCACCACTAACCAAGCAAAACCATTGATTAAAGTATTCCATTTAACCTCCATAACATATTGATAAATAGGCATGAACCAAAGAAAATATATACTTGTAAAAATGACACTAGAGATTAACGGCGAAAAACGAACGGTTAAGACAGGAAGCAAAAACCCTTTAAAAGCCATTACAGCGCTCGCGCCTAGTAAGAAAAATGCGATGAACAATATGAAAACACTGATACTTAAAATATGAAGCTCGCCTATCGATAAAATTAGCGCACTTTCAAATCCGTAAAAATACATGAAAATAGTGATTACTAAATAAAGTATAATGCCCATCAATAATGTCGCAGCATGACTTTTTATATCATACATCGTTCTTAATAGATAACAACATTTTCTTTTATCAAACGTTTGGCTTATATTAAATGCGAGCAAATCAGCCACAAAAACCGCAAGAAAAATTGTTACCAAATTCAGAGGGGTATTTAAAATGGAATGCATAAATATAATCACTAATAGGAAATAAAAACCCAAAGTAATGAAATGCGTTTTTAAAGGGGGCATCGTGAGTTTTCCCTTTATAAATAGTGTAAGAAGCACCGCTATCATCATAGGAATATTTAATCCCAATAGAATAAGAAGCGCTCCTGACTCTATTAAAGATGCTATCTCAAAGAAAATCCATGACATAGAAAAACTCAGACCTAAAAACCAAATGGTAGCGTATTTAGTGATAGATTCGCGCATCATCTTTAACCTTTTTTAAAATCTTTAGGGTTTTTTCTCCATCTTGATCAATTTGTTGAATTAATGCGTCTTTGGAATCAAATTTTTCTTCGTTTCTTAAGCGTTTTACAAATACGGTCTCTATATTTTGTCCGTAAATATCGCTTGAAAAATCAAACAAATAGCTTTCTACACTTAACCCTTTTTGTGGGTTTAGTGTTGGATTGAATCCAATACTGGTCATTGATTGATACCATGTTCCTTTTACTTTGCTCATCGTGGCATAGACACCACGTTTCGGATATAGAAATGACCCCCCATCAATATTCGCGGTTGGATAGTTAATGGTTCTTCCCTTTTGCATCCCTGAAATGACGGTTCCCTTAATTCTATAAAACGACCCTAATAAAGGTGGGATTTCATCAACCAACCCCCCTAAAATAAGGTTTCTAATATGACTTGATCCAATTTTATACCCACTGTAGGTCTGTTTTTCAATCACATCGGTTTCAAAATCTGCGTAGGTTTTTAAAAGTCCAATATCTCCACTGGCTTTTTCACCAAATTTAAAATCAAACCCACAAATAAGCAATTTCAAGTTCGCGAGATATTGATCAATAAACACTTTAGGATTCATAGACGCAATTGCTTTCGTAAAACGGATAACATAAATTTCATCAATATCAAATTGTTTAAGCTTTTCAATTTTTTGTTCAAACGGCGTGATGAAGTAATAATCCAAATTAAAAAGCACTTGTTTAGGATGTTTATCAAATGTAATAACAGCTTTTCTTAGATTGCGTTTATCCGCTCTTTCGATCATTCGATCAATCAACACTTCGTGGGCTTTGTGAACGCCATCAAAAAAACCAACCGCAGCGGCTGTGTTCGGTTTTATTGTGTGGGGGGTTAACTCTATAATATTCATATTAGTAGACTCCTTCAATAAATACTTTGTCTGGTTTAAACGTATGGTTGGCTACCTTTTTATAAATCGCTAATAATGTGTTGTCTTGATCGATGATTTTTAAATAAGCGTCATTGGAATCAATTCTTAAATGCTTTCCATGAAGAATGGTTTCTTTTGACAGATCATCATATTGAACCTTATAAGTCTTTAAAGAACGAATGGCTTCATTTAATGAAAGGATTGTATAGGTTCCATTTTTAATGGCCTCTAACGTATTGGCTTCTTCTATGTTAAACGTTCCTGATAAAACCCGATGAATACGTTTTGTATGGGCAACGGTTCCTAATGATTTCGCTATGTCCAATGCCAGTTTTCTTACATATAGTCCCTTTGAGCCTAACACATAAAAATCAACGTGGGCAGTGCCATCATTCCTGTATTCAATATCACTTTTACGCTTTAATGTGTGAATTGTTAGGCGTCTTGGTGGGACGTTTGGAAGGGGGTCATTGTTTCTAGCGTACTCATACAATTTTTTGCCTTTTACTTTGACTGCACTATAGCTTGGCGGGGTTTGAAGGTAGGTGCCTTTAAACCTTTGTATGATCGCATCAATCTTCGAAAAATCATTGAATGCAATTTCTTTTAAAAGCGTTCCAGTATGATCGAGGGTATCTGTTTTTTGATTAAACACCACACTAAATTCATACCCTTTGTCATCTTGATTAATATAAGGCATAATTTTAGTGCCTTTATTTACCCCTAAAACAAGCACCCCTGAAGCTTCTTTATCGAGCGTTCCAGCATGGCCTATTTTTTTAGTTCCTAATGCTTTTCTTAAATAATTCACACAATCATGAGAGCTCATATTTAAAGGTTTGTTTAAAACAATAATTCCATCCACATTATCACCAATATTCTACTATATTATTTAATTATAACGAACGTTTTCCATAAAAAAAAGCCTTTTAGAAGGCTTTTTTTAATACTTATGCTTCTTTTACCCAGTCAACTAAAGCGTCTTTAGGCATGAATCCTGCTTTTTGGCTTACAACTTCTCCATCTTTTAATACAAAAAGTGAAGGGATTCCTTGTACACCGTATTGTTGTGCAAGTCCTATGTTTTCATCAACATTCACCTTAACAACTTTAATATCGTCGTTTTCACTTGCGACTTGATCTAAAACTGGTCCGATCATTTTACATGGTCCACACCAATCAGCATAAAAATCAAGTAAAACAAGTCCATCTTTTACTTTTTCATCTAAATTTGTAC